>NZ_PDEL01000005.1:0-332118 GCF_002556465.1 Klebsiella sp. MBT K-1 | reverse complement strand
GAACGACGGATAATGTCTTGCGATTGATAAGCCATAATTCGTCTCCGTTACGCCTTTTCCACGTTCACGAGGAAAGCTTTATATTCAGGCGTCTGCGAGTTCGCGTCCCCCACCGATGGCGTCAGCGTATTGGCCAGGAATCCTTTCCGCGTCGCCCCCTCAAAACCCCAGTGGCACGGAATACCGATGGTATTCACCGTACGGCCATCAATAGTCAGCGCCTGTATTCGCTTAGTCACTACCGCTTTGGCTTTAATAAACCCGCGCTTCGACATCACTTTTACCGTGTCCCCCGCGACGATGCCCTTCTCCTTCGCCAACGCCTCGCCAATTTCAACAAACTGCTCGGGCTGAACGATGGCGTTCAGCCGCGCATGCTTGGTCCAGTGACGGAACAGTTCAGTGATCGAGTAGGTTGTCGCCACGTAGGGGAACTCATCCGCTTTGCCCATATTCGCCAGGTCATCGTGATAGATGCGCGCTACCGGGCTGGAGACCACCTTCGGGTGCAGCGGGTTGGTGCCAATCGGCGATTCGACAGGCTCATAGTGTTCCGGGAACGGGCCATCGTTTAGTTTGTCCAGCGAGAACAGGCGCGCCACGCCTTCCGGATTCATGATAAACGGCCCGACGTTGGTGTCCGGCGCCGCCTGGCTATAGTCGGCGACGTCCATACCGGTCCAGCGTTTGCCGTCCCAGTTCAGCAGCGAGCGCTGCGGATCCCAGGGTTTACCCGCCGGGTCCGCGGAGGCGCGGTTGTAGAGGATGCGGCGGTTCGCCGGCCAGGACCATGCCCAGCCGGGCGTGCAGCCTAAACCATACGGGTCGCTATTATCGCGGTTCGCCATCTGATTGCCCTGCTCGGTCCAGCAGCCGCAGTAAACCCAGCAGTAGCTGCTGGTTGAACCGTCATCTTTTAGCTGCGCGAAGCTGCTCAGCTGCTGGCCTTTTTTGACAACTACCCGGCCCTGCTCGTCAACGATATCGCGCAGCGCCTTGCCGTTGGCCTCCCTGGCGACCTCTTCCGGCTGCGGGTCGAGGGGATCGTGATAATCCCAGGACATATTCAGCACCGGCGCCGGGTTTGCGCCGCCCTCTTGCCGATACAGATCGCGCAGGCGCATAAACAGGCGTCCGAGAATTTTGCCATCGTGGAGCGCTTCGCCCGGCGGTTCGGCCGCCGCCCAGTGCCACTGTAGCCAGCGGCCCGAGTTGGCGATCGAACCGTTCTCTTCGGCGAAGCAGGAGGACGGCAGGCGGAAGACTTCGGTCTGGATATCTGCAGGACGCACGTCGTTCATTTCGCCGTGGTTCTGCCAGAAATTCGACGATTCGGTCACCAGCGGATCGATCACCACCAGATATTTGAGCTTCGCCAGCGCGCGGGCGGATTTGTTTTTATCCGGGAACGCCGCCAGCGGGTTAAATCCCTGTACCACGTAGCCGTTGATTTTGCCCTGGGCCATTAGCTCGGCCTGGGTCATGACATCGTATAAACGATCCCATTTCGGCAGCCAGTCATAGCCCCAGCTGTTTTCCGCTGTTGCGGCATCGCCCCAGAAGCTTTTCATCATGCTGACGAAAAACTTCGGCGTATTTTGCCAGTAGTTCACTTCGTTCACGCCCAGCGCCGCGGGGGTGATTTGTGAAATATAGCTCTGATAATCAACCTGTTTTTCCGACGGTAGCGGCATATATCCCGGTAGGTTGGTCGAAAGCAGTCCCAGGTCGGTATAGCCCTGAATATTGGAGTGCCCGCGCAGCGCGTTAACGCCGCCGCCGGCCATGCCGATATTGCCCAGCAGCAGCTGCAGCATCGCGGCAGCGCGGATGGTCTGCGCTCCGGTGGTGTGGTGGGTCCAGCCGAGGGCATACAGGATTGTCGCGGTTCGATTCGCAGCGCTGGTGCTGGCTAACAGTTCGCAAATGCGCTGAAAATCGTGTAACGAGGTGCCGCACAGGCGGTTGACCAGCTCTGGCGTATAGCGCTCAACGTGCTGCTTCAATAGATTCCAGACGCAGCGCGGATGATTCCACGTATCATCGCGCCTGGCGAAGCCGTTCGCGTCGAGTTCATAATTCCAGCTGGTTTTATCGTACTGACGCTTCTGCGGATCAAAACCGCTAAACAGCCCCTCGTCGAAATCATAATCTTCCCGCACGATCATGCTGGCGTTGGTGTAGTGACGCACGTACTCATGCTGTATCCGATCGTGTTCGATAAGATAGCGGATCGCGCCGAGCAGGAAAGCGCTGTCGGAGCCGGCGCGAATGGGCGCGTACAGGTCAGCCACCGCCGCGCTGCGGTTAAAGCGCGGATCGACGACGATCACCGTCGCATTATTTTTAATTTTGGCTTCGATAACCCATTTGAACCCTACCGGATGCGCTTCCGCCGCGTTGCCGCCCATAATCAGCACCACGTTGGCGTTTTTAATATCCACCCAGTTGTTGGTCATCGCCCCACGACCAAAGGTTGGCGCCAGCGCCGATACCGTCGGGCCGTGGCAAAGGCGCGCCTGGCAGTCAATCGATACCATCCCCAGCGCGCGGGTAAATTTACCGTCAAGGATCCCGGTTTCATTGCTCGCCGCCGAAGAGCACAGCATACTGGTTGAGGTCCAGCGGTTGACGGTGACGCCCTGGGCATTCTTTTCGATAAAGTTGGCGTCGCGATCATCTTTCATCAATCGCGCGATACGATCGATGGCCTCATCCCAGCTCATACGCGTCCACTTGTCCGAGCCCGGCGCGCGGTACTCCGGATAGCGTAAACGGTTATCGCTGTGAATATAGTCCAGTACGCCTGCGCCTTTTGGGCACAGCGATCCGCGGCTCACGGGATGATCGGGATCGCCTTCGACGTGATAAATGCGTTCACGCACGTTTTTGGCGTTATCTCCGAAGCTGTACATGAGGATCCCGCAGCCGACTGAACAGTAGGTGCAGTTATTACGGGTTTCTTTAGCTTTTAAGAGTTTATATTGACGCGTCTCTGCGTGAGCGGAAAACGAGGGAAGAAAACCAAGCGATGCTACGGTCGTCCCTGCCATACCACCCGCGCAGATGCGAAAGAACTGCCTGCGACTGAGCTCCATTGTGCCTCCAGCTTAAACTTAAGACAGGAAAAGGGACAATGATTATACGGGTATTTTTGGCTTTTGCATCTGCTGTTAACATTTACGACAAAAAACAAACAATTAATCCATTTCATTTCAACTAGTTAAAATCCATCGCCTTAAAACAGGGGCCGGGAATGTTAACGCCATGCTAATCATTGTCATCCCCTGGCCGTCTACAAACCTTCGGACCGTACCCAACTTCGTTTGATGAGGTGGGCGATGTGCCGCCGTTATCCGGCCATCAATAACAACGGTAATTAACGTTTAATATAACTATCGGGTTTTATATGCGCTGATTAAATAATTTATTGCCACTTTTTATATAACTATCGCGTGAATTCATGGCATAACATCGTAAATCCGTATGTCGTGACTGAACTTTCCGCTTGCTTATTATGCATCTCCCCCATACGTTAACTTTGATTAAGGATCTTCTTACAGCAGGTCTGGCCAGTTCCCCGGCGCGTAGATAACGCTGGAATAATATCTTCGGCACCAGCAGAATGCTGCGTTGTCCAGCCCTACACGTATATTTCCCGAATGGCGGAGGGTTATCTGTGCCAGTAGCAGAGTCCCTGTTCGTTTATACCGTACTGATTTATTAATCCATGCCGCAAGGGGGCGTGATTGAATCGTTCGTGCGCTTTTTTTGATCTTATTCGCAGGAGCCACAGCGCGTATTTTTGGGCAATGTGCGGCGTCATTATTTCCCTGCAGTGGTGGGCGCCGGCGCGCGCGGAAGTCCGCCAGTTGGGTATCGATATCCCGGTCTACTGGTACGCCGACGCCAGCGACACGATGCCCCTCGACGCCTTTCTTTCGCTGCCACAGGAGGCGCTAAAAACGGCGCCGCTTATCCCGTCGTTCGGTTATTCGTCAAAGACCTACTGGCTACGTACTTCGCTCCCGGCGGCCTGGTTTGCAGGCGAGCAGCGCTGGCTGCAGCTCGGTCCGTCGTTTGTCGATCGCTTGAGCGTATTTTATCGCCCCTGCGGCAGCGATGCCCCCTGGAAACAAAAAGAGTTTGGCGACCACGCTTCCGCCCGCGATAACGATCTCGACTACCGCGAAAGCGTGCTGATTTTACCGCCCCCGCCCACGGCGGCTGGCTACGAGATGGTCTTCCGTCTCCAGAGCACCAGCACCCTGATCCTGCTGGCGACGCTCTCGTCGCCGCAGGAGTTCGTGCGTTCGGCCACCCTCGATACCGCCTTCTGGAGTTTCTATTTTGGCCTGGCGGTGATTGCCAGCGGTATCGCCCTGTGGCTTGCCGTCGCGCTGCGCCGACGCCTGCTGTGGGGGATCTGCCTGTTCTCGCTCAACTATCCGCTCGTCGCGGCCCTTCATGGCTACCCGGAATGGCTCTTTGGCGATGCCCTGCTGCCGGTGCAGGATTACATGATTAGCTGCCTGTCGCTGGTGAGCTACGCCACCGCGCTGTGGTTGCATAGCGAAGTTTTCGATTTGAAGAAAAACATGCCGCGGCTGCATCAACTGCTGCTGGCGGCGATCGCCTTAAACATTGTTCTGCAGATCAGTATCCCGCTAGGGTTTTACGGCCAGGCGATGCAGATTGAAGCGGGGATATTCTTCATCGCCGCGCCGATTCTGTTGATCACCTCATGGATGCTGTGGCGGCGCAAAGCGGTTGATATCAACACCCTGCTGTTGGGGCTGCTGCCGCCGGTATACGTCGTCTCCGCCGGGCTGGCGCTGCTCTCTATTCACGGCGTCATTCCGTTTCATAACATGGTTTATTCCACCTGGCAGTACGCGCTGATTATCCATATCGTCACCGTCCTGATCATCGCGGTACTGCGGGTGCGGGCGGAAAACCGTACCCTGGTGCGCAAGCAGCAGCTGGCGCGGGAACTGCAGATTGAACGCGAGGCCAGCTTCCACCAGCGCCAGTTTATGGGAATGGTGGCGCATGAGTTCAGAACGCCGCTGGCGATCCTCCAGGCGGCGCTGGAAAACCAGCGCCTGAGTCCCGCAACCGTCACCCAGAGCTTGCACCTCGACCGCATGCAGCGCGCGACAACCCGCCTGGTGCAGCTTACCGATAATTGCCTGGCCGACGCCCGCCTCTCCTCCCGAGACCTGCACGCCGACAAGCAGGATGCCGAACTGCTGCCGGTCATCCATATGGCGGCGACCGTCGTGGATCTTTCGCTTAATCATTATTTGAATGTCACCCTTGAGGGGCAAACTGTCGGCCCGCAATCCCCTTCGCCGGTGCTGTTTATTGATAGCGGGCTGCTGTGTATTGCGATCGCCAACCTGCTCGATAACGCGGTTAAATATGCTGCAGCAGGCGAAATAAGAATCGAGATTTATCAGCAGGAAAAGCACGTTGAATTACGCATTGGCGATCGCGGTCCCGGCATCCCGCCGGAACAGGTCGAGCATATTTACGAGCGCTACCGACGCGGCGAAACGCACACCACAACGCCGGCCGGGACCGGTCTTGGGCTGTACGTCGCCCGACAAATCATCCAGGCCCACGGCGGGGACCTGTGGCTGGCAGAAAATAGCTCAGCCGGATGCGAATTTGCGCTCACTCTCCCGCTGACGGGACAGCAGAAGGACAAACCATGACACTACGCGTAGCTATCATTGAAGATAGCGCAGATCTACTCGACGAGCTGCTGGCTTTTCTGCGCCATCGCGGCTTTGACGCCTGGGGCGTCGGCAGCGCCGAGGCCTTCTGGCGGCAGCTGCATCGCGATCCGGTTGATATCGTTCTTATCGATATTGGCCTGCCGGGCGAAGACGGGTTTAGCGTGCTGGACTATCTGCACGAGATTGGCCAGTTCGGCCTGGTTGTCATTACCGCCAGAGGGCATGAGCAGGATCGGCTCCAGGCCTTAAACGCCGGCGCCGACCTCTATCTCATCAAGCCGGTCAACTTTTCCGACCTCGCGGAGAGCATCCACGCGCTGGGCTCCCGGCTTCGCCAGCAACAACCGGCGGAAGGCGTCAATCCGGCGCCATCAGCGGAGCGGTCAGCCCCTTCCCACTGGATTCTCCAGAGCGAGCGCCTGGTGGCGCCATCGGGGCGGATCCTGCCGCTAACGCAGCAAGAGTACCGGCTGCTGGAAGTCTTAATGCGTAATCGCAATGAAGTGTGCAGCAAAGTTGACCTGCACACTTCGCTGTTTACCGATGAGGGCGAGCCGGAACTGCACCGCATCGACGTGGTGATCAGCCGCCTGCGCCACAAGGCCCGCCTACAGGGCATCACCCTGCCGATTCGCGCGATTTTTGGCAAAGGGCTGGCGTTTCTCTCCTGACCTTTCCCCAGCCGGCAGCGGCGACGCCGCCGGCCACCGTTCCGCCATCCGCGCGAGGTCATGGCGAATATGTTTTCAGCCTGGCGTTTCTTGTTAATTTTTTTCAGTTTTTGAGAGGAATGAGAGAAATGAGACTGACAGCACATTAAGAATTTTCTTACATTGACCGGGCGTCGTGAGCGTATCGACCCAAAGCGACCTGAGCTATCAGGCTATTGCTGAATTCAGCGCGAGCCGAATGCAGGCCGCTTGTCATGCGCATTTCGTCCGCGCATCGCGAGCACGGTTTAACGAAGAGTATAAAAATATTCACGTGCCTGCGAGGTACATTTTTAACACCAAAAATTAAGTTAAAGGATCTCAATTATGGCCATGCAAACATGGTTAGCCTTATTGCTGTGCATATTTTGCCTTTGCGTTTCTGTTTATAGTCTTGTGTCGTATATCCGCGACAGGCGAAAACAGAAATTTCCGTTTTCAGCAAAGAACTCTACGCGCAGAAAATAACTAAAGTCACATTAATAATAACGAAATCTGCATAGCAACAATCACCGCATACGCCCGGAGGATTGATCACAACATGGCGTTATGTTGATATATCAGGGAAATAACGCCATGAAAAAAGTAAACATCGCCATCAACACCAGAAATACCTTTCTCAGAGAATCATTGGTTTCCGTCGTCAATGAGCTCATCAGCCGCAGCGGGAATCTTAAAGTCGCTTTTTCTTATAAGCATAATGATTTTTTAGATAAAGATATCATCATCGCTGAAGTTCTCCCCGGCGAGATCTATCTGTGCAATACCAGCATAAAGAACCGTAAAAAAAACAGTTCGGTGATTATCCTGCACAGCTATGACAAGCTGCCGGAAAAAGAGCTGATCGTTAACTGTCTCAAGGGCGTTATCTTTGTTTCTATCAAATCGGTCAATATCGATGAGATGTTCGAAATTATTGCCCAGGAGCTAAAAAGGAGCGAAATTCTCCCCGGCGCGCAGAGCAGCAACTCCACGCTCGTTTGCACCCATTGCCCGCATAAAATGCTCTCCAAATCGCAGGCTGCCGTCGCCACCGGCATCATCGATGGCTTTGATATCATTAAAATTTCCGCCCTCAACAAAGTCACCCCCAAAACCATCACCTGGCACAAAAGCAAAATCATGGAAAAATACCGTCTTAATAACAATCATGACTTTTTTCAGTTCATTAACTTGTTAAAAGAGCGCTGGTAAACTCGCGCTGTGCCCGCCGGTGAGCGCATTCTGTACGTTAAAATTAGGAATTTGACGGCTTGTTAGCGACGGGATTCCGAAAAAGATCGGTAACCTCAAAAACATCTACTCAGGGGTAACGGGCTGCGGGTACCATTACCCGGTTCCTCAATGTGAAAATACCGGAGCGTATTTTTATATAATAAGAACAACGTCTTTATCGAGGAATCTGTTACTTCGTCACATTGCCCCTTGCGTGCCTGTTAGGGGCCTCTTTTTCTCTGCGGAACGCGCCCCCGTCAGAGAGGGCGCGCGACGATCAGGCTTCGGCCTGCTGAGGCGCGGCTTCAGCCTCCGGGACCTCTTCCTGCAGTTGACCTTCATTTTTTGACAGCATCGCCGTCGCAATCCCATTACCCAGCACGTTAATCGCTGAGCGCCCCATATCGAGGAAATGGTCAATGCCCATCAGCAGCAAAATACCCGCCACCGGAATATTGAAGCTCGGGATGGTCGCGGCCAGCACCACCAGCGCCGAACGCGGTACCCCGGCAATCCCTTTCGAGGCCAGCATCAGCGTCAGCATCATCACGGTAATTTCGCTAAAGCTCAGTTGAACATTATAGGCCTGAGCGATGAACATGGCGGCAAAAGAGCAGTACACCATTGAGCCGACCAGGTTAAAGGAGTAGCCGATGGGCAGCACAAACGACGCGATATTTCGCGAACAGCCAAATTCCACCAGGCGCTCCAGGGTCTTCGGATAGGCCGCTTCGGAACTGCTGGTGGTGAACGCCACCAGCACCGGGTCTTTCAGCATATTCAGCAGGCGAAAAACCTCTTTTTTGAGCACCATATACCCCACCGCCAGCAGCACCGCGCTGGTCAGCAGGATCGCGACATAGTATCCGCCGATAAACGAGGCGTAGTTAAGCAGGATCCCCAACCCCTGCGAGGCGATAACCGAAGAGATAGCGGCGAAAATCGCCAGCGGCGCGACGTACATCACGTACCCGGTCACCTTCAGCATAATGTGGGAAACCACGTTGAGCGCCGCCACCAGCGGAGCATTGAATTTCTCCCCCAGCGACGCCCCGGCAATACCGAAGAACATCGAGAACACCACGATTTGCAGAATCTCGTTGCTGGCCATCGCTTCGGTAATGCTGGTCGGGATGGTATGGGTCAGAAAGCCTTTCAGGCTCATCCCGCTCACCGCCAGCCCGGTATCCACGGATTCTTTCGGGATCGCCAGGTTCAGACCGGCGCCGGGATGCTCAAGGGTGACAATCACCAGCCCGACCAGAATGGAGAGAATTGACGAGGTAATAAACCACACCATGGCTTTACCGCCGACCCGGCCAATAGTCGCCGTTTCGCCAAGGCGCATAATGCCGACCGTCAGGGTACTGAAGACTAATGGCGCTATCACCATTTTAATCAGGCGCAGGAACACATCGGTTAGCAGCGTAATGTTTTCCGACCATGCGGTAATGGTCGTTTGCCCGGCGTAAGCGTGGATGGCCGCGCCGGAGAGGATCCCCAGCAGCATGAAGATGACGATGAACAGCGTGAGTTTGTTTGCACTTGCCACAAAAATTAACCCCTGATTTATTTAACGTGTTGTTTTTTAATGTATATATGCTTTATTTATTGGAATACATTAAACATTCACCACATAAATTGAATAAAAGCAGGCGGGGTTACAACTCTTTTTTAGTTTTTATAGTAAAAGTTAATGTGCTCGTTGATATGCATCAAACCGCGTCGCGCCGCCGGAAAGATGAAAAAGGCGCCGGCGTCAGAGGACAACCGGCGCAAAGAGGCATTAGCGTTTTACGGTATCCTCCAGGAAGAAACGTCCCAGCGGATTCTGATAAAAACCGTCGATATTTTTGCGGCTGACGTTGCGGTACGGGCTGTAATACAGATCGACCCAGTTCACATCGGCCTTGGCCATTTTTTGCAGGTCGATATACATCTGCTCGCGCTTTTTACCATCCATTTCGACGCGCGCGGCAGCCACCAGCGCTTTTACCTGCTCGTTATGATAGCGGGTCATATAGTTCATATTGGCATCGTGACCCAGCACGAAAGTGGTTTTCTGATCGGGGTCAAGAATATCGTTGGTCCAGTACATCACCGAAATATCGTACTCTCCGGCCACCAGCATATCCCAGCTCTGGCTCGGGTCGACTTTTTGCAAATTCACCGTCACCCCGGCTTTCGCCAGCTGCTGTTGCAGCAAAATGGCAATCTGCTCATCGACTTCATCCCCGGCGTTGACCACGTAGTTCAGCTTCAGATCGGCAGCGCCCGCCGCTTTTAGCATCGCTTTGGCCTTCTGCGGATCGTACGGCCGGCGAAGATTATCCTGGTAGTGGTAAAGCGCCCCGGCGGGAATATAGGAGTTGGCCACCTGGCCGTAGCCAAAGGTCACGGTCTTCACGATTGCGTCTTTATCAATCGCGAAGTCCAGCGCCTGGCGCACCTCCACCTTGCCCAGCGCGCCGTGAGAATGGTTGATCAGCAGATGGTCCTCGCGCGTGGAGGGGTCCAGTTCCACCTTCAGATTGGCATCCTTTTGTAACGATGCAATGCGTGAGAAAGGCACGGTCAGCGCGGCGTCGAGCTCGCCGGCCTGCACCTTCAGCATGCGGGTATTATCGTCCGGAATGGTTAACCACTCCACGCCATCGAGGCTGACGTTTTTCGCCTGCCAGAAGTGCGGGTTCTTCACCAGCACGATCTTTTCCCCGCGCAGCCACTCTTTCACGCTAAACGCGCCGGAGCCCACGGGTTTTTCGGCAAACGCCTCTTCGCCTTCCGCTTTCATCGCCTTCTGCGAAATCACCGAGGCGTTCGGCAGGGCCAACTGCGACAAGAACGGCGCTGACGGCGATTTCAGCGTCACTACCAGCGTGCGCGGGTCCGGGGCTTCCGCTTTGGCAATAATGCTATAGGAGTCGCGCCACAGCGAGCCTTCATCATCGCGGATACGCATCAAGCTAAACGCCGCATCGCTGGCGGTTAGCGGTGTGCCGTCAGAGAAGGTCGTGTCGCGAATTTTAAAAGTGTAGACCTTGCCATCCGGAGAAATCGTCCAGCTCTCAGCCACGCCCGGCTCCAGCTTCGTCCCGCTCTTATCCACCCGCACCAGCGGGTCAAAGACGTTGGAAAAGACCCAGTTATCCGCGTTTTGCGCCGATTTTATCGGGTCAAACGTGGTGCTGTCCTCCCGGCGGCCAATGGTCAATACCCCCGCCGCCTGGGCCATTTCGCTCACCACGCTAAGCGCCAGAAAAACGCTCGCCGCCAGTAATTTAACTTGCCTGTGCTTCATCAAAAGATCCCCCTGTTAAAGGAAAAACGGTCTCATCGCCCGCGAGGTTGAGCACGCAGGCATAAGCGCGATCGGCAATCTGCCGGGTTGGTGGTGGTGCGCCGGTGCGGCACTGCACCTGCGCATAAGGGCAGCGCGGATGAAATGCACAGCCTTGTGGAACGGCAACGGGACTGGGTGGCTCGCCTCCCAGCAAATTTTTCGGTAGGGGTTTATCCGGGTCGATTTCCGGGATCGCCGAGACCAGCGCGGCGGTATAAGGATGCAGCGGATGGGTGAAGACCGCCTCTGCCGGCCCCTCCTCCACAATCCGTCCAAGGTACATTACCGCCACCCGATCGCAGAGCCGCCGCACAATCGCCAGATCGTGAGCGATAAACAGAATCGCCAGCCCCATCTTCTCCCGCAGATCCATCAGCAGGTTGACGATCTGTCCCTGAATAGAGACGTCCAGCGCCGCGACGCACTCATCGGCCACGATCAGCCGCGGCTCCATGGCCAGCGCTCTGGCAATACCGACGCGCTGGCACTGGCCGCCGCTAAGCTGAGCCGGTTTCGCGCTGGCCTGCTGCGGGCGCAGGCCCACCAGGGTGAGCAGTTCAGCTACCCGCCGCGACTCCTGCCCGCGGGGCACTTTTTGATGCACGCGCAGCACCTCGGCGATGCTCTCTCCCATGGTCTGCCGCGGGTTCAACGAGGCAAAGGGATCCTGGAAAATCATCGCGCTCTGCTGGCGCAGACGGGCGATATCGCTGGTTAAGCCATGGGTAATACGCTGCCCCTCGAACCGCACCTCGCCATCGGCTACCCGTTCAAGCTGTAACAGCGCTCGGCCAAGCGTGCTCTTGCCGCTGCCGGATTCGCCGACCAGACCGAGCGTTTCGCCGGGAAAGATCTGCATCGTGACCTGGTTCACCGCGTGCACGACCCGCTTCGGCTGCCAAAGACCGCCCGACACCGGGAAGGTGACGCAAAGATTATCGGCCTCAAGCAGCGGCCAGTGAGCGTTAGCCATTATCCCTCCTGTCGGGTCAGCGTGGGTAACCGGTGATGGCAAGCCACCGCGTGGCTATGGCGATCCTGCCCGTAATGCAGCGGCGGCTGCTGCAGGCACGCCTCATCGGCGCGGCGGCAGCGCGGATGAAAGCGACAGCCTGATGGA
Source organism: Klebsiella sp. MBT K-1 (assembly GCF_002556465.1). Classification (NCBI taxonomy): domain Bacteria; kingdom Pseudomonadati; phylum Pseudomonadota; class Gammaproteobacteria; order Enterobacterales; family Enterobacteriaceae; genus Klebsiella; species Klebsiella sp. MBT K-1. The sequence goes on along the minus strand of NZ_PDEL01000005.1, from coordinate 319,986 downwards.
AAGTGGTCGGCGCTCGGCGGCTGGCCGTCGATGATCGTCAGCCTCCCCCGTCCGCCTTCGCTGGCCGGCTGACAATCAATAAGCCCGCGGGTATAGGGGTGCAGCGGCCCGGCGAGCACTTCGCGTTTGTCGCCCACCTCGCAGAGCCTGCCGCCGTACATCACCGCGATCCGGTCGCAGGTTTGCGCCACCACCCCGAGATCGTGGGTGATCATAATGACCGCCAGCCCCAGCTCGGCACGCAGGTCGCTGAGCAGGCGCAAAATCTGCATCTGCACGGTGACGTCCAGCGCGGTCGTCGGTTCGTCGGCAATCAGCAGCCGCGGTTCCGACGCGAGGGCGACGGCGATCATCGCCCGCTGGCGCATACCGCCGGAAAATTCGTGCGGATAGCTATTGAGCCGATTCTGCGGGTCCGGGATGCCGACCTGGCGCAGCAGGGCCAGCGCATCTTCCCGCGCCTGACGGCGGTTTGCCGCAAAATGGAGGCGCCGGCTTTCCGCGATCTGCTCCCCAATGGTCATCACCGGATTGAGATGGCTGGTCGGGTTCTGGAAAATCATACCGATTTCCCGCCCGCGCACCGCCGACATTTGCCCTTCGCTGAGGGGTAAGATATCCCGGCCGTCGAGCACAACCTCACCGCCGCTAATCCGCAGTCCGTCCCCCGGCAGCAGGCGCATCAGCGCCCGGCAGGTCACGGTTTTTCCCGACCCGCTTTCGCCAACCAACCCCAGCATCTCCCCGGCTTCAAGCGTGAATGAGACGTTATCGACCAGCGCGATATCCTCGCCGCCCGTGACCGCCAGGCGATTCACCTTCAGCAAACTCATCCCCGTCCTCCTAACTTGTCACCGAGCCCATCGGCCAGCAGGCTAAAGCCCATCGCCAGCAGCACGATGGCGAGCCCTGGAAAGGTGGTTATCCACCACGCGGTAGTGATAAAGCTCTGCCCTTCGGCCACCATAACGCCCCATTCGGCGGTTGGTGGCTGCACGCCGAGCCCGAGATAGCTCACCGCGGCTCCGTTCAGCAGCACCAGTACGCAGTCGGACATCGAAAAAACGATCGCTCCGGTTAGCGCGTTCGGCAGCAGATGACGGAACAAAATCCGCGGATGGCCGTAGCCCAGACTGCGGGCCGCCAGAATAAAATCGCGCTGTTTCAGCGTCAGTACCTGAGCGCGCACCAGCCGGGCGTAGGAGACCCAGCCCACCATCGCCATGGCGATGTAAAAGCTGCTCAGTCCCGGCCCGAGAATGGCGATGATTGCCAGCATCAGCACCAGAAACGGAAAGGCCAGCACGATATCAATAACCCGCATCACCAGGGCATCGACCACGCTGCCAGAATAGCCGGCAAGCGCCCCCAGCGCGGTACCGAGCATAAAGGGGAACAGCACCCCCAGCAGGCAGATTTGGAGATCGACCCGCGCGCCCCACAGCACGCGGGAAAAAACGTCGCGGCCAAAGTTGTCGGTACCGAAGAGATGCGCGCCGCCCGGCGGCAGCAGGCTGGAAGAGGCGTCCTGGGCAATCGGATCGAACGGCGCGATCCACGGCGCCAGACAGGCGACCAGCAGCCATAGTCCGACGATCGCCAGCCCGGCGTAGAGCGCCTGCTGACGCGGGATAGCCCGCTGACGCAGACGGGAAAACGTCGCTATCGCCTTCATAGTTTTATCCTCGGGTCGAGGGCCACGGTCAGAATATCCGCCAGCAGGCTGACCGCTACGGTAGCAAGGGCAAAGACCATCACCACGCCCTGCACCACCATGTAGTCGCGGCTAAAAATCGCCTTAACCAACAGCTGTCCGAGGCCGGGGATGGCAAACACGCTTTCGATAACCACCGTACTGCCGATGAGCCAGCCAATATTCACCGCCAGCAGATTGATGGTCGGCACCAGAGAGTTCGGCAGCACGTGCCGCCAGAAGATACGTCTTTCCTGCTGTCCCCGCGCCCGGGCCGCCACCACATAGTCGCTATTCATCTCCATCAGCAGGCTGGCGCGCAGGTTGCGAATCAATACCGCCGACAGCGCCAGCGCCACGGTCAGGCACGGCAGAACCATATGGTGCAGCTGGTCTACAAAATCGCTGCCGTAGCCGGAGACCGGAAACCAGCCGAGCGCGATACTGAACAGCAGAATCAACATGATGCCGAGCCAGAACGCCGGAAACCCGAGCCCGGCGGTCGTAAACAGACGAATCAGCCGATCGGCGAGGCGCCCGCGCTGGCGTGCGGCCATCGCCGCCAGCGGTACCGTCAACGCTATCGCCAGCAGAACGCTGCCGAGCACCAGCCACAGCGTCGGTTCCAGACGCGAAGCAATCAGCTTCAGGGTATCGACCCGGTAAACAATTGACTTACCCAGCTCGCCCTGCAGCAGATTGCGCAGAAAATAGCCGTACTGAACCCACAGCGGTTCGTCGAGGCCAAACTGCGCGCGGATGCGGGCCAGCGCCGCCGGCGTGCTGCGCACCCCGAGCAGAATACGCGCCGGATCGCCGGGGATGGCGCGCACCATCATAAAGGTGATCAGGCTGATACCCAGCAGAACCGGCAGCAGCTGTAGCGGGCGAAAAAGCAGAAAGCGGTAACGGTGCATCAACAGCCTCCCGCGTCGCGCTGGCGCGCCAGAAAATCGTGCAGCACCGGATAGTAAGCCTGCGGCTCTTCGTAAAACGGCATATGGCTGCTGTTGGCAAAAATGGCTATTTCGGCGTTCGCCAGGCCCTGCTTCATTTTCAGGGCGCAGGCGGGCGTCAGCTCATCGTGCTGGCCGCTGGTGATCAGACAGGGCGCGCGGATTGACGCCAGCTCAGCGCTGCGGTTCCAGTTTTTTAAATTGCCGGTATAGAGGAATTCGTTCGGCCCCTGCATGGTGGTATACGGCCCCATATTCCAGTCGCCGAGCGAGCGGGTAACCGGCTCCGGCCAGACGTCAAGACGGCACACATGACGGTAATTCAGCAGCGTAATCGCTGCCTGATAGGCCGGATGGTCTAGCCAGCCGAGCGCTTCGTAGCGCTGCATCATCGCGACGGTTTCTGGCCCCAGCGCCCCGCGCAGACGGTTCAGCTCCTGCACCAGATGCGGCATATCGGCGACGGTGTTTTCCAGAATCAGCGAGCGAATTGCGCCAGGATGGTGCAACGCCACTTCAATCGCCAGCCATCCGCCCCACGAGTGACCAAGCAGATGCACCTGACCGAGCCCCAGCGCCTGACGCACGGTCTCCACTTCACGCACGTAGCGCGCCATCGTCCACAGGCTGGCATCATCCGGCCGGTCGGACTTGCCGGTACCCAGCTGGTCAAAAGCGATCACCCGATAACCGTGCTGCTTCAGGCAGGAGTGGGCTTCGCGCAGATAATCGCAGGGCAGCCCCGGCCCGCCGTTGAGGCAGAGAACGGTCTCCTCGCCGTCGCCAAACTGATAGGCCACGACGTTATATCCCTCCACCGCAATGTTATGGTACTGATCGGGCGCTATTTCGCTCCACATGGTGTACTCCTCATCGTCGATGGCCCGGTTCTGGCGTTGCGTTAACGCTAACGGCAACCCCGGAGGCTGAACAGTTAGCAAAAATACTAGTTTTGCGCGGCGCCGGTGCGGCACCGGAATTGCATGCCTTTTGCGCTAACTATTGACGGATTTGCACAAATCGTGCCCGTCGCAGGTCTCGTTTTAGATGAAGGGGGTTATATGCGACTGGAATTTGAACGCCCCGGCAGCGCGCGGGCGGCTAGCCTGGATGAGGCATTCAGCGGACTTTTTCAGGCCACCCGGAAGTTAGGATTTGACGCGGTCATTTACGACTACACGCCGGTCCCGCGTTCTCTGGAAGGGGAGCTGATTACGCCTTCGCTGCTGAAAACGTGCAATGTGCCGGAAGATATGCGCCAGCTATGGTGCGAGCGCGGATATTACCAGCTTGATCCGGTGCAGCACTGCGCGCTCGAAAGCTGCGCGCCTTTTGTCTGGTCCTATCAACGACCGGACAACAGCATGCTGCGCGGGAGGCTGAACAATCACGCCACCGCGGTCACCGACTATATGCGCGAACATAATATGCCCTGCGGGGCGACGGTTCCCCTGCATCTCCCCAACGGCAGTTTCGTCACTCTCACCGGCATCCATACCGGCCAGCGTCAGGAACGGGAAATCAGCGCCACCCTGGCGCAGCTGATGCTGCTCGCCCACCAGTTTCAGGAGTCGGCGTTTCCGCTGTTTGACAGCACCCTGCTTACCTGCCGCCATGTGAAGCTAAGCAACCGCGAGCGCGAATGCCTGGCGTGGTCCGCCGAAGGACTTACCGCTAAAGAGATCGCCCGCAAGCTGCACCGCTCGGTAGCGACGGTGACGCTGCATCTTAATACCGCGGCCAAAAAGCTCGGCGCCAGCAACCGCGTACAGGCGGTAGTCCGCGCCCTGCACTACCGCCTGCTCGACAGCTAAGAACTAGCATTTTTGCTAGTGTTCAGCCGCGGTTGCCACCCTTTACCCTGAAAGCCGGTCCACTTAGCAGGGTAAAGATGATTCATGTATACCATCAGCGAAGGTTACGCCCCGTTTCGGCGCTATCAAACTTGGTTTCGCGTTTGCGGCGATATCGATAGCGGGCTCACGCCGCTGGTCATCGCCCACGGCGGGCCGGGGTGCACGCATGATTATGTTGATGCGTTCCGCGATATCGCCCTCAGCGGGCGGGCGGTGATCCACTACGATCAGTTAGGCAACGGACGCTCAACCCATCTCCCGCAGCAGCCCGCCGATTTCTGGCAACCGGCGCTGTTCCTCGACGAACTGGCCAACCTGCTGCAGCATCTCAATATTGCCGATCATTACGCCCTGCTCGGCCAATCGTGGGGAGGTATGCTCGGCGCGGAGCACGCCGTAACGAGGCCAAAGGGGTTAAAGGCGCTGATTATCGCCAACTCCCCGGCGTCGATGGCCCTGTGGCTACAGGGAGCGGCCAGGCTGCGGGCGCAGTTGCCCGCCGACGTCCAGCAGACGCTGCTGGCCCATGAGGCGGCGGGAACGCTGGACAGCGCGGAATATAAGGCGGCAAGCCAGGTATTTTATCAACGCCACGTCTGTCGCCTCGATCCCTGGCCAGCGGAAGTGCGGCGTACCTTCGACGCCATGGATGCCGACCCGACGGTTTATCACGCCATGAATGGCCCCACCGAATTCCACGTCATCGGCAGCATGAAAGCGTGGACGATTATCGACCGCCTCGCGCGCATTGACGTTCCGGTCCTGCTGATTTCCGGGCGCTACGATGAAGCCACCCCGGAGGTGGTACAACCCTTTATGGACAACATCCCCGACGCGCGGTGGGTCATTTTCGAAGCCTCAAGCCATATGCCGCACGTCGAAGAGCGCGAGCTGTGCATGAAGACGGTAAACGACTTTTTAAGCCGCGCGATAAACGAAAAGCCGCTTACAGCGCCAGCCCGCCTCCGCCGCTGAACGGCCGCTCGCCGGCGATTTTCATCACTTCGGCCCCCAGGGTGACAAACGGCGCCCGACGGCTGGCATAAATCAGCCCGCCCGATGTCGGGCGCACCGCTTTGACCATATCGGTCAGCGGATCGATGATTTCCGCGACCACATCGTCGGCGCTGACCCACTCGCCGGGCTGTTTTAACAGCACCAGGATGCCGGTCGCCGGGGCGGTAACAATCTCCCCGGCGGCAAACGGCAGCATTACCGTTTCCTGCTGCGGAATCTCAGGCTTCGCGCCGGCCAGTACGCCGCGGTACTGCAGATAGCGATAAAGACGTTCGGCATCGTCGCAGGCGGTGGCGTGATCCACCTCCTGCTGGCCGCGCAGTTCGACGGTCACCGCCATACAGCCGGGCTGCTGCTGCGAGCGCGATGAATCACGCGCCGCCAGGCGCTGCCACGGCAGGCCGCAGGCCTCATCAAACGAATGACCGCCGCTCTCCTGCGACAGCAGCACGGCGCCAATACCGAGGAAAGCCGCCAGAACTTTCGCCTCGCGTTGCCAGGCCGGGTCGGCGTAGAGATGCAAAATCGCCTGGTCATCGCAGTGCAGATCGAGTACCAAATCGGCATCGCAGGCGAGGCCCAGCAGATGATGGCGCAGGGCCTGAACTTCGCTGACCACGGGCAGCGCCGCCAGCGCCTCCCGCATCGCCGCGCGCACCTGCTGCAGGTACTCGCGGCGCGAACCGGGCGATGGCGCACGCAGATAGGGCTGCGCCAGGGCAGCCAGATCGGGGAAATCGCGGTTAAAATTACGCCCGCTTGCCAGATCGAAACGACCTATGCCGCCGCTGAGCAGCACCTGGGCCAGCCCCGGCGGGTTGGCCACCGGCACGAGAATGATTTCGCCGCGCAGCTCGCCGCGCCGTTCCGCCTGACTGAGTAATCTTTTAAGATAATGCAGAACCAGCATGCCCGGAATTTCATCGGCGTGCAGCCCCGCCTGCAGATAGACCTTCTCTCCTGTGCCGGGCGCGCCGAAATGAAAATGGCTTAATTGCCGCTGCCCACCGAGTGCATGTTCAGGTAATGTATAGTGTTTAATTTTCATTGGACGTCCTGGTTGTGGAAAAGAAAATCCGGCTTGACCGTATCGATCACAAGATCCTTGAAATCCTGCGCCGGGATGGCCGCATTTCTTATCAAAAGCTCTCGGAGCAGGTAAACCTTACCGCCCGTCCGTGCCTGGAACGGGTGCGCAGCCTCGAGCGCGACGGCATTATTCGCGGCTACAGCGCCATTGTAGAACTGCCCGAGCCGGAGCACGCGTTTGTGGTGCAGGCGCAAATCGCGCTGGCCGACCACGGGCGATCGCAGCCAGTGTTTGAACAGGAGATGCGCCAGACGCCCGAAGTGCTGGACTGCTGGCTGGTCAGCGGCAGCTTCGACTTTCTGGTGCGTATCGGCTGCCGCAGCATGGCGCACTACTGCCAGCTGGCGGATAGCTGGCTGACCAGTAAAAAGTTTCACGTCGATAAAATCGTCACCCTCACCGAACTGCAGGCCATTAAGCGCTCCTGATTAGCCACGACGGATAAACGCCAGCCAGCGCCGCTCGGCGCGCGCGAAGGTGAAAATCAGCAAAAAGGTGCAGAGCAGATACAGCGCCGCGGCCATCAGAAACGGAATAAACGGCGAATAGGTCATGGCGTAGAACGCGCGGGCCACGCCGGTAATATCCAGCAGGGTCACGGTGCTGGCCAGCGACGTGGCGTGCAGCAAAAAGACCATTTCATTATTCAGCGCCGGGATCCCGCGCCTCAGGGTCGCGGGCAGAACCAGACGGCGAATAATTTGCCATTTCCCCATCCCGTAGGCTTCTCCGGCGATCCACTCCTGGCGCGGGAAAGTCACCATCATCCCCGCCAGCAGCTCCGCAACGTACGCGGCAGTGTTGAGAACCAGCGCCAGGGTGGCGCAGAAGGTCGCATCGCGAAACAGCAGCCAGAACGGCTGGTCGTTCATCCAGCCCGTCTGTACGATATCGAACTGCGACAGGCCGTAGTAAATCAGCATCAGCTGGAGATAGAGCGGCGTGCTGCGAAAAAAATATGTAAACGCGCGAATGGGCAGCGCCAGCCCGCGCGGACCGTACACCTGCCCCACCGCCATCGCTATCGCCAGCGCCATTCCGGGAACGATGGAGAGTAAAAACAGCTCCGCCGTGACCGCCAGTCCGCTGGCGGCGCCGTTGCCGTCGCTCCACAAAAAGCTCGGAATCGCATCGATAAAGGTTTGCAGATTCATAAGGCCGCCCCCGCCGTGGAAGAGCGCAGCGCGTAACGCTTCGCCAGGCGGCTGAACAGCCAGCTGGAGAGCGCGGTAATCACCATGTAAATCAGCGAGACCAGAAAATAGAAGAGGAACGGCTTTTGCGTGGCGCGCCCAGCCTGTTCGGCCAGCCAGACCATATCCTCAAGGCCGAGGATCGACACCAGCGCTGACGCTTTCATCAGCCCCAGCCAGTTGTTGTTGATGCCCGGGATCGCGAAGCTCAGCATCTGCGGCAGCATCACCCGGCGGAATACCGTCCAGGGTCGCATCCCGTAGGCCTGCGCGGCTTCGGTTTGCCCGCTATCGACGGTCAGAAACGCGCCGCGAAAAGTCTCGGTGTAATAGGCGCCGAAAACAAAGCCAATCGCCAGCACGCCGGAGATAAAAGTATTGAAGCGCACCGGCCCCAGCCCCACCAGACCCAGCAGCAGGTTAACCAGCATCTCGCCGCCGAAAAACAGCAGCAGCATAATCACCAGCTCCGGGATCCCGCGTACCAGCGTGGTGTAGGCGGTGGAAAACAGGCGCAGCCACGGCGGGCCGAAGAGCTTAATCAGCGAGTTAATCAGCCCCAGCAGCAGAGCGACCAGTAATGAAGAGAGCATCACGCACAGCGAAAGCGCCGCGCCGCGTAACAACAGGGGTAAATAGTCTGCGACCATATTCAGCCTTCCGCGGAGGTCGTAAAGGGGCGCAGGCCAGCGCCCACGCCCGCACCTTTACGACTTATTTGCCATAAATATCAAAGCTAAAGTATTTTTTCTGAATGGCGTCATAGGTCCCGTCGGCGCGGATTGCCTTAATGGCCCCGTTCAGCGCATCGCGCAGCGCCGGATTGTCTTTATTGACCGCAATCCCGACGTCGGAGGAGATGCCGCCGTCCTGGATAACCGGGCCGGCAAAGGCGAATTTCTGCCCGCGTGGGGTATCAATAAAGCCGGTCGCCGCCTGGATATTATCCTGCAACGCGGCGTCGATGCGCCCGGAGAGCAGGTCGAGGTAGACGTTATCCTGGTTAGCGTAACCGACAATCTTCACGCCATGATTGGCCCAGTTGGCCTTCGCAAACGCTTCATGGGTAGAGCCGGTCTGAACGCCGACGGTTTTGCCTTTCAGGCTGGCGGCATTCGGCAGCAACGGGCTGCCTTTGCGCGCCACCAGCTGCGCCGCGCTGCGGTAGTAGCGGTCGGTGAAATCCACTTCCTTTTTACGTTCATCGGTAATATTGAGCGAGGCGATAATGGCATCGAACTTATGCGCGTTGAGGGCGGCGATCATGCTCTCAAACGGCTGCTTCACGAAAACGCATTTGGCTTTTAGCTGGGTGCACAGCGCGTTGGCGATATCAATATCAAAGCCGGTGATTTCGCCGCTGGGCGCCAGCACGTCAAAAGGCGGATAGCCGCCATCGACGCCAAAGCTGATGGTGTCAAACTGCTGGGCGGCCAGCGGCGCGCTCAGCGCCATACAGGCCAGTAATGCGGCAAGGCGTATTTTCATTTTGATTCCCCGGTGTTGGCGCGATGATTAAAAACGCAGTGAGAGGCAGGTCAGGCCGCCATCCATTTTCTTAAATTCGCTGGTGTCGAGCTGCACGATAGGCATTCCCAGCTTGCTGATTTCGCCGAGGGTATGGGGATAGCCCTGCGGCGTAATTAAGGTATCGTTGATCCACAGCGTATTTCCGGCGTAGGCCTCCTCCTCCGGGATCACGATGCTGTTGAAACCGCTAAACACCGGATGGTTAACGTAGCCTTCCGTCAGCAGCAGCGTATTGCGGCCCACGTAGTTGACGATTGATTTCAGATGCAGACCGGCGCTGACTTCGATCGCCGCGACCTGATAGCCGTGCGGCTCAACGGCGGCGGCAAACTCGCGGATCCCCTGCTCATCGGTGCGCGCCGTCAGGCCGATAAAAAACTGCTTATCCACTAACAGCACGTCGCCGCCGTCCATATGCCCGCGCTCGCTCATCCGCGCCAGCGGACGAAACCCCGCCAGCACCGGCGCAATGGTATCGACTTCGCCCTGACGGCTCGGCGCGCCCGGATGGGTAATCACCGCCAGTTCCGGCATGACCACGGCGGTATCTTCAACAAAGTGCGCATCAGGATAATCCGCCGCCGGGGGCAGCACCGTGACCTTCAGGCCAAGCTGCAGCAGGGTTTCCACATAGGCGAGAAACTGGCGGGTGGTGGCGGCGATATCCGGCGCGCCCAGTTGGGCGGTAGTTTGTCCCGCGCCGCAGGTGGCGGCCGGTAGGCGGGCGATAGCCTGGGTAAAATGCATAAAGAACCCTCTGGTATTGGTCGCATTGTTTAAGGCAAAACGGTGAGTGAATTTGATTATTAATCAGATGCCGCCGCCAATCAGGCTGAATCACTTCCCCGGGCCGCTTATTCACGCTGTATATCAGTTCAGGTTCGACGTATTCCGCTGTTGGCCCCCTGAAAGCGCCGAATGAGGGTAATAAGCAGCCCTGTTCGCCAGGCCGGTAGTCGAAAATGACTAAGCGTAAATTGCGCGTAAATATTCACCGTAAACGGCTCAGCGAAAAGCCTTTTTTACAGACATATCTGGACAGTCTTTTCATAATTCCTCCATTTTTAAGCAGCGTTCGCTGGCTAAACTAGTATCATTCCGTGAAACGTTTCAGGATGAGATAGCAAATTAATGAAAGGTAGCAATAAAAGCCGTTGGGCAGCCGTGCTGGTGGTGGCAATCATCGCGGGTGCCGCGTACTGGTTTTGGCAGGGTCGCGAAGCGGCAAACGCGCCGTCGGCAACGGCGGCAGGTCCGGGGCCCGGCGGCGGGCGTGCTGGCCGTTTTGGCGCCGCCCTCGCGCCGGTGCAGGCGGCAATCGCCGCCAGCGAAGCGGTGCCCCGCTATCTTTCCGGCCTCGGTACGGTAACGGCGGCGAATACCGTCACCGTTCGCAGCCGCGTCGACGGTCAGCTGCTGGCTATCCACTTTACCGAAGGCCAGCAGGTTAAAGCGGGCGATCTGCTCGCGGAAATCGACCCCAGCCAGTTTAAGGTCGCCCTCGCCCAGGCCGAAGGCCAGCTGGCGAAAGATCGGGCAACCCTGGCCAACGCCCGCCGCGATCTGGCGCGCTACCAGCAGTTGGTGAAAACCAATCTGGTTTCCCGTCAGGAGCTGGATACCCAGCAGTCGCTGGTCAGCGAAACCCAGGGCACGATCAAAGCGGACGAAGCCGCCGTCGCCAGCGCCCAGCTGCAGCTGAACTGGAGCCGCATCACCGCGCCGATCGACGGCCGGGTCGGCTTAAAGCAGGTGGATATCGGCAACCAAATCTCCAGCGGTGATACCACCGGGATCGTGGTGCTGACGCAAACGCACCCGATCGACGTCGTGTTTACGCTGCCGGAAAACCAAATCGCCACGGTGGTACAGGCGCAAAAGGCGGGGAAAAAGCTGGTCGTCGAAGCCTGGGACCGCACCAATAAACAGAAAATCAGCGAAGGCTCACTGCTGAGCCTCGATAATCAGATTGACGCCACCACCGGCACCATCAAACTGAAAGCGCGCTTTACTAACCTGGACGATGCCCTGTTCCCGAATCAGTTCGTTAACGCCCGGATGCTGGTCGATACCGAGCAGAACGCGGTGGTGATCCCAACCGCCGCGCTGCAAATGGGTAACGAAGGCCATTTTGTCTGGGTTCTGAACGATGAGAACAAAGTCAGCAAGCACACCGTCACGCCGGGTATTCAGGACAGCCTGAAAGTGGTGATTAACGCCGGGCTTTCCGCCGGCGATCGCGTAGTGACCGACGGTATCGACCGTCTGACCGAAGGCGCGAAGGTTGAAGTGGTGGAAGCCCAGAATGCGGCTAGCGCCGCCGAACCGGCGAAAGCCACCAGCCGCGAATACGGTAAAAAAGGAGCGCGCTCCTGATGCAAGTGCTACCGCCGAGCAGTACGGGCGGCCCATCCCGTCTGTTTATCATGCGCCCGGTCGCCACCACGCTGTTAATGGTGGCCATTATGCTGGCCGGGATTATCGGCTATCGTTTCCTACCGGTTTCGGCGCTGCCGGAAGTGGACTACCCGACGATTCAGGTGGTAACGCTCTATCCCGGCGCCAGCCCGGACGTGATGACCTCGTCGGTGACCGCCCCGCTGGAGCGGCAGTTTGGCCAGATGTCCGGCCTTAAGCAGATGTCCTCCCAGAGCTCCGGCGGCGCGTCGGTGGTCACGCTCCAGTTCCAGCTCACGCTGCCGCTGGACGTCGCTGAGCAGGAAGTGCAGGCGGCGATCAACGCCGCCACCAACCTGCTGCCCTCGGACCTGCCTAACCCGCCGGTCTACAGCAAAGTGAACCCTGCCGATCCGCCAATTATGACCCTCGCGGTCACCTCTTCCGCCGTGCCGATGACCCAGGTCGAAGATATGGTCGAGACCCGCGTGGCGCAAAAAATCTCCCAGGTTTCCGGCGTCGGGCTGGTGACTCTGGCGGGCGGGCAGCGCCCGGCGGTACGCGTCAAGCTCAACGCCCAGGCCATCGCCGCCCTCGGCTTGACCAGCGAAACGGTACGCACCGCGATTACCAGCGCTAACGTCAATTCGGCGAAGGGTAGCCTCGACGGCCCGTCGCGGGCGGTTACCCTCTCCGCCAACGATCAGATGCAGTCGGCGGAGGATTACCGCCGGCTGATTATCGCCTGGCAGAACGGCGCGCCGATTCGCCTCGGCGACGTCGCTACCGTGGAACAGGGCGCGGAAAACAGCTGGCTCGGAGCATGGGCCAACAATCAGCGGGCGATCGTCATGAACGTCCAGCGCCAGCCGGGGGCGAATATTATCTCGACCGCCGACAGCATCCGCCAGATGCTGCCGCAGCTGACCGAAAGCCTGCCGAAATCAGTCAAAGTACAGGTGCTTTCCGACCGCACTACCAACATCCGGGCGTCGGTTAGCGACACCCAGTTCGAGCTGATGCTGGCTATCGCCCTGGTGGTGATGATTATTTACGTCTTTCTGCGCAACGTCCCGGCGACAATTATTCCCGGCATCGCCGTGCCGCTATCGCTGGTCGGCACCTTTGCGGTAATGGTGTTTCTCGATTTCTCGATTAACAACCTGACGCTGATGGCCCTGACCATCGCCACCGGCTTTGTGGTCGATGACGCCATCGTGGTGATCGAAAACATCTCGCGCTATATCGAGAAAGGCGAAAAGCCGCTGGCCGCCGCCCTGAAAGGGGCCGGAGAGATTGGCTTTACCATTATCTCGTTGACCTTCTCGCTGATTGCGGTGCTGATCCCGCTGCTGTTTATGGGCGATATCGTGGGCCGCCTGTTCCGCGAGTTCGCCATTACCCTGGCGGTGGCGATCCTGATCTCCGCGGTGGTGTCGCTGACCCTGACGCCGATGATGTGCGCCCGCATGCTCAGCCATGAATCGCTGCGCAAGCAGAACCGCTTCTCGCGCGCCAGCGAACGCTTTTTTGAGCGGGTGATTGCCGTCTACGGCCGCTGGCTGAGCCGGGTGCTGAATCATCCGTGGCTGACCCTGAGCGTAGCCCTCAGCACCCTGGCGCTGTCGATTATGCTGTGGGTGTTTATTCCGAAAGGCTTCTTCCCGATTCAGGACAACGGTATTATCCAGGGCACGCTACAGGCGCCGCAGTCGGCGTCGTTCGCCAATATGGCCGAGCGCCAGCAGCAGGTGTCGGCGGCGATACTCAAAGATCCGGCGGTGGAAAGCCTGACCTCTTTCGTCGGCGTCGACGGCACCAACCCGGCGCTGAACAGCGCCCGCCTGCAGATTAACCTCAAGCCGCTGGATGAACGCGACGATCGTGTGCAGACGGTGATCGGCCGTCTGCAAAACGTGGTGAGCGGCATCCCCGGCGTCGAGCTCTATCTCCAGCCGACCCAGGATCTGACCATTGACACCACCGTCAGCCGGACCCAGTACCAGTTCACCCTGCAGGCGAATTCGCTGGACGCGCTGAGCAACTGGGTCCCGCAGCTGCTGGCCCGGCTGCAGGCGCTGCCGCAGCTCTCCGACGTCAGCAGCGACTGGCAGGATAAGGGGCTGGCGGCGTATATCAACGTTGATCGCGACAGCGCCAGCCGCCTCGGCATCAGCATGGCGGACGTCGATAACGCCCTGTATAACGCCTTTGGTCAGCGTCTGATTTCCACCATCTATACCCAGGCGAACCAGTACCGCGTGGTGCTGGAGCATGATACCCAGGCCACGCCGGGGCTGGCGGCGCTGGACAATATCCGCCTTACCAGCAGCGACGGCGGGATCGTGCCGCTCACCGCGATCGCCAAAGTCGAGCAGCGCTTTGCTCCGCTGTCGATTAACCATCTCGATCAGTTCCCGGTCACCACCATTTCGTTTAACGTGCCGGACAACTATTCGCTGGGCGATGCGGTCGAGGCGATTCTTAGCGCCGAGCAGGCGCTGGACTTCCCGAGCGACATCCGCACCCAGTTCCAGGGCAGCTCGCTGGCCTTCCAGTCGGCGCTCGGCAGTACCGTCTGGCTGGTGGTCGCCGCGGTGGTGGCGATGTATATCGTCCTCGGCGTGCTGTATGAGAGCTTTATTCACCCGATCACCATTCTCTCCACCCTGCCGACGGCGGGCGTCGGCGCGCTGCTGGCGCTATGGCTGGCCGGGAGCGAGCTGGACGTTATCGCCATTATCGGCATCATCTTGCTGATCGGCATCGTCAAGAAAAACGCCATCATGATGATCGACTTCGCGCTGGCCGCCGAACGCGAACAGGGTATGCCGCCGCGCGAGGCGATTTATCAGGCCTGTCTGCTGCGTTTTCGCCCGATCCTGATGACCACCCTCGCCGCCCTGTTCGGCGCGCTGCCGCTGATGCTCAGTACCGGCGTCGGCGCGGAGCTGCGGCGACCGCTGGGGATTGGTATGGTCGGTGGCCTGATGCTCAGCCAGGTGCTAACGCTGTTCACCACGCCGGTTATCTATCTGCTGTTCGACCGCCTGTCGCTGTATATGAAGAGCCGCTTCCCGCGGCGTGAGGAGGAGGCGTAGGTGAAGTTTTTCGCCCTCTTCATTTATCGTCCGGTGGCGACGATTCTGCTTTCGCTCGCCATTACGCTGTGCGGCATCCTCGGCTTCCGCCTGCTGCCGGTGGCGCCGCTGCCGCAGGTGGATTTCCCGGTGATCATGATCAGCGCCTCGCTGCCCGGCGCGTCGCCGGAGACCATGGCCTCGTCGGTGGCGACCCCGCTGGAGCGCTCTTTGGGGCGGATTGCCGGGGTCAATGAGATGACCTCCTCCAGCTCGCTCGGCAGTACGCGAATCATTCTCGAATTCAACTTTGACCGCGATATCAACGGCGCGGCCCGTGACGTGCAGGCGGCGATTAACGCCGCGCAAAGCCTGCTGCCGAGCGGCATGCCGAGCCGTCCGACCTACCGCAAAGCCAACCCGTCCGACGCGCCGATCATGATCCTCACCCTCACCTCGGATACCTGGTCCCAGGGTGAGCTGTACGACTTCGCCTCTACCCAGCTGGCGCAGACCCTTGCCCAGATTGACGGCGTCGGCGACGTTGACGTCGGCGGCAGTTCGCTGCCCGCGGTGCGCGTCGACCTCAACCCGCAGGCGCTGTTTAACCAGGGCGTGTCGCTGGACGCGGTGCGAACCGCCATCAGCAACGCCAACGTGCGTAGACCGCAGGGGGCGCTGGAAGACGCGACCCACCGCTGGCAGGTAGCGACCAACGACGAGCTGAAGACCGCCGCCGAATACCAGCCGCTGATCGTGCACTACAATAACGGCGCGGCGGTGCGCCTCGGCGACGTCGCCAACGTCACCGATTCGGTGCAGGACGTGCGCAACGCCGGGATGACTAACGCCAAACCGGCGATTTTGCTGATGATCCGCAAGCTGCCGGAAGCCAATATCATTGAGACGGTGGACAGCATTCGCGCCCGCCTGCCGGAGCTGCAGCGCACCATCCCGGCCTCAGTCGATCTGCAGATCGCCCAGGACCGTTCGCCGACCATCCGCGCCTCGCTGGAGGAAGTCGAGCAAACGCTGGTGATTTCGGTGGCGCTGGTGATCCTCGTGGTCTTCCTGTTCCTGCGCTCAGGGCGCGCGACGCTGATCCCGGCGGTGGCCGTTCCGGTATCGCTGATCGGCACCTTCGCCGCTATGTACCTGTGCGGTTTCAGCCTCAACAACCTGTCGCTGATGGCGCTGACCATCGCCACCGGCTTCGTGGTCGATGACGCCATCGTGGTGCTGGAGAATATTTCCCGCCATCTCGAAGCCGGCATGAAGCCGCTGCAGGCCGCGCTGCAGGGGAGCCGGGAAGTCGGCTTTACCGTCCTGTCGATGAGCCTGTCGCTGGTGGCGGTGTTCCTGCCGCTGCTGCTGATGGGCGGCCTGCCGGGAAGGCTGCTGCGCGAATTCGCCGTCACCCTGTCGGTGGCGATCGGCATCTCGCTGGCGGTCTCTCTGACCCTGACGCCGATGATGTGCGGCTGGCTGCTGAAAAGCGGCAAGCCCCACCAGCCGACGCGCAAGCGCGGGTTTGGCCGCCTGCTGGTGGCGATTCAGGGCGGCTACGGTAAGTCGCTGAAGTGGGTGCTGAAGCACAGCCGCTTAACCGGCCTGGTGCTGCTCGGCACCATCGCGCTAAGCGTCTGGCTCTATATCTCGATTCCCAAAACCTTCTTCCCCGAGCAGGACACCGGGGTGCTGATGGGCGGCATCCAGGCGGACCAGAGCATCTCGTTCCAGGCGATGCGCGGCAAGCTGGAGGACTTTATGAAGATCATTCGTGAAGATCCGGCGGTAGACAACGTCACCGGTTTTACCGGCGGCTCGCGGGTCAACAGCGGGATGATGTTTATCACCCTGAAGCCGCGCGATGAGCGCCATGAGACGGCGCAGCAGATTATCGATCGACTGCGCAAAAAGCTGGCGAAGGAGCCGGGGGCCAACCTGTTCCTGATGGCGGTACAGGATATCCGCGTCGGCGGTCGTCAGGCCAACGCCAGCTATCAGTACACCCTGCTGTCAGACGACCTCGCGGCGCTGCGGGAATGGGAGCCGAAAATCCGCAAAACGCTGGCGGCGCTGCCGGAGCTGGCGGACGTTAACTCCGACAGTCAGAATAACGGCGCGGAGATGGACCTGATCTACGATCGCGATACCATGTCGCGGCTCGGCATCAGCGTGCAGGACGCCAACAATCTGCTGAACAACGCCTTCGGCCAGCGGCAGATCTCCACCATCTACCAGCCGCTGAACCAGTATAAAGTGGTGATGCAGGTCGACCCGGTCTACACCCAGGACGTCAGCGCCCTCGATAAGATGTTTGTGATCAACAGCGAAGACAAGCCGATTCCGCTTGCTTATTTCGCGAAATGGCAGCCGGCCAACGCGCCGCTGTCGGTGAATCACCAGGGACTCTCGGCGGCATCGACCATCTCCTTTAACCTGCCTACCGGCAAGTCGCTGTCGGAAGCCAGTGACGCCATCAACCGGGCGATGACCCAGATTGGCGTGCCGTCCAGCGTACGCGGGTCGTTCGCCGGGACCGCGCAGGTGTTCCAGGAGACCATGAACTCGCAGGTGATCCTGATCCTGGCGGCCATCGCCACGGTCTATATCGTGCTGGGGATCCTCTATGAGAGCTACGTTCATCCGCTGACCATTCTGTCGACCATTCCGTCCGCCGGCGTCGGCGCGCTGCTGGCGCTGGAGCTTTTCGATGCCCCGTTCAGCCTAATCGCGCTCATCGGGATTATGCTATTAATTGGTATCGTGAAGAAAAACGCCATCATGATGGTCGATTTCGCCCTTGAGGCGCAGCGCAACGGCAACCTGCCGCCGGAAGAGGCCATCTTCCAGGCCTGTCTGCTGCGTTTCCGGCCGATAATGATGACCACCCTGGCGGCGCTGTTCGGCGCGCTGCCGCTGGTGCTCTCCGGCGGCGATGGATCCGAGCTGCGCCAGCCGCTGGGGATTACCATTGTCGGCGGTCTGGTGATGAGTCAGCTGTTGACCCTGTACACCACGCCGGTGGTCTATCTGTTCTTCGACCGTCTGCGGCTGCGTTTTTCGCGAAAAGTCCATCAACCGGTAAGCGAATAACATGACAGACCTCCCCTCCAGCGTGCGCTGGCAGCTATGGATAGTGGCCTTCGGCTTCTTTATGCAGGCGCTGGATACCACTATCGTTAACACCGCTCTCCCCTCGATGGCGAAAAGCCTTGGGGAGAGCCCGCTGCATATGCATATGGTTATCGTCTCCTATGTCCTGACGGTAGCGGTGATGCTGCCCGCCAGCGGCTGGCTGGCGGACCGCGTTGGGGTACGCAATATCTTTTTCTGCGCCATCGTGCTGTTTACCGCCGGCTCCCTGTTCTGCGCCCAGGCCGCTACCCTCGATGGGTTAATACTCGCCCGCGTGCTGCAGGGCGTCGGCGGCGCGATGATGGTTCCCGTGGGCCGCCTGACGGTGATGAAAATCGTCCCGCGCAGCCAATATATGGCGGCGATGACCTTCGTCACCCTACCCGGCCAGGTGGGCCCGCTGCTCGGCCCGGCTCTCGGCGGAATGCTGGTGGAGTACGCCTCGTGGCACTGGATCTTTCTGATCAACATTCCGGTCGGTATTGTCGGCGCCATCGCCACGCTGTGCCTGATGCCCAACTACACCCTGCAAACCCGCCGCTTCGATCTCTTCGGCTTTGTTTTGCTGGCCGCCGGGATGGCGACGCTGACCCTGGCGCTGGACGGCAACAAAGGGCTCGGGATCTCTCCCCTGTGGCTGGCGGGGCTGGTGGCGGTCGGCGTGGCGTCCATTCTGTACTATTTGCGGCACGCGCGCGGCAACCGCAACGCGCTGTTTAGCCTTAAGCTATTCAACAACCGCACCTTTTCGCTCGGCCTTGGCGGCAGCTTCGCCGGGCGCATCGGCAGCGGTATGCTGCCGTTTATGACCCCGGTGTTTTTACAGATTGGCCTCGGCTTTACGCCGTTCCACGCCGGTCTGATGATGATCCCGATGGTGCTCGGCAGCATGGGGATGAAGCGCATCGTAGTCCAGGTGGTCAACCGCTTCGGCTACCGTCGGGTGCTGGTGGCCTCGACGATCGGCCTCGCGCTGGTCAGCCTGCTGTTCATGGCCGTCGCCCTCGCGGGCTGGTACTGGCTGCTGCCGGTGGTGCTGTTTATGCAGGGGATGATCAACGCCAGCCGCTTTTCCTCTATGAATACGCTGACCCTGAAAGACCTGCCCGACGATCTGGCCAGCAGCGGCAACAGCCTGCTGTCGATGGTCATGCAGCTGTCGATGAGTATCGGCGTGACCGTCGCCGGCATGCTGCTGGGTTTCTACGGCCAGCAGCATATCAGCGCCGATGCGCCGACCACGCACCAGGTCTTTCTCTATACCTACTTAAGCATGGCGGTGATTATCGCGCTGCCCGCGCTGATTTTTGCCCGCGTACCGGACGACACCACGGTCAATACCGTGATTCGTCGCCGTAAAAGGAGTGAGTCTTGAAGTTCTGGCGTCCCGGCATTACCGGCAAGCTGTTTATCGCGATCCTCGCCACCTGCATCGTGCTGCTGATCAGCATGCACTGGGCGGTGCGCATCAGCTTTGAACGCGGGTTTATCGACTATATCAAACGCGGCAATGAACAGCGGCTGACGATGCTCGGCGATGCCCTGAGCGAGCAGTATGCCCAGCACGGCAGCTGGACGTTCCTGCGCAACAACGACCGCTTTATTTTCCAGCTGCTGAAAACCTTTGAACGCGACAACGACGACCGCTCGCCGCCGGGCCGCGGTATGGGTCATGGTCCGAGAGATGAGCCGCACGGTGGCCCCGGCCCCGAAGAGATGCCGCCGGATGCCGCGCCGGACCGGCCGCTCGACGGTCCGCGCGGCGATCGTGGCGATCGCGGTCCCGGCCCCGATATGCCTCCCCACGGCTGGCGCACCATGTTCTGGGTGGTCGATCAAAAAGGGCGCGTGCTGGTGGGCCCGCGCGAGCGCGTGCCGCAGGACGGGACCCGGCGCAGTATTATGGTCGACGGCGTTGAGGTTGGCGCGGTCATCGCCTCGCCGGTTGAACGCCTGACGCGCAATACCGATATCAACTTCGACCGCCAGCAGAAGCGCACCAGTTGGCTGATTGTCGCCCTCGCCACGCTGCTGGCGGCGCTGGCCACCTTCCCGCTGGCGCGCGGCCTGCTCGCGCCGGTCAAACGACTGGTTGAGGGGACGCACCGTCTGGCGGCCGGGGATTTTTCCACCCGCGTCGCCGCCACCAGCAGCGATGAGCTAGGGCGTCTGGCCAAAGATTTTAACCAGCTGGCCAGCACCCTTGAGCGCAACCAGCAGATGCGCCGGGACCTGATGGCCGATATCTCCCACGAGCTGCGTACGCCGCTGGCGGTGCTGCGCGGCGAGCTGGAGGCGATTCAGGATGGGATCAGGAAATTCACCCCGGATTCCATCGCCTCCCTGCAGGCGGAGGTCGCCACCCTGACCAAACTGGTCGATGATTTGCACCAGCTGTCGATGTCCGATGAAGGCGCCCTCTCCTATCAGAAAAGCGCGGTGGATATCATCAACCTGCTGGAGGTCGCCGCCGGCGCGTTTCGCGAACGCTTCGCCAGCCGCGGACTGTCGATCGGCGTTTCGCTGCCGGAAAGCGCGACGGTTTTCGGCGACCGGGATCGCCTGATGCAGCTTTTTAATAACCTGCTGGAAAACAGCCTGCGCTATACCGATAGCGGCGGCGGCCTGCAGATTAGCGCCAGCCAGAGCGGCGATAGGCTAATTCTCGATTTCGCCGATAGCGCCCCCGGCGTCACCGATGAACAGCTGGAGCGGCTGGTTGAGCGTTTTTACCGTACTGAGGGGTCGCGCAATCGTGCCAGCGGCGGCTCTGGTTTAGGACTGGCGATTTGCCTTAACATCGTCGCGGCCCACGGCGGCACTTTACGTGTCGGCCATTCGCCTTTGGGCGGGGTTAGCATTAAAGTAGAGCTACCTCTGGAACGTAATTTATCGAGAGACGTATGACTGAATTACCTGTTGATGAAAACACGCCACGCATTCTTATCGTGGAAGATGAGCCCAAGCTGGGTCAGCTGCTGATTGATTATCTTCAGGCGGCGGGCTATGCGCCGACGCTGATTAATCACGGCGATCGGGTTCTGCCGTACGTTCGCCAGACGCCGCCGCACCTGATCCTGCTGGATCTGATGCTGCCCGGCACCGACGGGCTCACCCTGTGCCGGGAAATCCGCCGTTTTTCTGAGGTTCCGGTGGTGATGGTGACCGCCAAAATCGAAGAGATCGACCGCCTGCTGGGGTTAGAGATCGGCGCCGATGACTATATCTGTAAGCCCTACAGCCCGCGCGAGGTGGTGGCCCGCGTGAAGACCATTCTTCGCCGCTGCAAACCGCAGCGCGATCTGCAGGCGCTGGATGCGCAAAGCCCGCTGATTGTCGACGAGGGGCGCTTCCAGGCCTCCTGGCGCGATAAGCTGCTGGACCTCACTCCCGCCGAGTTCCGCCTGCTGAAAACCCTCTCCCAGGAGCCGGGTAAAGTCTTCTCGCGCGAGCAGCTGCTGAATCATCTGTACGATGATTACCGCGTGGTCACCGACCGAACGATCGACAGCCATATCAAGAATCTGCGGCGTAAGCTGGAGTCGCTGGACGCCGATCAGTCGTTTATCCGCGCGGTGTACGGCGTTGGATACCGCTGGGAAGCCGACGCCTGCCGGCTGGCGTAGTTAGCCCCGGCTCGCGCTGCGCTTACAGGTTCACCGCCGTCCGCGGGCCGGGTAGCCCGGACAGGCGCGTCAAGCGCCGCCTCCGGGGAAAAGCAGCGGCTGAAACCAGCAGAGAGCGGCCGCGCGATTCATGCCCTGTAAAGATTTGCCGCCCGCTGATCGCCAAAGATACCCGGCTGATATTTACTCCCCTCCCCCACGGCGCTACAATGCCCGCCCTTAATGTGGGGGCACTCCCCAACTCGCCGCACCGGGTGCGGCGAATCTGACCTGTCATCAGAACGAGAAAATCATGTTTAAACCGGAACTCCTTTCCCCGGCGGGAACGCTGAAAAATATGCGTTACGCTTTCGCTTATGGCGCAGACGCCGTGTATGCGGGCCAACCGCGCTACTCGCTGCGCGTGCGTAATAACGAATTCAATCACGAAAATCTGCAGCTCGGCATCAACGAAGCCCACGCGTTGGGTAAAAAGTTCTATGTGGTAGTCAATATCGCGCCGCATAACGCTAAGCTGAAAACGTTTATTCGCGATCTGAAGCCGGTAGTGGAAATGGGGCCGGATGCGCTGATCATGTCCGATCCGGGGTTAATTATGCTGGTGCGCGAGAATTTCCCCGACATGGATATTCACCTCTCGGTACAGGCTAACGCCGTCAACTGGGCGACGGTCAAGTTCTGGCAGCAAATGGGGCTGACCCGCGTGATTCTCTCCCGCGAGCTGTCGCTGGATGAGATCGCCGAAATTCGCAGCCAGGTGCCGGAGATGGAAATTGAAATCTTCGTTCACGGCGCGCTGTGCATGGCCTACTCTGGCCGCTGCCTGCTCTCGGGCTATATCAACAAACGCGATCCCAACCAGGGCACCTGCACCAACGCCTGCCGCTGGGAGTACAACGTTCAGGAAGGCAAAGAAGACGACGTCGGCAATATCGTTCACAAGCACGAACCGATCCCGGTGCAGAACGTCGAGCCGACGCTGGGCATCGGCGCGCCCACGGACCAGGTGTTTATGATTGAAGAAGCCAAGCGTCCGGGCGAATATATGACCGCGTTCGAAGATGAACACGGTACCTACATTATGAACTCGAAAGATCTGCGCGCGATTGCCCACGTTGAGCGCCTGACCCAGATGGGCGTCCACTCGCTGAAAATCGAAGGCCGCACCAAATCACATTACTACTGCGCCCGTACCGCTCAGGTCTACCGCAAGGCCATTGACGACGCTGCCGCAGGCAAACCGTTCGACGCCAGCCTGCTGGATACTCTGGAAAACCTCGCTCACCGTGGCTATACCGAAGGCTTTCTGCGCCGCCATACCCACGATGACTACCAGAACTACGAGCACGGCTACTCCGTGTCCGAACGCCAGCAGTTCGTCGGCGAATTTACCGGCGAGCGCAAAGGCCAGCTGGCCGCGGTGGCGGTGAAAAACAAATTTTCCGTCGGTGACAGCCTGGAGCTGATGACCCCGCAGGGCAACGTCAACTTTACCCTTGAGCATATGGAAAACGGCAAAGGCGAAATCATGCCGGTCGCGCCAGGCGATGGCCACACGGTATGGCTGCCCGTTCCGGAAGATATGGCGCTGCAGTATGCGCTGCTGATGCGCAATTTTGCGGGTCAGACGACCAGAAACCCACACGGAAACTAGTTAATCGGGGTTATTTTTTCACGATGTAAAGATATTAGAAACGGATCACATACCGTTTCGTTCAAAGCAGATATCATCCATTTCGCTGAAAAACATAACCCATAAATGCTAGCTGTACCAGGAACCACCTCCTTAGCCTGCGTAATCTCCCTTACGCGGGCTTATTTTTTTATCTCTCTCCCCCGTCCTTCCCTTTCTTCATGCGGTACACTTTATGCATTACTGAGCAACAAAGGTCCCCTGATAATGTCCACGTTTCCAGCCAGCTTACTGATTCTGAATGGCAAAGGCGCCAATGAACCGTCGCTACGAGAGGCGGTTAAATTGTTACGCGACGAAGGAATTGATATTCACGTCCGCGTGACCTGGGAAAAAGGCGATGCCGCTCGGTTTATCGATGAGGCCCTGAAGCTGAATGTCGAAACGGTGATTGCCGGCGGCGGCGATGGCACCATCAATGAGGTGGCGACGGCGCTGGTCGAGCGCGACGGCGATATGGCGCTGGGAATTTTACCGCTGGGCACGGCGAACGACTTCGCTACCAGCGTCGGTATCCCCCAGGAATTGGCCAGCGCCCTGAAGCTAGCCATTGTTGGCCGCGACGTGGCGATAGATATTGCGCGGGTTAATGATAAGACCGGTTTTATTAATATGGCCACCGGCGGCTTTGGCACCCGAATCACGACCGAAACCCCGGAGAAACTCAAGGCCGCGCTCGGCGGCGTCTCTTATTTAATCCACGGCCTGATGCGTATGGACGCGCTCAAACCGGACCGCTGCGAAATCCGCGGCGAGAACTTTTACTGGCACGGCGATGCGCTGGTCATCGGCATCGGCAACGGACGCCAGGCCGGAGGCGGCCAGCAGCTGTGCCCGGAAGCGTTAATTAACGACGGCCTGCTGCACCTGCGCATCTTCACCGGCGAAGAGCTGATCCCTACGCTGTTCAGCACCCTCGCCAATCCGGAAAACTCACCGAATATTATCGACGGCGTCTCATCGTGGTTTGAGATAACCGCTCCCCATGAGATGACGTTTAACCTCGACGGCGAACCGCTAACCGGTAAAACCTTCCGGATGGAGCTCTTACCGGCCGCGCTGCGCTGCCGACTGCCGCCCGACTGCCCGCTGTTACGCTAATCAGGCTTCGCAAAGTAAAGACGGCGCCCGGCTGGTATACAGCAGCCGGGTACGCTCGTTAAGCCGCTGGATGTTCAGGTAAAACGGCACCTGCGGCTGCAGGAAAAACGAGGGCAGGATGCGCTTTATGTGCTCCTCCTGCTCGGTCTCGCCGATGCTGGCCGAGACGGTTTCTGAACGCAGGAAGTAGTGCCGGCCGTCGCGGGTAAAGCTAAACCAGATGTTCTGATTAATAGTAAACGACTCGCCCTGCGGCGGCGTAATTTCCCCGCGAACAATCACCAGCCCGCGGCTGCTATCAAATACATAGCGTAACGAAATATCGCCCTGGTAACCTGCGCTAAATAGCCGCAGCTCCCCGCTACACTGAAAATGGTTGCGCTGCCAGTATTGCCAGGATTTTATTGCTACCCCAGTTAATATGCCGATAAATACGATAGTGATTAACCAGTTAATTTCACGCCGGCGCATTGACTACCTCCTTAATGTAATATTTGGTGAGGCATTGATTATCACGCCATTGACTAAATTTTTGCTGACAGCTAATCACCGAAACGCGGGCTCCCCCAGGATAAAGCGTCAAATAAATCCACGAATATTTTTCACAATCAAATTTGCTACGATTGATAAAAGTCGTATGCCGAACGTGATCTACCACATCATTATTGGCAAAAAAATGACATTGTTGCGAAAATTTAGCATTAATGGGCACATAACTTTGCAAATAAGAGTCGAATTCTGTGTACCACGCAACAAAACCGCCCACCAGACAGCTCAACAGCGCCGCAAGCCCCCACAGAAGAGAGCTTCGCGGCCTTAACCGCTTTTTTCCCGGCACACTCGCAGCAGCGACCTCCTTATGCCCAGGCTCGTCAACGTGCGGGCGTTGTTCCTCCGCGACCGGCGTCTTTTCCGCCTCGTCCGGCTGAAATTCCGTCATCGTTAATGTCGCCTCCAGCCTGACGCCCACTCTCGGCACCGTAATAATAATATCTTCCTCGACGCCCAGTTCCTTAAATGCGCGGCGCAGCAGGGAAATATTCTGATAGAAACCGTTGCTGGTCACCTGGGCACCATGCTTTATCCACACTTCCTCGAAAAAGGTTTCACGGGCTACGTTTTTGCCATCCTGCTGAATAAGCAGCAACAGGCAGCGGCTGGCCGGCATATTTAATGATACCGCTTTCGTCTCGTCAGCAATGAGTATTAAAACGCTACGTTGCGGAGTAAATTCCACTATTCCATTAATCGTATATTTTTCCATCCTGTTCCCTGAGCGTGGTAATCATGTGGATGAGCGGCATGGGTACCGTATTTTAAATACGATAATCCTCCATGACGGAGATGACAGCTTAAGATTTTTCGCAAGCGAGTTTACTCTATTACTCAGCGGATCTGGAGGCACAATACGCAGTTTTTCCTTGCTATTAACAAGGTTTAAGCGAATTTACAGAAGGGATGATTTTGCACTTTAAACAGAAAATGGTCGTTTATGTCATTAAAAACCATAAATATAAATTATAGTTTCATATAATTTCATTTATACGAAAGATATAATCATTTTAGATCTAAACACCACTTTTACATTAATATACGATATTTATAACTATAAATACATATAATTTCAATCTTTTATCTAAAAAATGGCGCAGACTCCGGTAGAGAATGCGCCATATTGCCTAATAGGCAGCGACCGCCCGCGCCATTTCGCGCGTATATTGCTGGCTGGCGTTAACCAGCATCTGCGTATAGGCCGTTTGCGCTTCGCCGTTGACCAGCGCGTCCACCGTCAAAGTTTCGAGGATCTTGCCATACTGCATCACCGCTACTTTCTGGCATAAGTGGGCAATAACGCCCAGATCGTGGGTCACCATCAGGTAAGTGAGCTTCGCCTCCTGCTGCAGCTCCGCCAGCAGGTTGAGGATCTCGGCCTGCACCGACACATCCAGGGCCGATGTCGGCTCATCCAACAGCAGCACCCGTGGCTCAAGAATCAGCGCTCTGGCAATCGCCACGCGCTGCCGCTGGCCGCCGGAGAGCTGGTGCGGATAGCGTTCGCGAAAGGCGCGATTGAGGCCCACTTTGTCCAGCAGCGCATTGATCCGCCGGTCGCGATCGCGAATGCGATGAATCTGTAACGGCTCTTCGAGGATGTCGCCAATGGTGTGACGAGGATGCAGCGAACCGTACGGATCCTGAAAAACCATCTGCACCTGCCGGCAGCGCTCGCGGTTAATCTCGTGGCCTAAACGCTGACCATCGATTGCCAGCTCCCCCTGCCAGTGGGTAAACAGCCCCGCCAGACACTTCAGCACCGTGGTTTTACCGGAGCCGGACTCGCCCACCAGACCGTAGATCTCGCCGGGCTTAACGTGGAAACTGACGTCATAC
Organism: Klebsiella sp. MBT K-1; assembly: GCF_002556465.1. Classification (NCBI taxonomy): domain Bacteria; kingdom Pseudomonadati; phylum Pseudomonadota; class Gammaproteobacteria; order Enterobacterales; family Enterobacteriaceae; genus Klebsiella; species Klebsiella sp. MBT K-1. Next base: position 293,222 of record NZ_PDEL01000005.1, on the reverse strand, counting down.
AGCACCTGATTGCGCTTCTCCCCTTCGCCGAACGCGAGGTTGAGATGTTGAACTTCAATCATCATCCGCTCCTTATTCCGTTAACCAGCTGGCCTGACGCTGCAGCACCGGCAGTATCGGGCGACGATGCTGCATATCCGGCAGCGAGTTAATCAATCCCTGAGTATAGGGATGGCGGGCGTTATCGAGATCCCTAGCGGCGATGGACTCCACCACCCGTCCGGCGTACATCACCAGCACGCGGTCGCAGAAGCTGCGCACCAGGTTGATATCGTGGCTAATAAAAATCAGCCCCAGCCCGCGCGACTGAACCAGGTCATCCAGCAGGCCCAGCACCTGCAGGCGCACCGACACGTCCAGCGCGGAAGTGGGTTCATCGGCGATCACCAGCTCCGGGTCGGTAATCAGCATCATGGCGATCATGATGCGCTGCCCCTGCCCGCCGGATATTTCATGCGGATAAAGCTGGTAAACGCGCTCCGGCTGGCGAATACGCACCACCTCCAGCATCTCCAGCGCCTTTGCTTTGGCCTCATCTTTACGCCCCGGATGATGGGTAAGCCAGGCCTCGGCGATTTGCTTGCCGACGCAGACCACCGGATTGAGCGAATATTTCGGGTCCTGCATAATCATGGAGATACGCTTACCGCGTACGCCGCGCATCTGCGCTTCGCTAAGATGCCGCAGGTCGAGGTCGGCAAACTGCATCCGGGCGGCGGTGACGCGGGCTTTTTTCGGATGCAGCTGCAGCAGCGCGCGCCCAACGGTGGACTTACCCGAACCGGACTCGCCGACAATTGCCAGCTTTTCGCGCCCCAGCTGGAAGGAGACGCCGCGCACTGCATGGGTCACCGCGCTGCCGTTAACAAAGTCGACGCACAGATCGCGTACGTCGAGCAGCGGAGCATTACTCGCTGCGAGGATCGAGGATGTCACGTAGGCCATCTCCTAAAAAGTTGAACGCTAAGCTGTTGATCAGAATCGCCAGCCCCGGAATCGTAACCACCCACCAGCACTCCATCATATAAGTGCGCCCGCTGGAGATCATCGCCCCCCACTCCGGCTCCGGCGGCTGGGCGCCGAGGCCGAGAAAGCCCAGACCGGCCGCGGTCAGAATGATCCCCGCCATATTCATGGTGATGCGGATAATCACCGACGGCAGACACAGCGGCACGATATGTCGCCAGAGGACGCGGGCCGATGACGCGCCCTGCAGACGTACGGCGGAGATAAAATCGGCCTGGCGCAGAGAGAGGGTTTCGGCGCGCGCCAGACGGGCAATCGGCGGCCAGGCGGTAAGCGTGATGGCGATAACCACGTGCTCCAGCCCCGGACCTAAGGCGGCGACGAACGCCAGCGCCAGAACCAGACTCGGGAAGGAGATGAAAATATCGGTAACGCGCATCAGCACCATATCGACTTTGCCGCCGAAATAGCCGGCGCTGACGCCGAGCAGCAGCCCGAGTGGACCGACGGTCACCGAGACCAGCAGCACGATGTAAAGCGTGATGCGCGAGCCGTACACCAGGCGGCTAAAGATATCCCGGCCAAACTCATCGGTGCCGAACCAGTGCTGCGCGTTCGGCGCGACCAGCGCGCTGTTCAGGTCCTGCACCAGCGGGTTATAAGGCGCAATCAGCGGCGCGAAAATCGCCACCACCAGCAGCAGAAAGATAATTCCGCCGCCGATCGCCGTTAGCGGGTTGCGCGCCATTTTGCCGATAAACCCGGCCGTCCGCGACGCCGCGCGCCGCAGCCGCTGGCGGCCTTCACCCGTGCCGTCGGAAAGCGGCGAATCCAGAGAAACGGTCATGATTTTGTCCTCGGGTCAAAGAATTGATACAGCATGTCGGAGAGCAGGTTGAGCATCACGAAGATCACCCCCACCAGCAGCACGCAGCCCATCACCGCATTCATATCGCCCAACAGCAGGCTGCCGGTGAGATAGGAGCCAAAGCCCGGCCAGGAGAAGACGGTTTCAATCAGTACCGCGCCTTCCAGCAGCGCGCCGTAGGCCAGCGCCACCACCGTCAGCAGCTGTACGAGGATATTGCGAAACGCGTGGTTCCAGATGACCTGACGCTCGGTCAGCCCCTTCACCCGTGCGGTAATAATGAACTCCTGCGACAGCTGGGCCAGCATAAAGCTGCGGGTCATGCGGCTGATGTAGGCCAGCGAGTGAAAGCCGAGCAGCGAGGCGGGGAGAATCAGGTGGTTAATCGCGTTCCAGAACACCTGCCCGTTGCCCGCCAGCAGCGCATCGACGGTCATCAGACCGGTACGCCGCGGCACGATACCGTCCAGCCCGAGGTCTACCCGACCGGCGCCGCCCACCCAGCCAAGCCAGGCGTAGAACAGCAGCAGCCCCATCATCCCCACCCAGAAGATCGGCGTTGAGTAGCCCGCCAGGCTGATAATGCGCACCACATAGTCGGAAATACTGTTGCGTCGCGCCGCCGCCAGCACGCCAAGCGGGATGCCCAGCCCGGCGCCGACGAGAATCGCCATCGTCGCCAGCTCCATGGTGGCCGGGAAGACGCGGATAATATCGTCCACCACCGGTTTCCCGGTCAGCAGCGCGTTGCCCAGATCGCCGTGCAGCAGGTTGACGAAATAGATCCCAAACTGGGTGGTCAGCGATTTATCAAACCCCAGCTGCTGGTAAACCTGCTGATAGGTACTCTGATCAGCGTCCGGGCCGACAATCGCCAGCACCGGGTCGATGGGCATAACGCGGCCGATGGTGAAGGTCAGCAGCAGCAGGCCGAACAGGGTAATCACCACCTGCAGCAGCCGTTTTGATAAGCGCCGGCCGCGTGAGCCGGGCGCAAGGATTGCGGTGCTCATCCTTTCTCTCCTTCGCGGGTTTTGTAGACGTCACGCAGAAAAGTGGTGGCGGAGGGGTGCGGCTGATACTCCCGCACCTCGTTGCGCACCACCACCGAATCGACCATCTGCGAAAGCGGAATTAACGCCGGGATCAGCTGGTCGTAGCGCGCCTGAATGGCCTGGTAATCGGCGACCTGCTTTTGCGCATCGCGTTCCAGCAGGGCGTGGTCAATCATCGAATTGAGCTGCGGGTCGTAAAAGCCGGTGCGCCAGCCCTGGAAGTTGGTCAGGCGCGCCTCATCGCTGTTATCCGGGTTATAGACCAGCGCGCGCAGGCTGGAGTGCGGGTGCGGCTCCATGCCGCTGCCGCCGCGCCCCACCAGCAGGTCAAATTTACGCTCGCGCATCGCGCCATAAATCTGGTTACCGGTGCCGGTGATGATTTTGGCGTTAATCCCCGCCTGCATCAGCGTCGACTGCACGGCGATGGCGATATTGAGAAACGGCTGATCCGCGAGCACCCGCAGCGTGGTATCAAACCCGTTGGGATAGCCCGCTTCCGCCAGCAGCTTTTTCGCCCGCGCCACGTCCAGCCTGTAGCCAGGATCGGGCAGCGTTGACGGCATACCCGCCTTAATCGGCCGCTGATGCAGCACCCCGTAGCCCGGCATCAGCGCTTTATTGATGCCCTGATAATCAATCAGATAGCGCACCGCTTCGCGCACTTTCGGGTTAGCGAAGTGCGCCTCTTTCATGCTCATCGCCACGTAGTACATGGTGCCGCGCTGCACCGCGTCGACGGTCAGCTGAGGGTCGCCGCGCAGGGCGTTGATGTCGGAAACCGCCATATTGTTGGCAATATCGAGGTCGCCTTTTTCGATCATCAGGCGCAGGGTTTGCGACTCCTGGAAGTGGCGCAGCACCACGCGGCTCATTTTCGCCTCGCCGCGCCAGTAGTCAGGATTGCGCTTCATGCGCAGCACATCTTTTGCCTGCCAGGTTTCCAGCGTGAACGGCCCGGAACCGGCGTCATGGGTGGTCAGCCAGCGGTTGCCCCAGTCATTATCCTGCTGGCGGCTTTGCACCGTTTTGCTGTCCAGCACCCCGAGGTTGCCCAGCGCCGCCAGCGAGTAGATAACCAGCTGCGGGTCGTTATCTTTCGGCAGCACGATCTGCACCGTGAAGCTGTCCGGCGCGCTGACCTGGCCGTCGATATTTTTCTTACTAAAGCCGTAAGACTTCCACACCGAGGCTTGCGCGAGGTTGAGATGCAAAATACGCCGCATCGACCACACCACGTCGGCGGCGGTCAGCGGGTTGCCGGAGTGAAACTTCACGTCGTCGCGCAGATGAAAGGTCAGGGTTTTACCGTCCGGGCTGATGTCCCAGGATTTCGCCAGCGCGGGCCTGACGTTGGTGAGCTGCTCAGGATCAAGCTCCACCAGCGAGTCGTAGAGGTTAACCACGATCCCCACCACTTCGTTCCCGGTCATCGCCGCCGGGTCAAGGGTGAGCAGGTTATTCATATTCATGCCGATGATGAGCTGATCCGGCGGCGTTTTCGCCAACGCCGCCCCGCTCCCCATCGACACGGCGAGCGCGAGTAAGCACGCTGCCAGTAAGGAGTTTTTTTTCATATCTATCGCCTGTAGGGTACTCAGGCGTCGCGACTCAGCACGCGCCTGTTTTTTTAGTTATTCATCAGTCGTGGCTAACGGTATTGGCTTCGATCCAGGCAAAATTAATGTCTTCGCCGAGACCCGGACGCTGGGACAAATGCACAAAGCCCTGGTCATCCATAGGATCGACAATGCTGTTGAGATAGGCCGCCGGCTCATCGTAGTCGAGGAATGGATGCAGCAGGCCGCGCTCGTACCAGCGGCAGTTGCGGATCGCGCCGACCACCGCCAGGCTTGCCGCGCCGTTGCCGTGGACTTCGCAGTCCATACCGAAGGATTCCGCCAGCGCCGCCACCTTCATGGTGGGGGTAATGCCGCCCACGCCGTTGGCCCCGGCGCGCAGGATGTCGCAGGCTCCGGCTTTGACCCACTCGGCGCGCATATGGTGCTTGCCGCCGAAGCTCTCCGGTCCGACGATGGGAATCGACAGGTTTTCCGCCAGCCACGCGTAGGAGGACATCGAATCCTCCTCCATCGGCTCTTCAAACCAGGCGAAGTTGAGTTTTTCCAGTTCTTTGCCAATCCACAGCGCCTCGGCGCGGCTGTACCAGTGATAGCCGTCAATCATCAGGTCGATATCCGGCCCTACCGCTTCGCGCACCGCCGCGCAGGCTTTAATGTCCATCTTCGGATTGGGCGCAAAAGCGATCGGCGGCATCCAGGTGTGCAGCTTGATGGCCTTATAGCCGCGGGCGACCAGCTTTTCGGCAAAGGCGGCATACTCCTCCGGGGTCGACAGACCGCCCGGCAGATCGTCGCCGCACATGGTGCTGCCGTAGGCGGGGACGGTATCGCGATAGCCGCCGAGCAGTTTGTACACCGGCATATTAAGCTTGCGGCCAATCAGGTCCCACAGCGCCTGTTCAACAAACGACAGCGCGCGCTCGGTCAGCTGATGGGCGCTGCCGCGCTGCCAGTGGTTAAGATCCTGCCAGATACGCTCGCGGTTAAACGGGTCCTGCCCTACCATCACCTTGCGAAAAAAGGTGTTCACCACGAACGGGCGTACCACTTCCGGCGGTGCAAACGAAAAACCCCGGGTGCCATCATCGGCGGTAATGGTCAGCATCGCCATTTTCGCCATGCTTTCCGCTCCCGGATGGGAGTGCCCGGCGCTGTCGGAAACCCGACGCGTGGGATACTGGAAAACGGTGACATTTACAGATTCAATTTTCATGCTCGGTCCTTATCACGGCCAAATCCGATCTATAGAGGTAAATCGGTAAAGTGGTTTCACATTATTGAAAAAACGTTTCAATATCTAATCTAAGCACAATTACGTAGCAGTGCCTCGGACAAACACCGCTAAGCAAGGCAATAAATTTGGGCATTGGCACAACAGGACGTGACTGTTTTCACAAAAGATGGGCGATATGTGAGAAGGATCGTCATGGTGAAAAAGGGGGGCGTGAGCGCAGAAAAGAGAGTGACCGACCGGGTACATCCCGAGATGTTCTGCGCCCACGAAAGAGTCAGTTATTCGACCGCTTCCGCCGCTGCGGTGAGGGTTTCCAGCAGCTCAGGTAAAGCCTGATAGCGGCCAGCGGCGGCCTGGAAGCGCGCATGCTGGCTATCTTCGGCAATAATCACCGTGGCGATCCCTGCGGCCCGGGCCGCGCTAAAGCCGTTGAAACTATCTTCAATCACCAGGCACCGGCTGGCGTCGAGATTGAGCTTACGCAACGTCGTCAGATACACCGCCGGATGCGGCTTGCCCTGCGCTTCATCATCCGCGCTGGAGATAACGTCAAAATAGTGCCAGAGCGAGAGCTTGTTCAGCACCGCGGAGATAACCTGCCGGGATGAAGACGTGGCGAGCGCAATCTTATAGCCCGCGTGGCGAAAATAGCGTAACGCCTCATGCACCCCGCGCATCGCCTCGCCTTCGGCGGCGATCAGGCCGGTGATACGCTGCAGTATGGCCTCTTCAAGCCGCTGCGGGGCGAGGTCAAGCTGGCAATACTGACACCAGGTGCGGGCAATGTCGTCGAGGCGTTTACCTTTGGTCAGCCTTTCGCACTCCTCATCGCTCGCCGTTGCCCCCCAGCGGGCGAGGGCTTCGATTTGCGCCCGTCGCCACAGGGATTCGGAATCAATAATGACGCCATCCATGTCAAAAATTACTGCCTGAATACTCATCATCCACCTCGTTAAGGCTGGCATGCCGGGCATGCCAGCCGCATTACCTTAAGAGAACTCCACCTGCTCGCCGGCCGGCGCTTCCTTGCGGGTAAAACCCGGCTGCTCGACGCGAATAAACGCGCAGAGGAAAAAGGCCGCCACGTACAGCGCGGTATAGGCGATCACCACCCCGATAGTGCTGAAGAACGGCAGCAAAATCACCGCAATAGCCGGCGCGAGAAAGTTCGACATCCCCGCCGACAGGTTGTAAACCGAAATGGCCGCCCCTTTGTGCTTCGGCTCCAGCGCCGGGAAGACCGCCGCCAGCGGTACGAACGCGGCGACAAAGATCCCGAGGGCAATGGCCGGAATCATCGCCATCGCGAAGTTATGTCCGAAATGCTGCGGAATGTAGTAAAACGCCAGGCTGGAGAGCGCCATGCCGATGCAGCCAAACCAGCGCACCACCTTCATCCAGCCCAGTTTTTCCCCGAGAATGCCCCACAGCACGTTAGAGAAAATGGTGGTGAAGAAGAACACCGCCCACACCTGCAGCCACTCGGAGGTGGTAAAGCCCAGCTCATCGACAAACATCATCGGCATAATCACTGCAAAGCCGAACAGCGAGAGGGTATTGATAATCCGCACCATGCTCGACAGCAGAATATTACGGTTGGTATAGAGCAGCGTCGCCGCTCGCCCCAGTTCGGAAAACTTCTCGCGGGTGGTCAGGTTCTGCATATGGCGCGGCGTTTGAATATGGCGCAGGGAAGCCAGCGCGATGATGCCGCCGGTGACGCAAAAAGCCAGCGCCAGCCATAGCGTCCCCAGCTCGCCGATATGCGGAATGGTAAAGCTCGGAATATAGCTGCCGAAAACGCCGATGCCGATCGAGTAAACCGCCCAGAACCAGCCGATCGCCGAGCTGGCGTTATCGCTTTTCACGTTGTGGATAATGGCCACGATAAACGAGTAGAGGAACAGCGGATACGCGAAGCCGCGGATACCGTAGAAAACGAGGATCAGCGCATAGTTCGCATGGCCGAGGCCGAAGACGAGAAACAGCACGTGGAACACGCACCACAGCACGAAGCCAATCATCATGGTTTTCAGCGGGGTAATAATTTCCGCCACCACGCCGGAGATCCACGCCGACAGCGCCGCGGCCAGGCCGTAGAGGGTAAAGGCAAATGAAGCCTGCGCCGGGGAGAAGCCGAGCTCTTTGATGTAATGCGAGAGAAATGCCAGTTCAAAACCGTCGCCGGTCATGAATACGGCAATGGCGATGTATCCCCAGAGCAGGTTCAGGGGTAAGCCGAGCCACTGTTTATTATTGATAGACATAATGACCTCGTTTTAGGGTACAGGAGGCCGTTCCGGTCAGTTCACCGGAACGGTTATCGTGATAAAAATTAGTGCTGCCGATAGTTCAGATCGTTTAAATACAAGGCGTTAAACTGCGCGTAGCGGCGCATCAGGGTCTGATGGCGTACCGGGTCAGCGCGCCAGGTCTGCCAGACCTCCGGTTTTTCACACACGGCGGCAAGCGGTTTGCCCGCCGCCAGACAGGCCAGCCGCGCCGCGCCCAACGCGCCGCCGGTTTCTCCCCCTTTGTGGGTCACCACCGGCATATCGAGAATATCGGCCAACAGCTGCGCCCAGAACGGGCTGCGGGCGCCGCCGCCAACCAGTGAACATTGTTCGATCCGCGTCCCGCTCTCTTTCAGCACCCGCAGGCCGTCGTTGATGCCGAAGCTCACGCCTTCCAGCACCGCATAGCCGAGCTGGGCGCGCAGGCTGGAGTGGGTCATGCCCCAGAACATGCCGCGCGCGTCAGGATCGTTGTGCGGAGTACGTTCGCCGGAGAGATAGGGTAAGAAGAACGGCGCATGGGCCTTCTCCTCCTCGCTAAGTTGGGCAATCTCCTCCAGCAGCGCCACCTCCGTGGTGCCGGTCAGGCGGCAGAACCACTGCAAACAGCTGGCGGCGCTGAGCATGACGCTCATCTGATGCCACAGATTCGGCAGAACGTGACAAAAGGCGTGTACCGCCGACTGCGGCGCCGGACGATAGGCGTCGGTCACCACAAACAGCACCCCGGAGGTGCCAAGCGAAATAAACGCGTCTCCCGGCGAGACCGCGCCGACGCCGATGGCGCTGACCGCGTTATCGCCGCCGCCTCCGGCAACCGCTACCGAGGCGTTCAGCCCCCAGCGCTCGGCCACCTGCGGGTCAAGCGTGGCGGACACCTCGCAGCCTTCGACCAGGGTCGGCATCTGGCTGCGCGACAGGCCGCACTTATCCAGCAGAGAATCGGACCAGTCGCGCTTCGCCACGTCCAGCCACAGCGTCCCGGCGGCGTCCGACATATCGGAGACTTTCTTACCCGTCATCCGGTAGCGCAGATAGTCTTTCGGCAGCAGCACCGTGGCGGTGCGCTGAAAGTATTGCGGCTCGTGGCGGCGTACCCACAGCAGCTTCGGCGCGGTAAAGCCCGGCATCGCCAGGTTTCCCGCCACCTGATGCAGCTCCGGCGCCATCTCTTCCAGCTCCGCGCACTCCGCGGCGCAGCGGGTGTCGTTCCACAGAATGGCCGGGCGAATCACCTCCCCCTCGGCATCCAGCAGGACCGCGCCGTGCATCTGCCCGGAAAGGCCGATCGCTTTAATGGCCGGCCAGTGCTGGGCGCATTTTTCCCGCAGCGTGGCCATCAAATACTCCGTCGCCTCCCACCATGACTGCGGCGACTGTTCTGACCAGTGCGGATGGGGACGCTGAATACTCAGCGGCGCGCTATGGCTGGCGATAACCTCATTGTTCTCATCAATGACCAGCGCTTTGACTTCCGATGTGCCGAGATCGATACCCAGATACATAGCCACCTCTTATTTAATCAGCGTATAAACGGCGGCGATCTTCTCGCGCATCAGCGCCAGGAAATCGGCATTGTCGGCAAGCGTGCCAAACAGCGCTGTATTGCGGGCGTACAGGGCCACCGGATCCTGAGCTTCAAACATTTCATGTACCGCCTGAGCGTCGAGGATACCGTCCTGGTACTGATACGGCAGGGTTCCTTTATGCCACTGTTCCATAAAGACGAAGAACAGCGCGGGCAGCATGGCGGTCGCTTCCGGGCGGACGCCGCGCTGGTAGCACTCCTGGAGGGTTGGCGCGATCATCGCCGGAATTTTCGAGAAGCCATCGGCGGCGACGCGCTGGTTGGTGTCCTGGATATACGGGTTGGTAAAGCGCTTGAGCACCACGTCACGATAGGTCGGCAGGTCAATGCCGTTATCGCCGAGGCACGGAATCACATCCTCGGTGACGTAGCGGTCGGCAATGGCGTAGATGAAGTCGGTCAGCGTACTTTCATGAATATACTGCTGGCCGATTAACGTCCCCGCCCACGCGATGCAGCTATGCGAAGCGTTGAGAATGCGGATTTTCGCCTCTTCATAAGGGATCACCGACGCAACCATCTCCACGCCGACTGCTTCCAGCTTCGGGCGCTCATCGCGGAAGTTGTTTTCCACTACCCACTGGATAAAGGTCTCGCCCATCACCGGCGCTTTATCGTCAATACCGGTTTGCGCTTTGATGCGCGCGGGCAGGTCCGCCGCCGGACGCGGTGTAATGCGGTCGACCATGGTATTCGGACAGGTGGTGTTGACGGCCATCCAGTCAATCACCGCTTGCTTGCCGGTTAGCTGCAGAAACTCAACCATACCGTCGTGGAAGCGTTCGCCGTTATGGCGCACGTTATCGCAGTTCAGCAGGGTCAGCGGCCCGGCGTTGTCGGCCATGCGCTTTTCCAGAATCCGCGCGAGGGTGCCGTAAATGGTTTTGCACTCCCCTGCCAGATCGGCCTGCAAATCGGGGTTGCTGGTTTCCAGCTGATGGCGGGTATTCAGGTAGTAGCCCCCTTCCGTCACGGTAAAGGCGATAACTTTGGTCTGCGGGTTTGCCCCTTCGTTAATCAGCGGCTGCAGCCCGGCCTGCCACGGCAGCAGTTTTTGAATGGAGGTGATTTCTTCATATTCGCGCTCCCCTTCCGGGCTGACGGTTTCCAGCACGTAACGCCCCCCCTGCGCCGCCAGCGCCTGGACCACCTGCTCGGCGTCGTTGCGGATATTCCCCGCCGCGATATGCCAGCGCTTATCTCCGGAAGCGATCAAACGATGCAGATACCACGCCTGGTGAGCGCGATGAAAAGAACCCAGACCAATGTGAAGCCATGTGAATTGATTGTTCATGTTCTGCTCTCCTTGAGTTGATGAGTTCACTGTAATTGATCATTTGACCGAAATAAGAGCCATGGATCACAAAAGAACAATTACCCAACCAAATTACAAATGACCACAAAAGAGCAAAAGCTTGCCAGTTATCCCGACCACGGCCAGAATGCGGGTATTCGCCGGGTGAAATTATCGCCGCGGCCAGCAACTTAGGGCGGGAAACCATGAGCAAAGAAGACGATATCCGGCTGGATCAGAAGGTCCGCGCCGCGTGGATGTACTACATCGCCGGGCAGAATCAGAGCGAAATCGCCAGCCAGCTTGGCACCTCGAGGCCGGTGGTGCAGCGGCTGATCGCCGCCGCGAAAGAAGAAGGGATCGTGTCGATTAGCCTGCACCATCCAGTGGCTAACTGCCTCGATTACGCGCAGCTGCTGCAGGAGAAGTACCGGCTTATCGAGTGCAATATCGTGCCCGCCTTTAACGAAGAAAGCACCCTCGATAGCGTGTCGTTCGGCTGCTATCAGCTGATGGCCCGCTATCTGCAGGATGATAAAGAGAAAATCATCGGCCTGGGTTCCGGCCTGACCCTGAAAAAAGCGCTGCAGCGCATCGATTTCGATAGCCAGAATACCCGCTGCGTGGCGCTGATCAGCGCCATGGACGCCGACGGCCAGTGCAACTATTACGATGACGTCCCGCTGCTGCTGACCAGCAAAATTAAGGCCAAGTACTATCAGTGGCCCGCGCCGCGCTACGCGCAGACCCAGGAGGAGTACGACATGTGGTGCACCAGCCGGCTGTTTTGCAGCGTTTCCGCCGTCGCCCGCCGGGCGGACGTTATTTTTGTCGGCATTGGGCCATTAGGTACCCAAAGCCCGATTTTCAAAGACGGCTTTATCAATCAGGCGCAGATGGATGAGCTGACCGCCCGCGGCGGCATCGGCGAGATCATGGGGCGCTTTATCGATGCCGAAGGCGGCGTGGTTGACAGCGAAATCAACAGAATGATTACCAGCTATGACATTCGCCAGAACCAGTGTCCGCGTATCGCGGTGGCGTGCGGCGAGTACAAACGTCCGGCGATTCTGGCGGCGCTTAAAGGCGGCTGGATCAATGGCCTGGTGACCGATGAACATACCGCCCGCTGGCTGCTGACGCGCTAACGTCAACCGCCAGCAAGCGGCTCAGCGGCTGCTCATCAACAGCGGCGGGATTTCAATCCGCTGCTGGCTGGCATCGCCGGAATCGATAATCTGAAACACCGCTTCCAGCATCGCCGGCACGTCCTGCTGCACCATGTCGATATCGTGCCCCAGCAGATAGACAAACGGGTCCCAGTCAAAGCAGCCCATCGGCGGCTGCTCGCTGCCGGTCAGTCCCGCCTGCGATAGCCAACGCACCACTCCTTCCAGCGATATCGTCGAGTTGACAAATATCCCCGGCAATGAGGTCTTCGCGGCGCCAAACCGCGCTTGCAGGCAGGCCTCGACTTTACCTTTCGAATAACCGGGCGCCAGGATGTTCTCCTGCGGCACGCTCAGCCCCCGCTCCCGGTGCGCATCGTGAAAGCCGCGTAAACGCTCGCTGGTATTATGGTCGCCGCTGCGTCCGCCGATAAAGGTCAGCGGCGCCAGCGTCCCACGACGCCCGGCGCTGTTGGCGAGGATCTTATGCGTCAGCGCCTTCGCGCCGCCGTAGTTATCCGAAATCACCGATGGCGCAAGAGAACCCGGCAGGTCGAGATTAACCACCGGCACCCCCGCCTGCTGGCATAAGGCGGTAATTTTATCCGGGTTGGTCGCCCCGGTCGCCACCACCCAGTCAACCTGCCAGGAGAGCATCGCTTTTACCGCTTCAATTTCCAGCTCCGGGCTACGGCGCGTACAGGTAATGATCGGCAGCAGGCCGCGCTCGCGGGCCATCTCCTCAAAACGCTCGGCGACTGAACCGAAATAGCGGTTATCGTATTTGGGGACAATCATGCCAATGACGTGCGATTTTTTACTGCGCAGCATGCTGGCCTGGCGGTTGATGGCATATCCCTGCTCTTCGGCAATCCGCGTGACCTTTTCGGCAAGCTTCGCGCTGATGCGGCGCTTTTTCCAGTTGCCGTTAAGAATGGCGCTGACCGCGCTCGCCGAAACGCCGGAGAGTTCCGCCAGGTCGTAAATCGTGATTTTCTTCATTTTTCCAACTTGCGTCACAAAATCATTTCGCTGTTAATTTCCCCACTTGCTCAATCGATGAAGCTGGAGCAACATGAGCTTCATCGATTGAGCTTGCATTTTACCCGCCGGAGCCTTCACGCATTGAGCGTTAATATTCCAGCGAACATCAAATAATGAGGCTCATATTCAATACCTTAACAAGTTTTCGCCCCTGGCGTCGAACGTGATGCCCTCGTGTTCGTTAGCGCCAACTGACTCTGTAAAGGATTATAAAATGAACCACTCTGTCTCCTCTATGAATACTTCCCTCAGCGGTAAAGTCGCCGCTATCACCGGCGCGGCATCCGGTATCGGCCTCGAATGCGCGAAAACCCTGCTCGGGGCTGGCGCTAAAGTGGTGCTTATCGACCGCGAAGGCGAGAAGCTCAACAAAATCGTCGCTGAACTAGGCGAAAACGCCTTCGCCCTGCAGGTTGACCTGATGCAGGCGGAACAGGTTGATAACCTGCTGCAGGGCATTTTACGCCTTGCCGGACGTCTCGATATTTTCCACGCCAACGCCGGAGCCTATATCGGCGGGCCGGTGGCTGAAGGCGACCCGGACGTATGGGACCGCGTGCTGCATCTCAACATCAACGCCGCCTTCCGCTGCGTGCGCAGCGTCCTGCCGCATCTTATCGCGCAAAAATCCGGCGACATTATCTTCACCAGCTCTATCGCGGGCGTGGTGCCGGTGATCTGGGAACCTATCTATACCGCGTCGAAATTTGCCGTCCAGGCGTTTGTGCATACCACCCGTCGCCAGGTTTCCCAGTACGGCGTGCGCGTCGGCGCCGTGCTGCCGGGTCCGGTGGTCACCGCCCTGCTGGACGACTGGCCAAAAGCAAAAATGGACGAAGCGCTGGCCAACGGCAGCCTGATGCAGCCGATTGAAGTGGCCGAGTCGATACTGTTTATGGTCACGCGCTCGAAAAACGTCACCGTACGCGACATCGTGATTCTGCCTAACAGCGTCGATCTCTGACCGTTCAACCAGCCTGTGTGAGAGGATTTTATGCAAAGCGATACGCAACATATTATTGGCGTCGATGTCGGTTCGGGCAGCGTTCGCGCTGGGGTGTTCAATCTGCGGGGCGACCTTGTCGCCCACGCGACCCGGGAAATTACCCTGTTTCGCAGTGCCGGAAATGTGGTGGAACAGTCGAGCCGCGAGATCTGGCAGGCGGTGTGCTACTGCATTAAAACGGCGGTGGCCAGCGCCGGGGTCGCTCCATCGTCAATTGCCGGTATCGGCTTCGATGCCACCTGCTCGCTGGTGGTGATCGGCGAAAACGACGCGCCGCTGGCGGTCGGGCCTTCGGAAGATGCGGACCGTAACATTATCGTCTGGATGGATCATCGCGCCACTGGCCAGGCGGAAAAAATTAACGCCACGGGCCACCCGGTGCTGCAGTACGTTGGCGGCAAAATCTCGCCGGAGATGGAAACGCCGAAAATTCTCTGGCTGAAGGAGAACCGCCCGCACATTTACCAGCAGGCGCGCCACTTTTTCGATCTGGCGGATTATCTGACCTGGCGCTCAAGCGGCGATTTAGCCCGCTCGGCGTGTACCGTGACCTGTAAATGGACCTACCTGGCGCATGAACAACGCTGGGACGCCGGGTACTTCCGCCAGATTGGCCTCGAAGAGCTGGCGGATGAAGATTTTGTCCGCATCGGCCAGCGGATTGTCGATCCGGGAACCCCCTGCGGCGACGGCCTCTGCGCCACGGCGGCAGAAGAGATGGGCCTGCCGGTCGGTACCCCGGTGGCGGTCGGTATGATCGACGCCCACGCGGGCGGCATCGGCACCGTCGGCGTGCTGAACGGCGCGGTCAATAACATGGCCTACGTTTTCGGCACCTCTTCCTGCACCATGACCACCACTCAGGAAGCGGTGTTCGTGCCCGGCGTCTGGGGACCATATTACTCGGCGATGGTGCCAGGGTTCTGGCTGAGCGAAGGCGGACAGAGCGCGGCCGGAGCGGCCATCGACCAGTTGCTGAGCTTCCATCCCGCCGCCGCCGAGGCTAAGGCGCTGGCCAAGGCGCGCGGCGTCCCGCTACCGGTTTATCTTGCCGATAGCGTGCTGGCGAAAGTGGAAAGTTCTTCTGCGGCGGTTAACCTCGCCGCCGGGCTGCACGTGGTGCCTGAATTTTTAGGTAATCGGGCGCCGCTGGCCGACCCGCATGCGAAAGCGATTATCGCCGGACTGGGGATGGAACGGGATTTGGACAACCTGATGGCGCTCTACGTCGCCGGGCTGTGCGGGATCGGTTACGGCCTGCGGCAGATTATTGACGCGCAGAAGACGTGCGGCATCCGCAGCGAGAATATCATCATCAGCGGCGGAGCCGGGCAGCATCCGCTGGTGCGCCAGCTACTCGCCGATGCCTGCGGCGTTACCGTAGTTAGCACCGCCAGCAGCGAGCCGGTGCTGTTAGGTTCGGCCATCCTCGGCGCGGTAGCAGGTAAAGTCGCCCCTTCACTGCCGGAAGCGATGAAGCAGTTTACGCGGGTGGATAAAACCTATCGCTGCGTTGCGCAGTATAGCGCCGAGCATCAGCGGCGCTATGAAGCGTATAAAACGCTACAGCACACGGCGCGGCTGATTCGCGAATAAGCGGGATCCCAGAGGCGGCGCTTGACGCGCCTGTCCGGGCTACCGGCCCGCAGAGGGCGGTGAACCGGTCACCCTGCTCTGCATAGCTTCCCGGAGGCGGCGCTTGACGCGCCTGTCCGGGCTCCGATCCTCAGATGGCAGTGAACCCGTCGCCTGCTCTGCATGGCTTCCCGGAGGCGGCGCTTGACGCGCCTGTCCGGGCTCCGATCCTCAGACGGCAGTGAACCCGTCGCCCTGCTCTGCATAGCTTCCCGGAGGCGGCGCTTGACGCGCCTATCCGGGCTACCGGCCCGCAGACGGCGGTGAACCGGTCACCCTGCTCTGCATATTCCCGGAGGCGGCGCTGACGCGCCTGTCCGGGCTACCGGCCCACAGATGTCGGTGAACCCGTCGCCTGCTCTGCATGGCTTCCCGGAGGCGGCGCTTGACGCGCCTGTCCGGGCTACCGGCTCGCAGACGGCGGTGAACCGGTCACCCTGCTCTGCATATTCCCGGAGGCGGCGCTGACGCGCCTGTCCGGGCTCCGATCCTCAGACGGCGGTGAACCGGTAGCCCGGCCAAGCGCAGCGCCGCCGGGGAAGGCAGACGACGCGAGTGCTTAAGCGATAGTGACTTTGCCGTCCAGATAGACATCCTGCACGGCATTGATCAGCTTCACGCCGTCGGCCATCGATTTTTTAAACGCCTTACGTCCCAGGATCAGCCCCATGCCGCCCGCGCGCTTATTGATAACCGCCGTGCGCACCGCGTCGGAGAGATCGGTTTCGCCACCCGCCGCGCCGCCGGAGTTAATCAGCCCGGCGCGGCCCATATAGCAGTTCGCCAGTTGGTAACGCACCAGATCGATCGGATTATCGCTGGTGAGCTTGCTGTAAACCCGGTCATCGGTATAGCCAAAGTTCACCGCTTTATAGCCGCCGTTATTTTCCGCCATTTTCTGCTTCACGATATCCGCGCCGATGGTCGCCGCCAGGTGGTTGGCCTGGCCGGTTAAGTCAGCGGAAACATGGTAGTCGACGCCATCTTTCTTAAATGCCGAATTACGCAGATAGGCCCACAGCACGGTCACCAGGCCCAGCTCGTGCGCGCGTTCAAACGCAGCGGAGATTTCTTCGATTTGCCGACGAGACTGCTCGGAACCGAAATAGATCGTCGCCCCGACCGCCACGGCGCCCATATTGAATGCCTGCTCAACGCTGGCGTACAGCGTCTGATCGTATTCGGTCGGGTAGCTCAGCGTCTCGTTATGGTTCAGTTTGACCAGGAAGGGGATGCGGTGCGCATAGCGGCGCGACACCGAGGCCAGCACGCCATAGGTGGAGGCCACGCAGTTACAACCGGCCTCAATGGCCAGTTCGACGATATTTTTTGGATCAAAGTACAGCGGGTTGGCGGCAAAAGAGGCGCCAGCAGAATGCTCTACGCCCTGGTCGACCGGCAGGATCGACAGATATCCGGTTCCCGCCAGGCGGCCGGTGTTATACAGGGTTTGCATATTACGCAGCACCGCCGGCGGACGATTGTTATCCACCATCACCCGATCGACATAATCCGCCCCCGGTAAATAGAGCTGGTCGGCTGGAATCGTCATACAGCGGTGCTGTAAAAGCGTGTCGGCATCTTTGCCAAGCAACTGCGTAATATCAGTCATAGCTATCTCCCGTAAGTGCCGGTCGAAACCGGCATGCGTTTTCCCAACCCAATTATTTTGGGCAGGTTAAGCCTGGTACCGACTCAGCATATTTTCCAGCCGGGAGCCTATTTTTTCAGCATAGTCTGCTGACACGTTGTCTTGCCGGTTACCACCAGGCGTGGAAATGGTGGACCGGACCGATGCCGTGCCCCACTTCCAGCGAATCGGCCTGCGCCAGCGCCGCAGAGAGCCAGCCCTTGGCTTCCTCCACGGTTCGCCCCCAATCATCGTAACGCGGACGCAGCGCCGCCAGCGCCGCCGACAGCGTACAGCCGGTACCGTGGGTGTTTTTGGTCTGGACTCTCGGCGCGGTAAAGCGCTGTTCCCCGTCGCGGGTAAAGAGCCAGTCAGGGCTTTCCGCATCATCAAGATGGCCGCCCTTCATTAATACTGCTCCGCAGCCCATTCCCAGCAGCGCTCTGCCCTGCTCCAGCATCTCCTTTTCCGTTCGGGCATGTGGCGCATCCAGCAGCGCCGCCGCCTCCGGCAGGTTCGGGGTGATCAGCGACACCTGCGGCAGCAGGCGCTGGCGCAGCGTCTCCACCGCCGAGGCTGAGAGCAGCGGATCGCCGCTTTTTGCCAGCATGACGGTATCCAGCACCACGTTGGTTATCCGGTAGCGCGCCAGCCGTTCCGCCACCGCCTCGACGATATCGGTTTCCGCCAGCATCCCGATTTTGGTGGTATCGATGCGCACATCGCTGAAGACCGAATCGAGCTGCGCGGCGACAAAATCAGGCTCTATACGGTACACCGACTGGACGCCGCGGGTGTTTTGCGCCACCAGCGCGGTGATGACCGAGCAGCCGTAAGCGCCCAGCGCCGAGAAGGTTTTGAGATCCGCCTGGATCCCAGCGCCGCCGCTCGGGTCGGTGCCGGCGATGGTTAACGCGTTAATTCGTTTCACAGGTCACCTCCCGCGTAGAGCGCATCGAGAAAGGCGGGAGTAAAGCTGCCGGGGCCGCCTTGCCGCGCCGCTTTTCCCCCCGCCAGCTTCATCAGACCGCAGGCCGCGGCCACGTTCTCCAGCCGATCGCCGGGCATCGCCGCAGCGGCGGCAACCACCGCCGATAGCGCGCAGCCGGTGCCGACTACCCGGGTCATTAGCGGATCGCCGCCGGTGACCGCGCGCGTGCGCTGGCCATCGGTGATGTAATCGACCTCGCCGGTGACCGCGACCACGGTATTCAACTGGCGGGCCAGCGCCTGCGCCGCGGGCAGCGCTGCGGCGGCGGTATCGGTGGTATCGACACCGCGCCCGCCGCCGCTCATTCCGGCCAGGGCCATAATTTCCGAGGCATTACCGCGAACAGCGGCAGGCTGCAGCGCCAGCAGCTCCCGGCAAAATTCTGTCCGTAAGGTCAGCGCGCCGACCGCCACCGGGTCCAGCGCCCAGGGCTTGCCCGCCTGCGTTGCGCTATGCGCCGCCGCACGCATCGCCGCCGCGCGTTCGACGGTCAGCGTACCGACATTAATCAGCAGCGCATCGGCAATAGCGGCAAACTGGCTGGCTTCGTCCGGGTCGATAACCATCGCCGGGGATGCGCCAATCGCTAACAGGACGTTGGCGGTAAAGGTCTGCACCACGTCGTTCGTCATGCAGTGCACAAGAGGGGAATGACGGTGAAAAAGGTGCCGCAGATGGGCGATATGCGCGGGGTTCAGCAGGTCAGACATCGTTTGCTCCCGCCAGGCGATGAAGAAGCGACGACCCTGCGGTCTCTGACTTCCCTACGCTGGCATTATCCAGATCAGGTGGTACGGGTTTTTCTCAGCCTTCACAAAGAAGGGCACCCCGAGTCATTGAGAGATAAAAACGTTCTCAGCGGGCAGGTTACGGTAAGTCGCGGGACAACGCAAGCTGGCCTGGCGCGGTTAGAGGAGCGCACGCCGATCTGAATTTAACAATAAGAAATCAAATAATTAACAAAATAAACACTTTTTCAGATACGTGTTTATAGTTTAGGAGGCGTTACAGGATGTAACCCGGCGTCATATCGAAATTAACGAGTGAATCAGCGTAAACCCATGAGGATTCCGATGAAATTAACACCGATTATGAAAAGTCTGGCTCTGGCAGGAATCATTTCGACCCTCCCCATGACCAGTTGGGCGGAAACGTCTCCCAAAGCAGCCGCCGCGGCAACCAAACAGGCAAACGACGCGCTGTACAAACAGCTTCCCTTCTCCGATAACACCGACTTTACCAACGCGCATAAAGGCTTTATCGCCGCGCTCCCTACGGAGGTGATTAAAGGCGAACAGGGCAACGTTATCTGGAACCCGCAGCAGTACAACTTTGTTAAAGAGGGTGAAAAGGCGCCGGATACGGTCAACCCCAGCCTCTGGCGTCAATCCCAGTTGATCAATATTAGCGGCCTGTTTGAAGTGACCGAAGGCGTTTACCAGATCCGCAACCTCGATCTCTCCAACATGACCATTATCGAAGGCAAAGAAGGCATCACCGTTGTCGATCCGCTGGTATCGGCGGAGACCGCAAAGGTCGGAATGGATCTGTATTACAAAAATCGCGGCAATAAGCCGGTCGTTGCGGTGATCTACACCCACAGCCACGTCGATCATTACGGCGGCGTTCGCGGCGTGGTCGATGAAGCCGATGTGAAATCCGGTAAAGTCAAAATCTACGCGCCTTCCGGTTTTATGGAAGCCGCCGTTGCTGAAAACATTATGGCCGGGAACGTAATGAGCCGCCGCGCCAGCTATATGTACGGCAACCTGCTGAAACCGGATGCCACCGGCCAGGTTGGCGCAGGCCTCGGCACCACGACCTCCGCCGGCACCGTCACGTTGATTGCTCCCACCAATATCATCGAGAAAGATGGCCAGAAAGAGACCATCGACGGGCTGACCTACGATTTTATGCTGGCGCCGGGCTCAGAAGCACCGTCGGAAATGCTGTGGTATATCGAAGAGAAGAAGCTGATTGAATCCGCAGAAGACGTCACCCACACCCTGCATAACACCTACTCGCTGCGCGGGGCGAAAATTCGTGAACCGCTGCCGTGGTCGAAATATATCAACGCCGCCATCGTACGCTGGGGGGACAAGGCCGAAATCATTATGGCCCAGCACCACTGGCCGACCTGGGGCAATGAGAACGTGGTTAACCTGCTGAAGAGCCAGCGCGATCTGTATCGATACATCAATGACCAGACCCTGCGCATGGCCAACGAGGGCCTGACCCGCGATGAGATCGCCGCCAAATTCAAGCTGCCGGACAGCCTGGCCAACACCTGGGCCAACCGCGGCTACTACGGTTCCGTCAGCCATGACGTAAAAGCGACTTACGTCCTCTACCTCGGCTGGTTCGACGGCAACCCGGCTACGCTGGATGAACTGCCGCCGGAAGAAGCGGCGAAGAAATTCGTTGATTATATGGGCGGCGCCGACGCTATCCTCAAGAAAGCCAAAGAGGACTACAACCAGGGCAACTATCGCTGGGTAGCGCAGGTCGTGAGTAAAATTGTCTTCGCCGATCCTGGTAATCTGGAGGCGCGCAATCTGGAAGCCGATGCCCTGGAGCAGCTGGGCTATCAGGCGGAATCAGGACCGTGGCGTAATTTCTACCTGACCGGCGCTCAGGAGCTACGCAACGGCGTAGTGAAAGGCCCGACGCCGAACACCGCCAGCCCGGATACCGTACGGGCGATGACCCCGGAAATGTTCTTCGATTACCTTGCGGTGCATATTAATGGTGAGAAAGCCGGAACCGCCAAAGCGGTGTTCAATATCGACCTGGGTAACGATGGCGGTAAATATAAGCTGGAGCTGGAAAACGGCGTGCTCAACCACACCGCCGATGCCGAAGCCAAGGACGCGGATGCTACCATTGCGTTGGATCGCGCCACGCTGAACAAAATCATCCTGAAAGAGGAAACGCTAAAACAGGCGCAAGATAAGGGTGAAGTGAAAGTGACCGGCGATGGCGCGAAGCTGGATGAGATGCTGGGCTATATGGATAAATTTGAGTTCTGGTTCAATATCGTGACGCCGTAAATCAGCCCCCGCGGCGGCCAGCTGCGGGGGAACACTCTTTAGAACCATGTTCGGGAAACATTGACTGTGGTTTATCCCCGCTGGCGCGGGGAACACATCCGCATGCAGCAGAGCGAAGAGGGAACTGGCGGTTTATCCCCGCTGGCGCGGGGAACACTGCCATCGGTGAGCTGGCATATCGCCCGGTAGCGGTTTATCCCCGCTGGCGCGGGGAACACTCAAGAGTCTTTGCCACATCCAGAAGGGTGTACGGTTTATCCCCGCTGGCGCGGGGAACACGTGCTGGTTGGCCAACTGCTGCACAGGGTCAACGGTTTATCCCCGCTGGCGCGGGGAACACCCGTTAACAAGCCCGATAAATTCACACTGTGTCGGTTTATCCCCGCTGGCGCGGGGAACACAATTGTAATGGTTTGCATTGTTGCGGCAATCGCGGTTTATCCCCGCTGGCGCGGGGAACACACTAACCATATCTTATTGTTTTATAATAAATTTATCCGCCAAGAACAATCTACCGACATTTTTGCAACAAATTGATGTTTTTAAAGAGCCATAACTATTTGATTTTAAAAGGCACAACAAACTATTCCGTTACCTCTCTCGCATTTCACCACAACAAGCTGAGAGAGCAACGGCCTCTACAGATTCACTTCCCGCAGCGAACTCAGTAATAATGTAAAACACGCTTCTATCAGCGGCGGCAGAGGCTGCGGCCCGCGCATCAGCGCCACGGTTCGCGTCAGCGCCGGCTGCTGAAGTTGCGCCACCTTTAACGCCGGATCCTGAAGGTGGGTGGTATAAAGCTCAGGCAGAATCGCCACCGCCAGCCGGGAACGCACCAGGCCGTAAAGCGTTTCAATATAGTCAACCTGATAACGCGTATGCAGCGTGAGGCGATGGCTCTCCGCCAGCGCGCCGACCAGGCGCTGAATATTGCCCTTTGAGAACACCGCGATATCGCGCCCCGCGAGCAGCTTCCACGGCAGATGCGGCTGCCCGGCCAGCGGATCGTCGCAGTGCAGCACCGCCACAAACGGATCTTCGCGCAGAGGATAAACCTGCAGCTCAGGCGGTAACGAACGGTCTATTGCGCCTACGGCAAAATCTATCTTTCCCGACTGCAGCTCACAAAACAGGGCGTCGTTAGTCTGATCGTGAAACTCCACTCTCAGGCGCGGAAACGCCTGAGCCAGCGTTTGCGGCAGCAGAGGAAATAGCAGCGAGCTCACCGAGGGCACCAGACCGATACGCACCGTACCGTCGCCGCCGGCCTCGACTATCTGCTGCATATCCTGAAACGCCAGCTGCGCCACGCTCAGCACCCGCCGGGCGTGGGGCAAAATCGCCGCCCCCAGTTCGGTTAAGGTGACCGCCGAGGCGGTGCGGTTGACCAGCTTACCACCCAGCACCGTCTCGATTTGCCGCAGCGCGCTGCTTAGCGCCGGCTGACTGATAGCCAACCGGTTAGCGGTGTCGGTGAAGTGACGCAGCTGGGCCAGGGTCACAAAGTACTGAATCTGCTTGAGAGAGAGCGCGGGCAGACGTTGCCAGGGTTCGGTCATCATGTTTTCGTCAACGGTGAGCATGCAGAATAACCCGAGGTTATCGGGCGATAAATTTATTCATCTGGGCAAACGTTTGCTCTGCCCCTAGAGTATCCCCATTATCCTTGTGCCGGAGTTGTTATGTCCAGCAGTGCTGAAACTCGCCGCCGCGCCGTGCAGGCCGCGCGCGGAGAATCCCCTTTCGATCTCTTATTAACCGACGCGCAGATTGTCGACATGGCCACCGGCGAAATTCGCGAGGCCGATGTCGGGATCGTCGGCGATAGGATCGCCAGCGTGCACCCGCGCGGCAGCCGCTCCGATGCCCGCGAACGCCGCTCGCTGGCGGGGTGTTTCCTGTCTCCGGGGCTGATGGATACCCACGTCCATCTTGAAAGCTCTCACCTGCCGCCTGAACGCTATGCCGAAATCGTCCTGGCTCAGGGCACGACGGCGGTATTCTGGGACCCGCACGAGCTGGCCAACGTGCTGGGCGTTGAGGGCGTGCGCTACGCCGTCGCCGCCAGCCGCCATCTGCCGCTACAGGTGATGGTCGCCGCCCCCTCCAGCGTGCCGTCCACGCCGGGGCTGGAGATGTCCGGCGCCGATTTCGCCGGCGCGGAAATGGCCACCATGCTGGCCTGGCCGGAAGTTTGCGGCGTCGCCGAAGTGATGGACATGCATGGCGTGCTGCACGGCAGCGAGAGGATGCAGGAGATTATCCAGGCCGGCCTGGACAGCGGCAAGCTGATTGAAGGCCACGCGCGCGGCCTGAGCGGCGCGGATCTGCAGGCCTATCTCGCCGCCGGGGTCACCTCCGATCACGAACTCACCTCGGCGGAAGATGCGCTGGAAAAACTGCGCGCCGGGCTGACGGTAGAGATCCGCGGTTCGCACCCTTACCTGCTGCCGGATATCGTTAACGCATTGAAATCGTTGCCGCATCTCTCCTCGCAAATCACCGTCTGCACCGACGATGTGCCGCCGGATATGCTGCTGGAAAAAGGCGGCATTATCGCCCTGCTCAACCTGCTGATTGAGCACGGATTGCCGGCAACAGACGTCCTGCGTTTCGCCACCTTAAACGCGGCGATCCGGCTGCAACGTAACGATCTGGGGCTGATTGCCGCCGGACGCCGTGCCGATCTGGTAGTTTTCGATTCATTAGAAAAGCTCGCCGCGCGGGAAGTTTACGTCGCCGGTAAGCTGATTGCCCGCGAGGGCGCCCTACTTGAGTCGATTCCGTCGGCGAGCGGCGTGACCCCGCCGCGCGATACCCTACAGATGCCGCCGCTCAGCCCAGCCGATTTTATCCTTCGCGTCGGCGCTATTCGCCACGGCGTCGCCCGCCTGCGGCATATTCGCGGCGCACGCTTCACCCAGTGGGGAGAGGTTGAGGTACAGGTCCGCGATGGCAAAGTGCAAATCCCGGACGGATTTAGCCTGATTTGGGTTAAGCATCGCCACGGCCGCCACGAAGCAAAACCGCAAATTGCGCTATTAGAGGGCTGGGGCGAACTGCGCGGCGCTATCGCCACCAGCTACTCCCACGATTCCCACAACCTGGTGGTGCTCGGCCGCGATCCTGACGATATGGCGCTGGCGGCAAACCGGCTGATCGAATCCGGCGGCGGCATGGCGCTGTCGCAGCAGGGAAAAATCCTCGCCCACGTAGCGATGCCGATTGCCGGGATGCTCTCCGACTTACCCGCCACGGAGCTGGCGCGGCAGTTCCGCGAGCTTCGCGACCTGAGCGCGGAAATCGCCGACTGGGAGCCGCCCTACCGCGTATTTAAGGCGATTGAGGGTACCTGCCTGGCCTGTAATGCCGGTCCGCATTTGACGGATTTAGGTTTGACCGACGGCGGCACTCGCCAGATAGTCGAGCCGCTGATAGAGAGCCGGGAAATCCCGGAACGCCCAGAACACAACAATAATCATCAGGGAGCCTGAGCATGGCCGACAATACCCTTAACTCATCCGCGCAAGGTAGCTGGCTGGAGCGCCGTTTTGCCTTGTATTCCCGCGGCAGTACGCTGCGCACCGAATGCCTCGCGGGCATCACCGGCTTTCTCGCCGCCGCCTATCTGCTGGTGGTTATCCCCGGCCTGCTGGCGGTTGGCGGGATGGATAAAGGCGCGGCAACCACCGGCACGATCCTGGTGTTCGTCGGCGGTACGCTGCTGATGGCGTTTTATGCCAACCTGCCGTTTATCGTCGGGCCGGGCATCGGCGGCTCGGTGCTGGTCGGCGTCACGCTGGCGGGCAGCGAAGGCATTGGCTGGCAGGTCGGTCTCGGTATCGCCTGCTGGTCGGGGATTCTGTTTTTCCTGCTAACGAAGTTCGGCCTGCGTGAAGTGGTGACCCGTTCGGTGCCGCAGTCAATTAAGCTCGGATTAACCGCCTCGATCGGACTTTTCGTCGCGGTGCTGGGCTTCCGTAACGCCGGGCTGGTGCTGGCCAACGCCAAAACCAACGCCCTGATGCTCGGCGATTTTCTCTCGCCGGGGGCACTGGTGGCGCTCTGCGGGCTGTTTCTGGCCATCGCCCTGCAGGCGAGAAAAATTCCCGGGTCGATTCTGTGGGCGATTCTCTTTGCCACCCTGGTCGGGATTCCGATGGGCGTTACCAGGCTGCCGGGCAGCTTTATCGATATGCCGCACTCGCTGACGCCGGTGCTGGGGCAAATCGACATGCTGGGCGCGCTGAATATCGCCTTCCTGCCGTTCCTGTTTGTGTTCTTCGCTTCAGAGTTCTTTTCCACCATGGGCACTACCCTGGCTGTGGGCGGCGAAGCGGGTCTGCTGGATGAAGAAGGCAATATGCCGCATATCAATCGCCCGTTTATGGTTGACTCGATCGCCGCGGCCGTTGGCCCCTGGCTGGGCATTCCGGCGGCGACCGCGCTGATTGAATCCTCGGCGGCCGCGGAAGCCGGCGGCAAAACCGGGTTAACCGCGCTATCGGCGGCGGTGATGTTCCTGCTGATGCTGCTGTTTACTCCGGTGGCGCTGATGATCCCCAAAGAGGCGACCGCGCCGGCGCTGATCCTGATCGGCCTGAATATGTTCAGCGGCCTGCGCAAAGTGGATCTGGCAAACTTCACCGACGGCCTGCCGGTGCTGATGATGGTGATGATTACCCTGATTGCCAATAGCTTCGGCACCGGAATTGCCGGCGGGCTGCTGTTTTATGTGGTGATCAAAACCATCGCCGGGAAGTGGCGAGAAATCCCGATTGGCCTGTGGATCCTGGCAATTCCGCTGGTGTACTACTTTGCCACGCTGGTGAAGCATTAAGGTTAGTGCCAATCGTGTTCCCGGAGGCGGCGCTGGCGCGCCTTGTCCGGGCTACCGGCCCGCAGACAGCTGTGAACCCGTAGCCCGGCTAAGCCCAGCGCCACCGGGAAAAAGCCACGCCGATTCATCATCCCAACACCGTTCCCGCAGGCGGCGCTACCGGCCCGCAGAGGGCGCGCGGGAATTAACCGCTTCGCACGCTTCTTTCACTGCGTCATACAGCAGCCGTACCGCGGGAGAAAGCTGTTTACGGTGCGGGCAAATCATATTCAGCGGCACCACGTCTCCTTGATAGTGCGGCAACAGCACCCGCAGCCGCCCTTCGCGGATATCATCGCCGACGTCGAGTTCAGACTTGAAGGCGATGCCCTCCCCGGCAACCGCCAGGCGGCGTATCACCTCGGCGTCATCGCTCACGATAGTGCCGGAAACCTGCACGTGATGGACTTTCCCCTCCAGGCTCAACGGCCAGCGGTCGAACGCTCTGCCGCGCAGCACGTAGGTCAGCGCGTTGTGTCGGGCCAAATCTTCCAGCGTCTGCGGTTCGCCGTTTTCGGCTATCCAGCCGGGCGAGGCTACCAGCACCCGGCGATTATCCGGCGCAACGGGCAGAGAAATAAACGAGGCATCGTCGTTATCGCCGTAGCGAAACGCGACGTCCACCGGGTCTTTAAACACGTCGGTCCGATGATCGGAAAACAGTATCCGCAGGCGCAGCGCAGGATGCCGCTGGCGAAAATCGCGAAACACGCGCAGAAGCAAATTGCGCCCAAGGTCAGACGGCACGGCGATTTGTAACGTTCCGCGGACTTCGTCATCCGGCGTGTGG
The DNA here is from genome assembly GCF_002556465.1 of Klebsiella sp. MBT K-1. Taxonomy (NCBI): domain Bacteria; kingdom Pseudomonadati; phylum Pseudomonadota; class Gammaproteobacteria; order Enterobacterales; family Enterobacteriaceae; genus Klebsiella; species Klebsiella sp. MBT K-1. Next base: position 266,143 of record NZ_PDEL01000005.1, on the reverse strand, counting down.
ATTTTTTGCAGCCCGGCGTGCAGCGTATCGATCATCTGCGTGGCATAAGGCAGCCAGGTTTCGCCCTCCGGCGTCAGGCGTAAGCTTCGCGTCGAACGAGCGAAAAGACGGATATTCAGCGTCGTTTCAAGACGCTTTATCGCCGCGCTGACCTGCGAGGGCTGCAGCCCGGCCTCCCGCGCCGCATCGCTGAAGCTGCTTAACGCCGCTGCGCGGACAAACAATGCCAGATCTTCCAGCCTGAACATACCCACTCCCCACCCCGGATTATTCTCAAAACAGACGCGCCCCGATGAAAAACGTCGCCGTATCACCGTTTGCTTACACTTTTAACCAAACCAATGCTTGCCATTTCCTTGACCTATCAGGAATCATACGAGGCTGCGATTTTGTGTCCAGGATAATAATGGGGAAATTATGCGTAAAACAAAAATGATGCTTCTGGGCGTACTGTTGGCCTGCTCCAGCGGAGCGTGGGCGGCGTCCGGCGAAGGTATACAGAAATATGAGCTGGATGGGGTGACCGCAGACTTCAAACAATTCCACATCGGCGACACCGTACCGCCGCTGTACCTCACGCCAGAATACAACATCAAGCAGTGGCAGCAGCGCAATTTGCCTGCCCCGGATGCCGGGACCCGCTGGACCTATATGGGCGGAAGCTACGTTCTGATTACCGAAACCGAGGGAAAAATCCTCAAAATCTATGATGGCGAGATTTTCTACCATCGCTAAAAGCCGAACGCCAGCGCGCTATCCCTGCCGCTGGCGTTTTGTTTTTCGATGCGATAACGCTATCCGTTAAAGCGGTTTTGTTTATGCATAAATTCCTCGACGGCAATACCGGAAGCCACGTGCTCATAGAGCATTAAAATACTTAATATCAAATCGCCGCCGCTACGCAATAAATCATCCGGGGCAGTACGACTCTTTTCATCCGATAAAAAAACAAGCTGTTCAAAAATATCACTGTATTCACCATAAGCACCAATCGGAATTTCAGCCATCGGGAGATGCTCCTGGCAATAGCGTAACGCGTCTGCGGCTTTCTCCGGCAGCGTGCGCGTATGCATAAAAATAACCAGCAGTTCTCGTAACTTAACGATTAGAGCAATATTGTTCATCATGCACTCCGGAAATGTATTACGGCTATACTTTCCTTCCATCGTTTTTATTGACGTAGTACTGATAACTTCCACGTTTCGCCAAATCACACAGCCAAAATTAAACATCGTCACGGCGAATTAAAATACTTCACTTCTATGCTAATCAAGCTCGCACAACCGCCAGAGGAAAACAATGTTAACAATATGTTTTATTGACAAATCTCAACATCGCTAAATGTGAATAAAAACAAGTAATATTTAACGCTTATATCATTCACGCGGTGATTATTTTGGAAAGAGAAAACGGGGCGGATACGATAACAAACCGTACGGCGCAACGTGCCGTACGGTTCAGAAGAGAGGGAAAATCAGACCGCGCGGAAAGCTATTTCACCGGGGATAACTTCGCCCTGCCAGTACAACTGCGCCGCGACGCGGTCTGCCAGCTGGCGGTAGGTTTCGGTAAACTCGCTTTCCGGGCGCGCCACCACCGTCGGCGTCCCCTTGTCGAGGTCTTCGCGCAGGGTGATATGCAGCGGCAGTTGGCCCAGCAGCTGGGTATGGTATTTCTCGGCCAGCTTTTGCGCGCCGCCGGTACCGAAGATAGGCTCGTGGTGTCCGCAGTTGCTGCAAATATGCATGCTCATGTTTTCCACAATCCCCAGCACCGGCACTTCGACTTTCTCAAACATCACGATACCTTTTTTGGCGTCGATCAGGGCGATATCCTGCGGCGTGGTCACCACCACCGCGCCGGTGACCGGAATGTTTTGCGCCAGCGTCAGCTGAATATCACCGGTGCCCGGCGGCATATCCAGCACCAGGTAATCGAGATCCGGCCACAGGGTTTCCTGCAGCATCTGCATTAACGCTTTGCTGGCCATCGGGCCGCGCCAGACCATGGCGTTGTCGTCGGTGACCAGATAGCCGATGGAGTTGGTGGCGAGACCAAATTTCATAATCGGCGCCATATGGGTGCCGTCCGGCGAAGTGGGACGCTGATCTTCCGCGCCGAGCATGGTCGGAATCGACGGGCCGTAAATATCGGCATCCAGAATGCCGACTTTCGCCCCTTCCGCCGCCAGCGCCAGCGCGAGGTTGACCGCGGTAGACGATTTACCCACCCCGCCCTTGCCGGAGCTGATGGCGATGATGTTTTTCACGCCGTTGATGCCGGGCTGATTTTTTACCCGCTGCAGCGTGGCGATGCTGTGCGTCAGCTTCCAGTCAATGGCTTTAGCGCCGGTAATGCGCAGCAGCTCGGCGCTGCACTGCTCCTTGAGCACCTCAAACGCGCTATGCCAGACGAACGGCATCTGAATTTCAATGTGCACGGTCTCGTCCAGCCAGGCGACGTGATGCAGCGCCTTCAGCGTAGTGAGGTTATGTTTCAGGGTTGGGTGCTGGAAATTAGCCAGGGTCCCGGCGACCATCGCGCGCAGACGCTCGGGGGATTTGGCCTGGGATTGCGAACTCATCCCGACTCCTTTGTTATTGTGAGTTGAATCTTGTGCGTTAAGTTTACCTTAAAGGGAATAATTCCCCCACAATAAGCTTTGGGCTTACCAAATTATTGCCTTTGCGGTAACATCGAAACCCCTTTTTACAATAGAAGATGTAATGCCCACTATGACTCAAGTCGCGAAGAAAATTCTGGTAACGTGCGCGCTGCCGTACGCAAACGGCTCAATCCACCTCGGCCATATGCTGGAGCACATCCAGGCTGATGTCTGGGTCCGTTACCAGCGAATGCGCGGCCACGAGGTCAACTTCATCTGCGCCGACGACGCCCACGGCACCCCGATCATGCTGAAAGCGCAGCAGCTCGGTATCACCCCGGAACAGATGATTGGCGAAATGAGTCAGGAGCATCAGACCGATTTTGCTGGCTTCGACATCAGCTATGACAACTATCACTCCACGCACAGCGACGAGAACCGCGAGCTGTCGGAGCTTATCTATACGCGTCTGAAAGAGAACGGTTTTATCAAAAACCGCACCATCTCTCAGCTCTACGATCCGGAAAAAGGCATGTTCCTGCCGGACCGTTTTGTAAAAGGCACCTGTCCGAAGTGCAAATCACCGGATCAGTACGGCGATAACTGCGAAGTGTGCGGCGCGACCTACAGCCCGACCGAGCTTATCGAGCCGAAATCGGTTGTCTCCGGCGCGACGCCGGTGATGCGCGAGTCCGAGCACTTCTTCTTCGACCTGCCGTCGTTCAGCGAAATGCTGCAGGCGTGGACCCGCAGCGGCGCGCTGCAGGAGCAGGTGGCGAATAAAATGCAGGAGTGGTTCGAGTCCGGACTGCAGCAGTGGGATATCTCCCGCGATGCGCCGTACTTCGGCTTCGAAATCCCGAACGCGCCGGGCAAATACTTCTACGTCTGGCTGGACGCGCCGATCGGCTACATGGGCTCCTTCAAGAACCTGTGCGACAAGCGCGGCGATACCACCAGCTTCGACGAATACTGGAAGAAAGACTCCACCGCCGAGCTGTATCACTTTATCGGTAAAGATATCGTCTACTTCCACAGCCTGTTCTGGCCGGCGATGCTGGAAGGCAGCAGCTTCCGCAAACCGACCAACCTGTTCGTTCACGGCTACGTGACGGTCAACGGCGCCAAGATGTCCAAGTCGCGCGGCACCTTTATTAAGGCCAGCACCTGGCTGAATCATTTTGACGCAGACAGCCTGCGCTACTACTACACCGCCAAGCTCTCGTCGCGTATCGATGACATCGACCTGAACCTGGAAGACTTCGTGCAGCGCGTTAACGCCGATATCGTCAACAAGGTGGTTAACCTCGCCTCGCGCAACGCCGGTTTCATCAACAAGCGTTTCGACGGCATGCTGTCCGCCGAACTGGCCGATCCTCAGCTGTATAAAACCTTTACCGATGCGGCAACAAGCATTGGCGAAGCGTGGGACAGCCGCGAGTTCGGTAAAGCTATCCGCGAAATCATGGCGCTGGCCGACGTGGCGAATCGCTACGTTGACGAGCAGGCGCCGTGGGTGGTGGCTAAACAGGAAGGGCGCGACGCCGACCTGCAGGCCATCTGCACCATGGGCCTGAATATGTTCCGCGTGCTGATGACCTGGCTGAAGCCGGTCCTGCCGCAGCTGGCCGCCCGCGCCGAAGCGTTCCTCAACGGCGAACTGAGCTGGGATGCTATCCAGCAGCCGCTGCTCGGTCACAAGGTTAACGCTTTCAAAGCGCTCTACAACCGCATTGAGATGAAGCAGGTTGACGCGCTGGTCGAAGCGTCGAAAGAAGAAGTCAAAGCGCTGTCAGCGCCGGTCACCGGCCCGCTGGCGGACGATCCGATTCAGGAAACCATTACTTTTGACGATTTCGCCAAAGTCGATATGCGCATCGCGCTGATTGAAAACGCCGAGTTCGTGGACGGTTCCGACAAGCTGCTGCGCCTGACGCTGGATCTCGGCGGCGAGAAGCGCAACGTCTTCTCCGGCATCCGTTCCGCCTACCCGGACCCGCAGGTGCTGATTGGCCGCCTGACGGTGATGGTCGCCAACCTGGCGCCGCGCAAAATGCGCTTCGGCGTTTCTGAAGGCATGGTGATGGCCGCGGGTCCTGGCGGGAAAGATATCTTCCTGCTCAGCCCGGACAGCGGCGCCCAGCCGGGCCAGCAGGTCAAGTAATGACGCATAAAGCGCTGCTCCGGCAGCGCTTTTTTTTATTTTATAAATTCTGAAAATTGTATTCTTGCTACCCCCACCCTCGGTGTTCCTGTCAATAGCTGTTAGCATCAACGCCAGGCTGGATAAAAACACAGGGACGTTGATGAAAACCTTTATTTATCAGGACGAAAAATCACATAAATTCTGGGCGATTGAGCAGCAGGGCCACGAGCTGCATCTACGCTGGGGCAAGGTTGGCACACACGGGCAGAGCCAGATCAAAACCTTTGCCGACGCGGCGGCGGCCAGCAAGGCTGAAGTCAAATTGATTAACGAAAAAACCCGCAAAGGCTACGTTGAAGTTACTCGCACCGAGCAGCCTGCCTTACCCGCATCGCCACCAGCCGCCCCACAGCCCGAATACGCCTCAACGCCCTCAGACATCACCCGTCCGTGGCTGGCGGACGATGGCGAACTGCTTTTATCGGATGAGCTGCTTGAAGAGGTGCTCCCTTCTCGCCTCTTTCCCGGTAAACCGATCGCCGCGCCTGAAAATAGCAAACTGATGGACCTCGGCAACGAGATCCACAAACAATCAGGGAATATCGTCACCTTTAACTCTACCGACTGCTCCGCGTACTGGCAGCAAATCATCAACCAGGCCCTGACCGATGGCCCGCTTTCACCCGCGGCGCTGGCGGTTCAGGTGGCGGTAGCCACGCGCCGCGGCTGGCGCAGCGCTGATAATGCCTGTCTGATGGACGAGATTGTTTACGTTTACGGTCTGGAATATGCCATCGAGATGTTTATCGCCCTGCAGCACATTGAGTTTGATTATAATTATCAAACCCTTCAGGTGACTTTCCGCGCCGAACCCACCCGCGCGCGCGGGCCGGCGCTGCTCGACGTGCGCCTGCGCGCCCATCTGGCTCATGCGGATGAGGCGCTCTGGCGGCGCTGCGTGGATAAACTGATCGCCGCGTTGCCGGATATGCCCATCGGGCAACAGCCGCTGGTGGCGCTCTTGCTGCCGGAACGCCAGGATATCGTGAACGATATCGCCCGTCGGGTACTGGCGCACAAAAATGTGAAGACGGCGGAATGGCTGAAGGTCGTCGCCCGCGACCCGCAGGTGGTCAAAGCGCTGGAGCCTTACCAGACGGAAAATCTGTTTAACGATTATTACCACGGCAGCGTCTGGAACGCGACGGTGATGCGCGAACAGGGCGTCGCCGGTATCGCCCGCTTTGCGCCCTACGTTCACGATGACCTGTGCGGAGAGCGGGTAAGCGGCGTGAACCATCCCCAGGCGCTGATGCAGCTGATCCGGGTGAGCGAACAAGGCAAACGCTGCCACGAGCGGATGGCCCGCGCCAGCGCCCGCTTCCCGCACGCGGCGCTGGCGGCGCTGGCCGAACTGCTGGCGCAGAAAGAAGAGAAGCGCTGGCGCATTATGCTGATGACCCTGCTGAGCGCGCAGCCGGAGCTGGCGGCGCAAATTTCGCCGTGGCTCTCGTCGCAGGCCGCAACGCTGCTGGCAGCCTGCCAACGGCAGTTAAGCCAGCGGGTCGACTGCGCCGGGGCCGATATTCTGCCGCCGCTGCTGGTTTCGCCCCCGTGGACGGCGAAAAAGAAAAAATCACCGATCCCTCAGCTAAGCTTAACGCCGCTGGCTTTAGAACCGGCCTGTATGCTGACGGAAGAGGCGGCCAACGCGCTTCTCGCCCAGCGGAACTGGTACGCGCAGCAGGTGGAGATGAGCCAACAGGAGAGTGAGAAAGCGTACCTTACGCGCCTGGGTTTCAGGGTCTGGAGCCGTCAAAACAATCGCTATGAACACGCCTCCGACGCCGCAGCAGATGCCTGGCGGCGGCAGGATTATCCCGCGCTGATCGCCGAATTCCACGCTTACCACGCCCCTTATCCGGGGGAGTGGAATCTTTATATGCTCACCGCGCTGCCCGCCGGCCGGGCAGCCGATGCCTGGAGCTCGCTGAGTAAAGAGCCCCATACCGGCGGGGAATATGTGATGGCCTATCTGCGTCTTGCCGGGCTACCGGGTTTTATTCACGCCCTGTCCCGCTATCCGCAGGAGAATTTACCGGTCGCTATCTGGTTTGCCGCCAGCGAACTGGCCCCCATCGTCGCCCGCGCCTTTCACAAGCTGAAAACGCTGCGCGAAGAGGCGCGCGAGTGGCTGCTGGCCTATCCGGAGCACGCCATTGCCGGCCTGCTGCCCGCCGCCCTTGGTAAAGCGGGCGAAGCGCAGGACAGTGCGCGCCTGGCCATACGCATGCTGATGGATAACGGTCATCAGCCGCTGCTTGAACAGGTTGCCCGCCGCTACGATCGGCCGGAGGTGATGGCGGCGGTCGGCGCGCTACTGGCGCTCGATCCGCTGGATAACCATCCGACGAAAATTCCGCCGCTGCCCGCGTTTTATCAGCCCGCGCTGTGGGCGCGACCGCTGCTGCGGGAAAATGGCCTTGCCTTGCCGGACGACGCATTAAAAACGCTCGGCGAAATGCTGCGCTTCCCGTCAGAGGAAGGTATTTACCCCGGCCTGCAGCAGGTAAAAGATCTCTGTACCGTGGCATCACTCGCCGCCTTCGCCTGGGATCTGTTCAGCGCCTGGCAAACCGCCGGCGCGCCGTCGAAAGAGAGCTGGGCCTTTACCGCGCTCGGCATCTTCGGTAACGACGATACCGCCCGCGCGCTCACCCCGCTGATCCGCGCCTGGCCGGGAGAATCCCAACATAAACGCGCTACCGTCGGGCTGGATATTCTCGCCGCCATCGGCACCGATATCGCCCTGATGCAGCTGAACGGCATCGCCGGGAAACTCAAGTTCAAAGCCCTGCAGGAGCGCGCCAGAGAGAAAATCGGCCATATCGCCGCAAGCCGCGCGCTGACCGTGGAAGAGCTGGAGGACCGCCTCGCGCCGGATCTGGGACTCAACGACGACGGAACCTTGACCCTCGATTTCGGCCCGCGGCGCTTTATCATTAGCTTTGATGAAGCCCTCAGGCCTTACGTGCGCGATGAAAACGGCAGCCGCCTTAAGGACCTGCCGAAGCCGAATAAAAGCGATGATAAGGCGCTGGCTACCGAGGCCGTTAATCGCTACAAAGCCCTGAAAAAAGACGCCCGCACGATTGCCGCCCAGCAAATCGCGCGCATGGAGTCCGCCATGTGCCAGCGTCGCCGCTGGACGGCGGAAAACTTCCGGCAGTTTCTGGTTAATCATCCCCTGGTCTGCCACCTCACCCGCCGCCTGGTATGGGGAGTCTACGACGCCGAAAACAGGCTGCTGGCCTGCTTCCGCGTGGCGGAAGACAACAGCTACGGTAACGCCGATGACGATCTGTTCACCCTGCCGCAAGGCGCGGTCCAAATCGGTCTTCCGCATCTGCTGGAAATACCCGCGGAAGACGCCGCCGCCTTCGGTCAGCTGTTCGCCGATTATGAGCTGCTGCCGCCGTTCCGCCAGCTTGACCGCAGCTGCTACACCCTGACGACCGCCGAACTGGCGGCCACCGAGCTGACCCGCTGGGCCGGGCGCAAATGCCCGAGCGGGCGGGTAATAGGGCTGGCGAATAAAGGCTGGCTGCGCGGCGAACCGCAGGATGCAGGCTGGATTGGCTGGATGCTTAAACCGCTGGGCCAGTGGACGCTGGTGATGGAAATCGACGAAGGCTTTGCCGTCGGGTTGCTGCCGGATGAACTCAGCGCCGAGCAGCTGCTGAGCAAAATATGGCTGTGTGCCGAAAATGCGCACCAGTACGGCTGGGGCGGCAACGGCAAACAGCAGGCCACGTTTTCGGTGCTGGATAACGTCACCCTCAGCGAATTGATTAACGATATCGACGGGCTGTTTGAGTAACACAAGGAACGTTTATGCACAACACAGCACTCCCGCCATGGCTGGCGGATGACGCGCAGCTGGAGCTATCCTTTAAAAAGGGCAAACAACCGTTAAGCCATCGCCGCTGGCCTGGCGACCCGGTACCGCCGATCGAAGAGGGACGCCTGCAACGACTGGCGAACGATATTCTCTCGCGCTATCAGCATATTCAGGCCCTTACGTGGGACTATGAAACATGCACTGCCGAATGGCGGCAGGCTATTGCGCAGGCGGTCGGCTATGTGGGCGAAGCCAAACCGGCAATGCCCCCCCGCGCGCTGGCGGCGCTTACCCGGCTGGCAGAAGATGACAGTCCCGAGCTACTCGATGAAATCGTCCAGCTAAGGGGCGTGGAATATGCCACCGAAGTGGTGATTGAACGGCAATTTATCACCGTGACCCACAGCAATCTTCAGCCACCCAGCATCGTTTTTTCTCATCCGAAAAAAGCGTACCAGTACGGTTTTCGCTGCGATACTTACCACGAATTCGATCTGCGTCTGCGAAAACACCTTTCGCTGGCTGAAGAGGCGATCTGGCTACGCTGCGCTGACAAACTTATCCGCGCGCTCCCTGATATCGAGCTTAATCGTAAACCGTTTATTGCCCTGCTGTTGCCGGAACGACCGGACGTTGCGAATAGCCTGCTCGACGCTGATAAATACGCCAGCCGTTCATCAAGCGAGTGGTTGAAAGCGGTAGCGACAGATCCTGCTAAGCTGGCAGTACTGGAGCAATCCTGCTGGCTTGATGTCTTTACCGATTGTCAGGCCAGCGAGATGTGCGACGAAAACCGCTACGGTTACTCCGCCTGCGCGGCCCTGCTGCGCGAGCAGGGGCTGGCGGCGATCTCCAGGCTGGCGATATATGCGCACCGGGATGACTGCGGCAGCCTGCTGGCGCAAATTAACCATCCGCAGGCTATCCGGCTGCTGCTGCTGGTGGCGGATAAAAACAAACCCAGCCAGCAGCGCGTGTCAACATTCGCCAAAAAATATCCCCATGCCGCTCTGGCCGCTGTAGCGGAATTGCTGGCGCTGCCGGAACCGCCCGCTCGTCCGGGCTATCCTGAGATCGCAGAGAAAAAGCGTCCACAGCAGCAGAAAAAGCGTGAAGAAAGCTGGAGAATGCTGCTGCGGACGCTGCTCAATACGCATCCTCAGCTGGCTGAGCAGGTTACTCCCTGGCTAAGCACGAAGGCACAGGAACTTCTGGCGGCCAGCCGACCATCGATGCCTTCAGACGTTACGCTGGCAACCGATCGCTCCTGCCTGCCGGAGATCCTGCGCTCGCCGCCGTGGCGCAGCAAAAAGAAAAAAGTCGCGCCCCCGCGTTTTGCGCTAACGTCGCTGACCGTTGCGCCTCAGGAGCACTGGCAGCCAGGAGAGCGGGAAGCGCTGGCTGCCAGCAAACCCGCCTGTTTCTTTAATAACCTTCCGCTCGATGAACGTCTCGCCAGCATAGGTTGCACCATCGTCATGCAGGAGCTGGGCTTTCAGAGTATTGAATACCTGTTCCACCAGTACACGTTATGCGGCAAGCGGGACCATTTCGATACGGAGAAATATTTTCATCGCTATGTCTGGTGGGGCAACGCCTGCCACGCACTGCAAAACTTCGATATCGGTACGCTACTGGAGGCATGGGGGGATTACCTGGTAAAGGCCTACAACCCTAACGACTGCTGGAATCTTTATCTGCTTATGCAGCTGCCTCGCGAGCGGGCGCTGGTGGCCTGGCAGGGCATCAATGCCGCTAACTTTAGATTTGTCGGCGCCGAATATGCGCTGAGCATTCTCGGTACCGATGCCCTACCCGGCCTGCTGCTGGCGCTGCAGCATCGGCCAAAGGAGATCTTCCCCCTGCTGACGCATCTCGGCGCAACGGAGCTGGCGCTACCGATGGCCCGCGTCTGGCGACGCTTGCAGGCGCACAGCCAACTGGCTCGTCAGTGGCTCCTGCAGTGGCCGGAGCACGCAGCCGCCGCGTTAATCCCACTGGCGTTCGATAAAGCGGGCGATAGCCGCGAGGCGGCTATTAACGCGCTGCGTCTGCTGTACCAGGAAGGCCACCATGAACGGCTGAAAGCGGTAGCACAACGCTGGAACGAACCGGCACTGTGGACGAAGCTGGAACAGCTGCTGACGCAGGATCCGCTGGACAACTACCCTGTCCGCATTCCAAAAGTGCCTGACTTCTGGCAACCGACGCTCTGGCGCAGGCCGCGGCTTATCGGCACCGACCAGCCGTTGACCGACGATGCGCTGGAGATCTTTGGCGAAATGCTGCGCTTCGCCCAGGGCGGCCATCATTACGGCGGGCTGGATTTAGCCAAAGCCGCCTGCCAGCCCCAATCGCTGGCCGCTTTCGTCTGGGATTTATTTAACGCATGGCAGACTGCCGGAGCCCCAGCCAAAGATAACTGGGCGTTTCAGGCGCTGGGGATTTTTGGCGATGAAGCGACAGTGCGTGATTTAACCCAGCTTATCCTGGCCTGGCCGCAGGAAGGGAAATCCGCCCGCGCCGCCAGCGGGCTGCATCTTCTCACCCGCATCGGCAGCGATATGGCGCTGCTGCAGCTGCACCACATCGCGCAGGGCGCCAAATCCCGCCCGCTGCGCGAAAGCGCCAGGCAGTCTCTTAAAGAGGTCGCCGAAGCCCGCGATCTCAGCGAAGAGCAGCTGCAGGATCGGCTAACGCCTACGCTGGGGCTGGACGATCCCCAAACGCTGGCTTTTGATTTTGGTTCCCGCGGCTTTTATGTCCGTTTTGATGAAAATCTGCTGCCGGTGATTTACGACCAGCAGGGAGCGCGGCAAAAGAGCCTGCCGCGCCTGCGCGCCGAAGATGACCAGGTAAAAGCCGCGGAAGCGCTGGCCAGGCTGAAAGGCCTGAAAAAAGACGCAGCCCAGGTGGCCAAACGCCTGCTGCCGCATCTGGAAAACGCCCTGCGGCTGGCACGGCGCTGGACGCGAACGGAGTTTCAATCGCTGTTTGTCGATCATCCGCTGACCAACAATCTTACCCGGCGCCTGGTATGGGGAATCTACGCCGCCAGTGAACCCCGTCGCCTGCTCAACGCCTTTCGCGTCGCCGCAGAAGAGGAATTCTGCGATGGCCAGGATGACCCTATCGCTCTACCGGAAGAGGCGCTGTTCGGCCTTGTTCATCCGCTGGAAATGGATGACGCGACGCGGGCAGCATTTAGCCAAATTTTTGCCGATTATCAGCTATTGCCACCGTTCCGCCAGCTGACGCGCCAGACGGTGCAGCTGCTGGCGGAAGAAACCGCCCGCAGCGAGCTTACGCGCTGGCAGGGAAAATCAACAACCTGCGGGCAATTATTGGGCATCCGCAGTCGCGGCTGGTGGCAGGGCGCTGAAAACCGTTTCTGCTACGACGTCGGGCGGCATCGACTGATTCTGGAAATCACGCCAGGGTTCGTGCACTACAACATGGATGCGAAGGCTCCTCAGCGGTTTGCCGCCATCAGACTCTATGATGGCGAACGGCCCGCTGCGTTCTCACAGCTCGATCCACAGGATCTCAGCGAGGCGCTAAGCACGATTGAGATCATTTTCCGTGGATAAGCAAAGCGCGTTTACGCTATTCGCTGCACATAGGATAAAAACGCTCCCATTACCGCGGTCTCTTTAAGGAAGAAACGATGATACAACAGGAACCACATCTTCAGCGCCCCCCTGCCGCCATACTCTACGCCGATGAGCTCGCCCGGCTGCAGCAGAACGACTGTTTCCCCTGCCCGCCCGGCTGGCAGCTAAGCCTGCCTGCGGCGCGCGCGTTTATCCTTGGCGATAGCGCTCGCGACATCAGCCGCAAGGTGGTCATGAGTCCGGCCGCCGTCGAGCGGATGCTGGTCACGCTGGCGACCGGGCGCGGCCTGATGCTGGTCGGCGAGCCGGGCACGGCTAAATCGCTGCTCTCGGAGCTGCTGGCCACCGCCATCTGCGGCGACGCCGGGCTCACCATTCAGGGCGGCGCGGCGATTACCGAAGATCAAATCAAATATGCCTGGAACTATGCGCTGCTGATAAACCAGGGCCCGTCGACGCAGGCGCTGGTGCCCGCCCCGCTGTATCAGGGCATGCGTGACGGTAAAATCGTCCGCTTTGAAGAGATTACCCGTACGCCGCTGGAGGTTCAGGACTGCCTGCTGGGGATGCTATCCGACCGCGTCATGGCGATCCCGGAGCTAACCGGCGACGATAGCCAGCTCTATGCCCGCGCCGGATTTAATATTATTGCCACCGCCAATACCCGCGATCGCGGGGTTAACGAAATGAGCGCGGCGCTAAAACGCCGCTTCGACTTCGAAACCGTCTTTCCGATTATGGATTTTCAGCAGGAGCTGGAACTGGTGGCTAACGCGTCGGCCCGCCTGCTGGAGCATAGCGGCATCCCGCATAAAGTCCCCGATGTCGTACTGGAACTGCTGATCCAGACCTTCCGCGATCTGCGCGCCGACGGGGGTAAGAAAACCGCGATGGATACCCTCAGCGCGGTGATGTCCACCGCCGAAGCGGTCAACGTCGCCCACGCCGTCGGCGTGCGGGCATGGTTCCTCGCCGGTCGCGCCGGCGAACCCGCCGACCTGGTAGACTGCATCGCCGGTACCATCGTGAAAGACAATGAAGATGACCGCGCCCGCCTGCGCCGCTATTTTGAACAACGCGTCGGCACGCATAAAGAAGCCCACTGGCAGGCCTATTATCAGGCCCGCCACCGCCTGCCGTGAGGGAACACGCATGCCAGAACAGCCGTTAATCATCGGCGTTCGTCACCACAGCCCGGCCTGCGCCAGCCTGGTGAAAGAACGAATAGAACGCGTGCGCCCGCGCTACGTTCTGATTGAAGGTCCGGCGGATTTTAACCATCGCCTGGACGAGCTTTTTTTACCCCATCAGCTGCCCATCGCCGTCTACAGCTACTGCCAGCAGCAGCATGGCGGCGCGGCAGGACGCAGCGCCTGGACGCCGTTCGCCGAATTCTCGCCGGAGTGGCAGGCGCTGCTGGCCGCGCGGGCAACGGGGGCGCATATCCGCTTTATCGATTTACCCGTCTGGGCGCAGGACGACAACGACAGCGATCCCTCTGACGCCCGCCGCGCCGATGACCATCAGCGCCTGCTCGAGGTCAGCGGCATGGAGAATACCGACGCGCTGTGGGACCATCTGTTCGAAGATGAAAACCAGCGCGCCGGGCTGAAACAGGCGCTGGAGACCTGGTTTGTCCAGCTACGCGGCGACAGCGACGGCGGCGAAAACAGCCGGCGACGGGAAGCTTATATGGCCCGCTGGCTGGCATGGGCGATGCGGCAAAATAACGGCCCGGTGGTGGTGGTCTGCGGCGGCTGGCACGCTCCGGCGCTGGCTACCCTGTGGCGGAACTGCCCGGCGCAGGAGCAGGAGCCGGCATTACCGCCTCCGCCGACGCCCGATGCCGTCACCGGCTGCTATCTGACGCCGTACAGCGAAAAGCGGCTGGACGTACTGGCGGGCTATCTTTCCGGGATGCCGGCGCCGGTCTGGCAGCGCTGGTGCTGGCAGCTCGGTCAGCGGCAGGCCGGGGAACAGCTGCTGAAAACCCTGCTCGCCCGCCTGCGTCAGCATCGCCTTCCGGCCTCAACCGCCGATTTGGCAGCCGCCCATCTGCGCGCCATGGCGCTGGCCCGGATGCGCGGCCATACCCAGCCCCTGCGCTGCGACTGGCTTGACGCGCTGGCGGGCTCGTTAATCAAAGAAGCGCTAAACGCCCCGCTGCCGTGGAGCTATCGCGGCGCCATCCATCCGCAAACCGATCCTATTCTGCTGACCATCGTGGATGTGCTGGCAGGGGCGGATTTCGGCAAGCTCGCGCCGGGAACGCCGCTGCCGCCGCTGCCGCAGGACGTCGAACGCGAGCTGGCGCGCGTCGGGATTGCCCCGCCGGCGAATCTGAACCTCAACCGCTTTGCGCCCGACGGATTAGCGAAAAGTCAGGTATTACACCGGCTGGCCATTCTTGAAATCCCCGGGTTCCAGCAGCGAACCGGCAGCGCGGTAGCCCTTTCCGGCGATGGCGAAGAGCGCTGGGGAGTGTTTCGCACCATGGAACAGCATGCCGTCCTGATTGAATCCGCCCGCTACGGCGCCTCCCTCGCGGATGCCGCGCGACGGCGGCTGGAAGGGAATATTCTCTCCTCCTTTGGCATCAAAAGCCTCGCCGCCAGCCTCAATCAGGCGGCGCTGGCGGGGCTCGCCACCTTTAGCCAGCAGATGCTGGAACAGCTGGCGCAGCTGATTGCCGAAGAGAGCCAGTTTGCCGAAATGGGGCCAGCGCTGGAGGTGCTGTATGCCCTCTGGCAGCGGGATGATATCGGCGGCATGCAGAACGCCGTCGTGCTGGAAATCACGCTCAGCGCGGCGCTTGACCGGACGCTGTGGCTCTGCGAATCCAGCGGCGTCGCCGACGAGAAGCAGTTTCACGCCCATCTGCATAGCTGGCAGACCCTGTGCCACATCCTGCGCGATCTCCACAGCGGCAGCGTTTTACCGGGCGTTTCGCTCAGCGCCGCTCTCGCGCTGCTTGAACGGCGAATTCACGCAGCCGATGCCGCACCGCTCGACCGCGGCGCGGCGCTTGGCGCGCTGATGCGTCTCGAGCACCCCGCCGCTACCGCTGAAACGGCGCTGGCCCTGCTGACGCGGCTGCCCGCGCAGCGTCTGGGCGAGGCGGTACATGGCATGCTGGCGCTGGCCCGCCATCAGCTTGCCTGTCAGCCCGCCTTTATCGCTGGCTTCAGCGAGCGTCTCGCCCGTCTGGCGGAAGAGGAGTTTATTCTCGCGCTGCCGGATTTACGCGCGGCGATGGCCTGGCTGCCGCCCTGCGAACGCGGCGCGCTGGCCCGCCAGGTGCTCGATCACTATCACATGACCATGCTGCCGACCCATGCGCTACAGGCGCCGGTTTCCTGCTCGCCGCAGCGGTTAATCCATCACCAGCTGTTGGAGCAGCAGGCGCTGGCGGCGCTTCGCCACTGGGGAGGACGCTAATGCATCCGCTATCCGATATTTTGACAACCCGTGAACTCCAGCGCTGGCGGCTGATTCTGGGCCCGGCCGCCGACAATAGCCTCGGCGGTCTCGACGAGCGTGCCCGCCAGGTAGACCGGGCCCTGGAGTGGCTTTACGGCCGCGATCCGCAACGGCTGCAGCGGGGCGAACGGCTGGGCGGACTGGAAGAGTCCGACCTGACGACGCCGGAGTGGATCAACGCCATTCATATGCTGTTTCCGCAGCCGGTTATCGAGCGGCTGGAGAGCGATGCGGTGCTGCGCTACGGCATTGACGAGGTGGTGACGAATCTGGAAGTGCTGGAACGAATTCAACCCTCCGAAAGCCTGCTGCGCGCGGTGCTGCATACCAAACATCTGATGAATCCTGACGTGCTGAACGCCGCCCGACAGCTGGTGCGCCAGGTGGTGGAGCAAATTATGGCCCAGCTGGCAAAAGAGGTTCGTCAGGCGTTTTCCGGCGCGCGCGACCGGCAGCGGCCTTCGCGCATCCCGCTGGCGCGCAACTTTGATTTCAAAGGCACCCTGCGCGCCAACCTCCAGCACTGGGACCCGCAGCGCGGCAAGCTGTACATTGAATCGCCAAAGTTTATCAGCCGCGTGAAGCGCCACAGCGAAAAATGGCAGCTGATTTTGCTGGTCGATCAGAGCGGTTCAATGGTGGATTCCGTGATTCATTCCGCGGTCATGGCGGCCTGCTTATGGCAGCTGCCCGGCATTCGCACGCACCTCGTGGCGTTCGACACCAGCGTGGTGGATCTCACGGCGGATGTCGCCGACCCGGTCGAGCTGCTGATGAAAGTTCAGCTCGGCGGCGGCACCCATATCGCCCAGGCCGTAGAGTATGCGCGGCAGCTGATTGAGCAACCGCACAAGAGCGTGATTGTGCTGGTGAGCGACTTTTTTGAAGGCGGAGCGAACTCGCTGTTGATTAACCAGGTCAAGCAGAGCGTACAAAGCGGCATCAAAGTCCTCGGCCTGGCGGCGCTGGACGACGCGGCATCCCCCTGTTATGACCATGAAATGGCCCAGTCGCTGGTCAACGTCGGGGCGCAAATCGCCGCCATGACGCCTGGCGAGCTCGCCTCCTGGCTGGCGGAGAATTTACAATCATGATGCCTTTACGCCCTGAATTACTGGAGCTCACGCCGCAGGCGCTCACCGCGCTGAGCAACGCCGGGTTTGTGAAACGCGCTCAAAAAGAGCTGGATAACGGCAATATCCCCGCGCTGGAGCAGGATGAGGCCGGTACGCTGACCGCCGTTTTTCGCGATGGTACCCGTACCCGGCTGGAAAAAGATCGGGCCCTCAAAGAGTCCAGCTGTACCTGCGGCGCTAGCGGCATGTGCCGCCATCGCGTGATGCTTATCCTGAGCTATCAGCGCGCCAACGCCGGTCACGCGGCTCCTGAAGGGGAGCCAAACGCTGACGAGCGCTGGCATCCCGGCCTGTGGCAGGAGGAGCTGGCCACCCTGCCCGAGTCGATTCTCAAGCGGGCGCAGCAGCTGGCGGATAAAGGGCTGACGGTGGAATTGTTCTGCCGACCCAACGAAACGCCGTCGGCAAAGCTGCCGATGAGCGATGTGCGTTTTTATTCCCGCAGCAGTATCCGCTTTGCCCGCTGCGACTGCATCGAAGGCTCCCTGTGCGAGCATATCGCGCTGGCGGTGCAGGCCTTTACCGACGCCGAAGCCCAACAGCCGGGCTTTACGCATCTGGTCTGGCAAACCCGCAGCCGCAGGGTCGCCGCCCGCGGCGGACCTTGTGCTACGCCCGAGGGCGAAGCCTGTCGACAAAGCCTCCGTCAGCTAAGCCAACTGCTGTGGCAAAACGGCGTCAGCCAGCCGCCAATCAGCTTCGAAGCCGCGTTCACCCGCGCGCAGCGCGCAGCGCATGCGGCCAACTGGCGCTGGGTCATCGGCGCGCTTGCCGAGCTGCGCGAAGGCGTCGATGCCTGCCAGCAGCGCGCCAGCCACTACGTGCCTGAGCAGCTGCTGGCCCAGCTCGCGGGCCTTAATGCCCGTCTTGAGAGCGCCGACCGAATGGCGCAGCTTGCCGATGCCGGCCAGACGCCGCCCCTGCCGTGGCGCACCGTCGTCGGTCAGGGTATTGCCGGTGAAGCGCAGCTCGATCATCTGCGGCTGATTTCCCTTGGCATGCGCGGCTGGCAGGATAACCAGCAGTACGGCTTACGTCTCTGGTTTAGCGATCCGGATACCGGCAGCATTTTGCATCTGTCGCACCGCTGGCCGCTGGCTGAACGGGCGCAAAATCCGCTATGGCAGCGCCGCCTGTTTACCTTTCAGGCCGGCATACTGGCGGGCGGGCAAATCATTACCCGGTCAGCGCGCCGCACTGCCGGCGGCGAGCTGCTGCTGAGCGCCCGTCAGCGTCTGAGCAGCAGCCTTCCGCTCACCGAAGATGCCTGGCTTTTGCTCAGCGCGCCGCTGCGGCAGCCGGGCGCCGCGGCCCTGCGTGAGTATCTGCGCCAGCGCCCCCCGGCCTGGGTGCGCCCGCTCAATCAGGTTGATAACCTGTTTATTCTACCGGTGGAGGCCTGCCTTGCCGTCGGATGGGACGCCGCCCGGCAAACGTTGGATGCGCAGGTCCTCAGCGGCGAGGGGGAAAACAACGTTTTGTACTTGTCCCTTCCCGCCTCCGCCAGCGCGCCGTATGCCGTTGAGCGGATGGCGGCGCTGCTCAGACAAGAGGACGATCCGGTGGTGATGGTTTCCGGGTTGGTCAGCTTTCATCACGGGCAGCTTAGCCTGGAGCCGCTGGTCATGATGACCCGTACCCGCGCCTGGGCGCTGAACGCCGAGCCGCTTCCCGTCACGCCGTTGCCTGTTGGCGATGTACTGCCGCCGCGCTCACCGGCCCTGAGCCTGTTGCAGCGCGCCCGGACGCTACTGATCCAGATAGCGCACAACGGCCTGCGCTATCAGCAAAAGAGCCTGTTTCGCGAGGCCGCCACGCTGGGCGGCGAGTTGACGAACCAGGGTTTTAGCCATCTTGCGCGTCTGCTTCAGCAACTGGGCGAGAGCGAAACGGCCACCGCCGAGGATACGCTCAGCGCCATCGCGCAACTCTGTATACAATTAGAGATGATGATTGATTAACAAGGAATGATAATGAAATTTAACCGCAGGATCACCGTCGCTCTGGGCGCAACGCTATTGATGGCCACGCTTGTCGGCTGCGATAACAACAAAGATGAGGTCAAAACGTTCAACAACACGATCAACGGCGTTGACCTGACCTACACCTATCACTACAAAGACGATGTCGTTACCCGCCAGGACGCGGATAACACTATCCCCTATAAATCGCTCGGGGTGAGCAACGAAGAGCAGGCGCGCAAGGTCATCGACCCCATCGGCGCGGCCTACAGCAAAATCAAAGGCGTCACCCACAGCGTCGACTATAAAGAGAACGTCGCGCAGGAACACCTCTCCATCGACTTTAATCAGGCTAAAATCAGCGAGCTATGTCACCTGCCGGGGGCCAGCTTTTCCGACTGTTCACAAAAGTTTATTTCGCTGAGCGAGTCGGAGAAATTGCTGAAATCGCAGGGTTTTAAAGAAGTGAAATAGCCCTGCCTGGTCTGGAGAATTCCCGGCTGGCGCTACGCAAGCCGGGTTACGGGGCCGTGCCTTCGGGTAGCCCGGTTCAGGCGTTTACGCCGCAAGCCGGGGGAGGCATATCAGGATTTCGCGTGTTCACGCTCGGTCAGCCCGCGCAGGAAGTAGCGCAGGAACTGGTCGCCGCATTCGCGGAAGTTTTTATGCTCCGGGGCGCGCATCATGGCGGTGATTTCCGGCATGGAGACGCGGAATTTCTGCTGGGTGAGGATAGCGAGAATATCATCCGTCTTCAGGGAGAAGGCGATTCGCAGCTTTTTCAGCACGATGTTGTTGTTGACCCGGCGCTCGACAGCGAGCGGCGGCGCGGATTCATCTTTACCGCGCTTCGCGTAAATCAGGCCGTTAAGGAAATTGGACAGCACAATATCCGGGCAGCGCGCAAACCCCTCTTCGTCTTCTTTTTTCAGCCAGGGAACCAGCTGTTCCGCGCTCACCGGCGCATCCGCCAGCGCAAAAATACTTACCAGGCCGTTGTTGTTGGTTTTCAGGGTGTAGCGCAGGCTACGTAAGATATCGTTACTGATCATATTGCCTTCATGATGAAAAATTCTGCCGCTCAGTCTATCACGATTCCGCCATTTTACAGCCCAATCGCCTCTTTCAGGCTCTTCAGATAGCGGCGGCTGACCGGTACCGTTTGCCCGGCGCGCATCAGCAGCTCCGCCTGGCCGTTCTCCTCAAAGCGGATCTCCTTGAGATGGGACATGTTGACCAGGTACTGGCGATGGCAGCGCAGCAGCGGCGTGCGGCTCTCCAGGGTGCGCAGGGTCAGCTCGGTAAAGCCCTCCTTTCCTTCGCAGTCGGTGACGTAAATCCCGCTCATCCGGCTGCTGACGAAGGCCACGTCTTCCATCTGCAGCAGCCAGATCCGGCTGTGTCCGGTGCAGGGAATGTACTTCAGCGCCTGCTGAGTATCGTCGAGGACGGTCATATCCTGCAGGCTGCGCTCCTGGCGCAGACGAACCAGCGTTTTTTCCAGCCGGGCGGATTCAATCGGCTTCAGTAAATAATCAAACGCGTGCTCTTCAAAGGCCTTCACCGCGTACTCGTCAAACGCGGTGAGGAAGACGATATAGGGGCGATGCTCGGGATCGAGCATGCCGACCATCTCCAGGCCGCTGATGCGCGGCATCTGGATATCCAGAAACAGCACGTCCGGGCGCAGCTTGTGCACCGTGCCAATCGCTTCGACGGCATTCCCGCATTCGCCGACGATCTCAATATCAGGCTGGGCCTCCAGCAAAATACGCAGGTTTTCACGCGCCAGCGGCTCGTCGTCGACAATTAATACTTTTAACATGCGTTGTCCTCCACAGGCAGTCTCAGCGTAACGCGGGTAAAACATTCCGGCTCGCAGGTTACGGTGATCCCGCAGTCGGCGCCGAAGCGCGCCCGCAGCCGGCGGTCGACCAGGTTCATGCCCAGCCCGCTGGCGCTGGGTTTGTCCTGGTACAGCCCGGCATTATCTTCAATATCCAGCTGCAGCCAGCGTTCGTGTTGACTGGCGCGGATGGTGATCTCGCCCACCCCGAGGTGCTGCGAAGTCCCGTGTTTAATGGCGTTTTCGACGATTGGCTGCAGGGTAAACGCCGGAAGCTGATGCTGTCCCAGCGCTTCGGGCACCAGCATCTGAATCTGTAAATTGGCCTGAAAACGCGCTTTCTCAATCTGCAGATAGGCGTTCACATGCTCAATTTCATCCGCCAGGGTGACGATTTCCGCAGGCCGCTTCAGGTTTTTGCGAAAAAAGGTCGACAGATACTGCACCAGCTGTCCGGCCTGGTCGCTATCGCGGCGAATCACCGCTTTTAGCGTATTCAGCGCGTTGAACAGGAAATGCGGGTTCACCTGGGCGTGCAGCAGTTTGATTTCCGATTGCGTCAGCAGCGCTTTTTGCCGTTCATACTGACCGGCCAGGATCTGCGCCGACAGCAGCTGCGCAATCCCCTCTCCCAGCGTACGGTTGATCGAGCTGAACAGGCGGTTTTTCGCTTCATAGAGCTTAATGGTGCCGATCACCCGCTGATTTTCGCCGCGCAGCGGGATAACCAGCGTCGATCCCAGCTTACAGTTGGGATGAATCGAGCAGCGGTAAGGCACTTCGTTGCCGTCGGCGTAAACGACTTCGCCGGAATCTATCGCCTTTTGGGTATACAGCGAAGAGATGGGTTTACCGGGAAGGTGGTGATCGTCGCCGATCCCGGTAAACGCCAGCAGCTTATCGCGATCGGTTATCGCCACCGCGCCGATATCCAGCTCCTGGATCAGCACCTGCGCGACCTTCATGCTGTTCTCTTCGTTAAATCCCTGACGCAGGATCCCTTCCGTCGACGCGGCAACCTTCAGCGCCGTGGCTGAGAAAGCCGAGGTATATTTTTCAAACATCGCCCGCTTATCCAGCAGGATGCGCATAAACAGCGCCGCCCCGACTGTGTTGGTAACCATCATGGGCGCGGCGATGCTCTGTACCAGATGCAGCGCATCTTCGAACGGGCGAGCGATAAGTAGAATAATCAGCATCTGCACCATTTCGGCGAAAAAGGTGATCGCGCCGGCGGTAAGCGGGCTAAAGACTTTATCCGGCCGCCCGCGTTTGACCAGAATGCTGTGCACCAGGCCGCCGAGTAGACCCTCGACGATGGTGGACACCATGCAGCTCAGCGCCGTCATGCCGCCCAGCGAGTAGCGGTGAAGGCCGCCGGTCAGCCCCACCAGACCGCCGACTACCGGGCCGCCCAGCAGGCCGCCCATTACCGCGCCGATGGCCCGCGTATTGGCGATCGAGTCTTCGATATGCAGGCCGAAGTAGGTGCCGAGGATGCAGAAAATGGAAAAGGTCACGTAGCACAGCAGCTTGTGCGGTAATCGGACGGTGACCTGCATTAACGGGATGAACAGCCGCGTTTTGCTCATCAGCCACGCGATGACCAAAAACACGCACATCTGCTGAAGCAGCAGCAACACCAGATCGAACTCGTACATACCCGCAGACCACACTTCATTTGAAAGCGCGTAACATACACTGCTTGCTTATAACTTTCTTTGAAGCAATACATGAAAATGATAATTCATGGTTAAGATCACACTTCTCCGCGTCTCGACGGTCCATTTTTGTACAAAAAACAGACAAAAATTCCCGCTTCGGCAAACAGCTTCTACAGTTAATGGAGGAGAACACAGCGGGAGGAGAAAATGGCGCTTTATACAATCGGCGAAGTTGCCCAGCTTTGCGATATCAATCCCGTGACGTTACGCGCCTGGCAGCGGCGCTACGGATTACTGAAACCCCAGCGTACCGACGGCGGTCATCGTCTGTTCAACGAATATGAAATAGACCGCATTCGCGAAATTAAACGCTGGATTGACTCCGGCGTGCAGGTCGGGAAAGTGAAAACGCTGCTGATGGATAACGAGCAGGAGGTGGCCGACGGCTGGCGCGCTCAGCAGGAGATCCTGCTCGGCTATTTGCAAACCGGTAGCTATCATCGCCTGCGCATGTGGCTTAAGGAGCGCAACCACAGCGACTCTGCGCAAATTCTGGTCAAGCACCTGATTAATCCTTTGCGCCAGCGCCTGCTTAGCCCGCAGCCGACGTTGCTGGCGCTGCGTGGCATCCTTGACGGTATTCTGATTAATCATATCGCCCGCAGTCTGTCATCCACGGCAAAATATCCCGGTAACCATGCGCTGGTTGTGGGCTGGAACGTTAGCGATATTACCCGGCTATGGCTGGAGGGATGGATAGCCAGTGAGCAGGGCTGGCGGGTGGATATTCTCGCCCATTCGCTAAACCAGCTCCGGCCGGAACTTTTCCCCGAGAGTACGTTGATGGTCTGGTGCGGAGAGACGCCCTGCAGCGCCCAGGTCAACCAAATGCGTCTCTGGGAGCAGCAGGGGCAGATTATCTGGCTCAATCACGCCACCGCCGCGTCTCCCGGAGGCGGCGCCTGAGGCGCCTGTCCGGGCTACCGGATCGCAGATTGCTGGAGATCTGTAGCCCGGTCAGCGCAGCGCCACCGGGATAAACCACCGCAGACGATCTCTGCCCGGACGCATCCCCGGAGGCGGCGCCTGACGCGCCTGTCCGGGCTACCGGATCGCAGATTGCTGTGGGTCCGTAGCCCGGTCAGCGCAGCACCACCGGGATAAACCAACGCAGACGATTTCAGCCCGGGCGCATCCCCGGAGGCGGCGCCTGATGCGCCTGTCCGGGCTACCGGATCGCAGATTGCTGTGGGTCCGTAGGATCCGTAGCCCTGCTAAGCGCAGCGCGAGCCGGAGATATTGTCGTCGCTAAAAAGCAATTAATGTTTTATTAACACCTGCGCTTCACCGTATAATCCCTGCGTTAACATCAGGAGCCTATTATGAAGCCAGCGAAAATTGCGGTGATTACCCTGTTCTTATTTATGGCCATCAGCGGCATCGGCGGCGTGATGCTGGCCGGTTATTCATTTATTGTTCGCGGCGGTGTCGGCTGATTCGCCGGTTCAGCCGTTCAAAACCGCGGTCGACGATAATCGCCGCCAGCGCCACCAGCAGCGCCCCCTGAATGACATAAGCGGTATTAAATCCGCTGAGGCCGATAACAATCGGCGTACCGAGCGTATTCGCGCCAACGGTTGAAGCAATGGTCGCCGTACCGATATTGACGATAGTCGAGGTACGAATTCCGGCGAGCATCACCGGCGCCGCCAGCGGCAGCTCAACCTTCATCAGTCTCTGCCAGCCGCTCATCCCCATCCCCTGAGCGATGGTTAATACCCCGGACGGTACCGCCCCAATTCCGGCCAGCGTGCCCTGCAAAACCGGTAATATGCCATACAGCGCCAGCGCGATCAGCGCGGGCTGCCAGCCAAATCCCATCACCGGAACCGCAATCGCCAGCACCGCGACCGGCGGAAACGTCTGCCCCATTGCGGCGATGGTCTCTACCAGCGGACGAAACTCATGTCCTCCCGGACGGGTGACCGCAATCCCGGCCCCGACGCCCACGATCGTCGCCGCCAGGCTGGAGAGCGCCACCAGCCAAAAGTGCGCCAGGGTGAGAGAGACAAAACTCTCCTGCTGATAAACCGGACGCGGCAGCTCGGGAAACAGCGCGCTGAACAGCGGCGCGCTGTAGGGCAACGCCAGCAGCAGCGCGATAAACATGGCGCTGAGCCACAGCAGCGGATCACGCAGCGCCTTCACGCCGGGCCTCCTCGCGCAGCAGGTCGGCAAAATGCAGCGTCCCGCAGGCCTCTCCCTGCTCATCGACCACCGGCAGCACCTCGCGGCGATGGGCAACGAACTGCGACAGCGCCTCGCGCAGGGTCATCGCCACGTTTAACGCATCCCCCGCCAGGCGCTCGTCGCGGCGCAGATAATCGCCGACGCCGCGCAGCGATAGCAGGCGCACGCCCAGTTCGCTGCGGCCAAAGAAGGTCTGCACAAACGCATTTTTCGGCTCAAGCAGCATCTGCAGCGGCTCCCCCTGCTGTACCACTTCGCCGCCGTCCATCAACACCAGATGGTCCGCCAGCCGCAGCGCCTCATCGATATCGTGGGTTACCAGCACTATCGTGCGACCCAGCAGGCGATGAATGCGGATCATCTCCTGCTGCAAGGCTTCGCGCGTCACCGGATCGAGCGCGCCGAAGGGCTCATCCATCAGCAGCACTTCCGGGTTGGCCGCCAGCGCGCGCGCCACGCCGACGCGCTGCTGCTGCCCGCCGGAAAGCTGATGCGGGTAGCGTTCGCGCAGGCCGGGCTCCAGCCCCAGCAAGGCCATCAGTTCATCGATTCGCGCCTGGGTTTTCTGTCGCGACCACTTCAGCAGCTGCGGGACGGTGGCAATGTTCTGCGCCACCGTCCAGTGGGGAAACAGGCCGATGGACTGGATGGCGTAGCCCATTTTGCGGCGCAGTTCGAGCACCGGCTGCTGGCGGATATCCTGCCCGGCGAAACGGATCGTCCCGCTATCGTGCTCCACCAGACGATTAATCATCTTCAGCGTGGTCGACTTCCCCGAACCGGAGGTGCCGATCAGCACCGAAAATGCCCCCTCGCGCAGATGCAGATTGAGGTCTTTCACCGCAGGCTGTCCGGCAAAGGCTTTGTTGACGCCGTCAAACTCAATCACCGGCCTCTCCTTTCAGTAATGCGCCCCACAGCGCGAATAACGCATCCACCACCACCGCCAGCGCGATGGTCGGGATTACCCCCAGCAGCACCAGATCCAGCGCGCTGCTGAGCAGCCCCTGGAAAACCAGCGCGCCGAAACCGCCCGCGCCGATCAGAGCCGCCACCACCGCCATACCGACGGTTTGCACGCTAACCACCCGCAGGCTGCGCAACAGTACGGGCAAGGCCAGCGGTAGCTGTATCTGGCGAAAGCGCTGCCCGCCGCTCATCCCCATCGCCGCCGCGCTCTCCAGCGCTTCACCCGGCACCTGCTGCAGGCCGGTCGTCACCCCGCGCACCAGCGGCAATAGCGCATACAGCACTAGCGCGATCAGCGCTGGCGTCATGCCGGTCCCGGAAACGCCGATCTGCGCCAGCGAGGGAAACTCCCGCGCCAGCCCGGCCAGCGGCGCGATAAGCAGGCCAAATAACGCGACGGAGGGAACGGTCTGAATCACGTTGAGAACCGCAAAAACCGGCGATTGCCAGCGGGGATACCGCCAGAGCCAAACGCCAACGGGTAGCCCAATCAGCAGCCCCGGCAGCAGGGTGCCGAACAGCAGGAGCAGATGCTGAGACAGGGCATCGTCAAAAACATCGCGGCGATTGAAATACTCTTTCAGCAAAGAGAGGTCATTGAGCGCGCCGAGTCCCAGCAGCAGCGCGGGCAGCAGCCAGATTTGCGCATTTAGCAGCCAGCGCCACAGGGCGCGGGAGGTCAGGCGACGAACCGCATCGCTGGCAATAAGCAGGCAAAGCGCCAGCGCCAGCCACAGACCGCTGCCCGGCGAGGTGCGGGCTAAAGGAGAACCGTTCTGGGCCAGCTGCACCGCCGCCCTGCCGGCCCCCCACAGCAATAAAGGCAGCAGCAGATCCGCTAGCAGGAAGATAAGCAGCAGCGGGAGGCGCCCTGAACGCCAGCTCAGCAGCGCTATCAGCAGCGCGACCGCCGCCTGCCCCCCCGCCAGCCACGGCCAGACCTGCCATAGCCAACGCCCCTCGCCGGATAACAGCCGGTTAGGGGCATAATTGATAAACGGCAGCGCCATCGCCAGCAGCAGTAGCAACGCCAGCAGCAGCGCAACCCGGTTACCGCAACGAATCGTCACGCGCGCGCTACTTCAGCAGCCCTTTTTGTTGCAGATAGTCGGCGGCGACTTTCTTCGCATCCAGCCCTTCTACCGCAATGCTGGCGTTCAGCTTTTGCAGCGTCTTTTCATCCAGGCTGGCAAATACCGGCTGTAGCCAGTCGGCTATCTGCGGATAGGCTTTTAACACCGCTTCACGCACTACCGGGGTGGGCGCATAAATCGGCTGCACGCCCTTCGGGTCGCTCAGGGTTTGCAGACCCAGCGCGGCGACCGGGCCATCGGTACCGTAGGCCATCGCCGCATTCACGCCGGAGGTTTGCTGCGCCGCCGCTTTGATGGTGACCGCCGTATCGCCGCCCGCCAGCGACAGCAGTTGATCTTGCTTGAGCGTAAAGCCGTAGGCTTTTTCAAACGCCGGCAGCGCGTCCGGGCGTTCAATAAACTCCGCCGAGGCGGCCAGCTTAAAGTCGCCGCCCTTTTGCAGATAGCCGGCGAGGTCGCTTAATGAGGCGAGGTGGTTTTTCTCCGCCAGATCCTGACGGACGGCGATAGTCCAGGTATTGTTGGCCGGAGCCGGGGTGAGCCAGATGAGCTTATTCTTTTCCGCGTCCAACTTTTTGACTTTTTCGTATCCCTGCTGCGCGTTTTTCCACGCCGGGTCGTTCTCCTCTTTGAAGAAGAACGCGCCGTTGCCGGTATATTCCGGGTAAATATCCAGCTCACCGGCGGTTATCGCCCCGCGCACCACCGGGGTGGTGCCGAGCTGGATTTTATTGACGGTTTTCACCCCATGACTTTCCAGCACCTGCAAAATAATATTGCCGAGCAGCGCCCCTTCGGTGTCAATTTTTGAGCCGACCTTAACCGGCTCGGCCGCCTGCAGCGGCAGGCTAATCAGGGCCGCCAGCGCCAGCGCGCCTGACCAAACACTTGCCTTTATCATCCTCGCGTCCCTCTTTAATTTGCGCTCCATTAACAGGAGCTTAAGAGAAAAGCGTAGTTCATTTAGGGCGGAGCGGAAAAAGAAAAGGCCGATTAATCGGCCTTTAGGATAACGGAAAGCGTGTTCCCGGGCTGCGACTGGCGCCTTACCCGGGCGACAAATCGCCATTACAGCAGTTCAAACTCGCTCTGCTTCACGCGGGCGGAATCGACGCCGATAAAGACGTTGAATTTACCCGGCTCGGCGTCGTACTTCATCTGCTGGTTCCAGAACTTCAGCGCCTCAACGTCAATCGGGAAGCTGACGGTTTGCGTCTCGCCCGGCTTAAGGGTCACCTTTTTAAAGCCGCGCAGCATTTTCACCGGACGGCTCATGGAAGCGGTAACGTCCTGCAGATAAAGCTGAATCACCGTCGCCCCTTCGCGCTTGCCGGTATTGGTCACCTGCACGCTGGCGGTCACTTTGCCGTCACGTTGCAGGGTCGGCGCCGACATTTTCACGTCGGAAACGCTAAAGGTGGTGTAGCTGAGGCCGTAGCCAAACGGATAGAGCGGACCGTTGGCCTCGTCAAAGTAGCGCGAGGTGTACTTGTTCGGCTTATCCGCATTGTACGGACGACCGGTGTTGAGATGGCTGTAGTAGGTGGGGATCTGCCCAACCGAGCGCGGGAAGGACATCGGCAGCTTGCCCGACGGGTTGTAGTCGCCGAACAGCACATCGGCAATCGCGTTACCGCCTTCGGTACCGGCAAACCAGGTTTCGAGGATCGCATCGGCCTGCTGATCTTCTTTCACCAGCGCCAGCGGACGGCCGTTCATCAGCACCAGCACCAACGGCTTGCCGGTCGCTTTCAGGGCGCTAATCAGGGCGCGCTGGCTCGGCGGCAGGGTGATGTCGGTGCGGCTGGAGGCTTCGTGGGCCATGCCCTGCGCCTCACCCACCACGGCAACCACCACGTCAGACTGCTTCGCCGCCGCCACCGCTTCGTCAATCATCTCCTGCGGCGAGCGCGAGTCAACCTGCACCGCTTTCTCATACAGATTGAGGAAGTCGACGATGCCTTTATCGTCGGTCACGTTGGCGCCTTTGGCATAGATAATCTTGCCTTTGTCGCCCAGCGCGTTCTGCATACCGGTCAGCACGGTCACCGACTGATCGGCAACGCCCGCCGCCGACCAGCTGCCCATCATGTCGCGCTTGCTGTCGGCCAGGGCGCCGATCACCGCGATAGTGCCCGATTTTTTCAGCGGCAGCGTATCGAGACGGTTTTTCAGCAGCACCAGGCTTTCGCGCGCCACTTCGCGCGCGTCTTTGCGATGCAGGCGGCTTTCGGCGTTGGTATCCTGCGGGTCGGAATCTTTCGGCCCCAGGTGGCTGTAGGGGTCGTTAAACAGGCCCATATCGTATTTGACGTTCAGCACGTGGCGGGTCGCGTCATCCAGCTCCGCCATCGTCACCTTCCCGGACTTCACCAGCCCGGGCAGATACTTGCTGTAGTACTCGTCGCTCATGCTCATGTTGATGCCGGACTTCAGCGCCACGCGCACCGCGTCTTCCGGGTCCGACGCCACGCCGTGTTTAATCAGCTCCTTGATGGCCCCATGGTCGGAGACGGTGATGCCTTTAAAGCCCCACTGGTCGCGCAGCACGTCCTTGAGCAGCCAGGCGTCGGAGGTCGCCGGGGTGCCGTTAAGCGAGTTAAGGGCCACCATGACCGCGCCGCTGCCCGCATCCAGCCCCGCTTTGTACGGCGGCATATAGTCGTTGAACAGGCGCTGCGGACTCATATCAACGGTGTTGTACTCTTTGCCGCCTTCGACCGCGCCGTAGGCCGCAAAGTGCTTGACGCTGGTCATCACCGAGTAGCGATCGGCCGGGCTTTTCCCCTGCATCGACTCCACCATCGCCCTGCCCATCTCGGTAGTCAGGTAGGTATCTTCCCCGAATCCTTCCGAGGCGCGGCCCCAGCGCGGGTCACGGGAGACGTCGACCATCGGCGCCCAGGTCATGTTCAGGCCATCATCGGCCGCTTCGTACGCCGATACTCGCCCGACGGTATTCACCGCGTCGAGGTTAAAAGAGGAGGCCAGACCAAGGCTAATCGGGAAAACGGTGCGCTGACCGTGGAGCACGTCATAGGCGAAAAACAGCGGAATTTTCAGGCGGCTGAGTTCCATCACCTGATCCTGCATAGTGCGGATATCATGGCGGGTCACGGTGTTAAAAATCGCCCCCACCTGACCTTCTTTGATCATTTCGCGGATGGCCTCTTTCGGGTTATCCGGGCCGACGCTAATTAAGCGCAGCTGACCGATTTTTTCATCCACCGTCATTTTCGTCAGCAGTTCCGTCACAAACGCATCCCGCGCCTGCGGCGTTAGAGGATGATTGCCGAACAATTCATCCGCCAGCGCGGGTTGCAGCGCCAGGCTCACAGCGACGCCTACAGTACAAAGCCATTTCATTTTTATCCCTCATTGTTCCAGTCGACCAGATCGGCGAAAAGATAGCAAAAGTCGAAGTCTGCCATAAACATAAACGAGACGCCTGAATAAAGCGCGCGTTGTTCTCTGATTTTTCGAAACATTGATGCATCAAATTGTCATACAAAGCGCTATTCTTATTTTTGATAATTTTGTACCACCACAAGGAGTGGAACATGTCATCTGCAACAACCAATAACAACGCTTTTCTGGCTGAACTCACCCGTCTGGTCGGCTCGTCCCATCTGCTCACCGACCCGGCTAAAACCCAGCGCTACCGTAAAGGCTTTCGCTCCGGCCAGGGCGACGCGCTGGCGGTGGTCTTTCCCGGTACGCTGCTGGAGCTGTGGCGCGTGCTGAACGCCTGCGTCAACGCCGACAAAATCATTCTGATGCAGGCGGCCAACACCGGCCTGACCGAAGGCTCAACGCCGAACGGCAACGATTATGACCGCGATATCGTGATTATCAGCACTCTGCGCCTGGATAAACTGCATCTGCTGGATAAAGGCGAGCAGGTGCTGGCTTATCCCGGCACGACGCTCTATTCGCTGGAAAAAGCGCTGAAGCCGCTGGGCCGCGAGCCGCACTCGGTCATTGGTTCATCCTGCATCGGGGCATCGGTGGTCGGCGGGATCTGCAACAACTCCGGCGGCTCGCTGGTCCAGCGCGGCCCGGCGTACACCGAAATGTCGCTGTATGCGCAAATCGATGAAAACGGCAAGCTCAGCCTGGTGAACCACCTCGGCATCGACCTCGGCACGACGCCGGAGCAAATTCTTAGCCGCCTCGACGACGAGCGGGTTAAAGATGAAGATGTCCGCCACGACGGTCGCCACGCCCACGATCATGATTACGTCACCCGCGTGCGCGACGTGAATGCCGATACCCCAGCGCGCTACAACGCCGACCCGGACCGCCTGTTTGAATCCTCGGGCTGCGCCGGCAAGCTGGCGGTGTTCGCCGTGCGCCTCGATACCTTCCCGGCGGCAAAACGCCAGCAGGTCTTCTACATCGGCACCAACCGCCCGGAAGTGCTGACCGAAATTCGCCGCCATATTCTCGCCGAATTCAACCATCTGCCGGTGGCGGGCGAGTACATGCATCGCGATATTTACGATATCGCCGAGCAGTACGGGAAAGATACCTTCCTGATGATCGATAAGCTCGGCACCGATAAAATGCCGTTCTTCTTTACCATGAAGGGCCGCACCGACGCGATGCTGGAGAAAGTGTCGCTGTTTAAGCCGCACTTCACCGACCGCTTTATGCAAAAGCTGGGTCACGTCTTCCCGGCGCATCTGCCGGAGCGAATGAAAACCTGGCGCGATAAATACGAACACCATCTGCTGCTGAAGATGGCGGGCGACGGCATTGAAGAAGCCCAGGCCTGGCTCGGGGAGTATTTTAAGAACGCCGAAGGCGATTTCTTCGTCTGCACCGCGGAAGAAGGCAGCAAAGCCTTTCTGCACCGCTTTGCCGCCGCGGGCGCGGCGATCCGCTACCAGGCGGTTCACGCCGATGAAGTGGAAGATATTCTGGCGCTGGACATCGCCCTGCGCCGTAACGATACCGACTGGTTTGAGCATCTTCCCGCCGATATCGATAGCCAGCTGGTGCATAAGCTCTATTACGGCCACTTTATGTGCCACGTTTTCCATCAGGATTACATCGTGAAAAAAGGCGTCGATGCCCACGAACTGAAAGAGAAAATGCTGGTGCTGCTGAAGGAGCGCGGCGCTCAGTATCCGGCCGAGCATAACGTCGGCCATCTGTATGAAGCGCCGGAAAGCTTAAAACGCTTTTATCGCGAAAACGATCCCACCAACAGCATGAATCCGGGGATCGGTAAAACCAGTAAGCAAAAATACTGGGGCGAAGCGCCGGATAAAACGACAAGCGCCGCCGACCCGCAATAATCCGCACGGGGGACTGTTCAGCCCCGGGGCTTCTGTATTACGCTGCACGCCGGAGAATTCTCCTCTCCGGCAAACCCGTTTAAGGAACCCACCCATCATGTCCGCAGTGGATAAGCTACATGACGCTGACTTAGAGATCCGCGAAGCGCTGCCCGATGACGCCCACGCCATCGCCGCGCTGTACGTCTGGCACGTGCTCAATGGACGCGCCTCGTTTGAAGAGATCCCGCCAACCGTCGATGAGATGCGTAAACGTATCAAAACCGTGCGCGATAGCGGTCTGCCGTGGCTGGTTGCCCTGTGGCGCGGCACCATCGTCGGCTACTGCTACGCCACCTTTTACCGCCCGCGTCCGGCCTATCGCTACACGCTTGAAGAGTCGATTTACGTTGAGGCGGGAATGGGCGGACGCGGTATTGGCAGCGCCCTGCTCTCGCGGCTAATTGAGAAATGCGAACAGGGACCGTGGCGGCAGATGTTGGCGATTATCGGCGACGGGCATAGCAACGCCGGGTCGATTGCGATTCATAAAAAGTTCGGTTTTAGCGTGGCGGGACAGCTGCGCAGCGTCGGCTATAAGATGGGCGACTGGCGGGATACCCTGATTATGCAGCGCCCGCTCGGCGATGGCGACTGGACGCTGCCGGAGTAGCCTCTCGGCGTAGTGGGTAAGCGGTAGCCCGGACAGGCGCGCCGGCGCCGCCTCCGGGAAAATCCCCCGGCTCGCGCTGCGCTTAGCCGGGCTACAGGTATCCAGCGTTCTGCGCGCCGCAATCCGGGGAAATGGGGGTTAATCGTTCTGCGCGGTCTGCGCGCCGCCTTTCAGCATCGCATCGGCCATCTGCGCTTCACGCTGCTTTTTATAGCTGAGCGCGGAAGCCGGAACCGGCATCACTTTTCCCGTTTCAATCCACGTTCTCAGACGGCTGGCGTCGGCAAAGTGGGTATATTTGCCAAACGCATCCATCACCACCAGCGCCACCGGGCGCTGATTAATCACCGTCCGCATAATCAGGCAGTGGCCCGCCGCGTTAGTAAAGCCGGTCTTGGTCAGCTGAATATTCCAGTTGTCGCGGTAGACCAGATGGTTGGTATTGCGGAACGGCAGCGTATAGGCCGGATGGGCGAACGTCGCCATATCCTCTTTGGTGGTGCTCAGTTGGCCAATCAGCGGATACTGCTCGCTGGCGATCAACAGCTTAGTCAGATCGCGGGCGGTAGAGACGTTATGAATCGACAGGCCGGTAGGCTCGACGTAACGGGTACGGGTCATCCCCAGCGCCTGCGCCTTGGCGTTCATCGCGCGGATAAACGCGTCGTAGCCGCCCGGATAATGGTGCGCCAGGCTGGCGGCGGCGCGGTTTTCCGACGACATCAGCGCCAGCAGCAGCATATTGCGGCGGCTGATTTGGCTGTTCAGGCGCACGCGCGAATAGATCCCTTTCATCTCAGGCGTCTGGCTGATATCAACGGTCAGCATTTCATCAAGAGGCAGATGGGCGTCAAGCACCACCATCGCGGTCATCACCTTAGTGATCGACGCCATCGGGCGAACCAGATCCGGCTGGCTGGCATAGATGATTTTTTTGCTGGCAAGATCGACGATCATCGCGCTGCCGGAAGCGATATCCGGCTGGGAGGCGGTCACCGCCGTGGAAGTTTTAGCCATCGCCTGGGGCGCAAAAGGCACAGCCAGCAGCAACGTCAGGCTGAGCAAAGAAACTCGAAATTTGGTCATCGTGAACATTCTGAAAAGTATTTTTGCACGTTATAAACGTACGCCGCGGCGCTGGGGATAACACCGCTGGCAAAAATCATCATACCCTGTCAGAACGCGAGCTGGCTAATAAGAATCGTGAACAAATGCTGCATTGCCGACATAAAAATCTATTTATGCCGGCAATGAGTTAAATCAGAAGAGTCGGTAGCCGTATCCCCAGAGAATGACGGTGATAGCCAGCAGCACTTCCAGCACCAGCACCCCGATCGCCAGGGTCGAGCTGGCGAAGCTCAGCCCCTCTTCTTTATTGATGCCAAGGAAAGTCGGAATACCGAGATACAGCAGATAGCCGGTATAAAGCAGCGCAACGGTTCCCACCAGCGCGCACAGCCACACCAGCGGATAGAGCGCCACGAGCCCGCTAAGGAAAAGCGGCGTGGCGACATAGCCGGCGAAAACCATACAGCGCTTAAGCGATGGCCGCTGCGGATAGCTTCGTGCCATCCACCAGATAACCCGCCCCATCACCGCCACCCCGGCGAGCATCACGGCATAAAACAGCACCGCCAGGGCCAGCCCGGTCATCAGCGACAGTTTTACCACCGTGCCGTCGCCGAAATTCCAGCCCAGCTGCGTGGTGCCAATAAAGGCGCAGATAACCGGAACCGCCGCCATGACCAGCACATGGTGCGTATAGTGATGCGAAACGGTTTCGTTTTCGCTTTTAATAACGCTCATCTCTTGATTAGGATGAGAGAAGAGCCCCCAGACATGGTTCATAGCGTCCCCCTTGTCACGGCGTGGTACAGCACTGATCCAAGTATAATTCACCTTGTAGATTATTTTGTGTACAGCGATAAAAATGCGCTTCCCCCGCATTTTTAGCATCAGGGTGTATGATTAAGGGACTGACGTTTTATGGAGTTAATCTTTATATGGATATCAATAACCTGATTTCCCAGTACGGCTACGCGGCGCTGGTCATTGGCAGCATGGCGGAAGGCGAAACCATCACGCTGCTCGGCGGCGTGGCGGCACATCAGGGATTATTGAAGTTCTGGCTGGTGGTTATTTCGGTCGCCCTCGGGGGCATGATTGGCGATCAGCTGCTTTATTTGCTCGGCAGGCGCTTTGGCGGACGGATCCTGCGGCGGTTTGCGCGCCAGAAAAAACGGATCCAGAAGGCCCAGCGGATGATCCAACGGCGTCCTTATCTGTTCGTCATCGGTACCCGCTTTATGTACGGCTTTCGGGTTATCGGCCCGCTGTTAATTGGCGCCAGCCGCCTGCCGCCGAAGGTGTTTCTGCCGCTGAATATTGTCGGCGCGATTATCTGGGCGTTAATTTTTACCACGCTCGGCTATCTCGGCGGCGAAGCGATCGGCCCGTGGCTGCATCATCTGGACGCGCATCTGAAACACTGGATCTGGCTGATTCTGGCGGTGGCGCTGGTGGTTGCGGCGCACTGGTGGCTAAAGCGTCGCGAGGCAAAGAAGAAAGAGTGACGAGAGTTCCCGGATGGCGGCGTAAACGCCATATCCGGGCTACAAACTCCACAGACCACGTAATCTGTAGCCCGGCTAAGCGCAGCGCGAGCCGGGGAAACAGAACTACTTCGCCGCCTGATGATACCCGCCGCCCAGCGCGGAGGTCAGCTGAATGCTGGCATCAAGCCACTGGCCGCGCAGGCGCAGCGCGGTGACGCGCTCCTGCAGCGCCGGCAGCTTCGCCAGGCTGACGCGCGAACCGGAAATAATCCCGGCATTCATCCGCGCCTGGGCCAGAGCGACCATCCGCTGAGCATCTTTTTCAACCTGCTGCTGCTGCTGATTTTTCGCCATCAGCGTTTCCATCTGGCTGGCGGTTTTCGCCACCTGGTTCACCGCATCGACCACCGCTTTATTGTACTTCGCTATCGACAGGGCGTTTTGCGCGCTGGCGATATCCAGGTTCGCGTTCAGGCGGCCGCTATCAAAGATCGGCAGGGTCAGCCCGGCGGTGACGCCCATCTGCTGGGCAGAGTGGCGGAACAGATCGCTGAGATGCAGAGCATCCTGCTGCAAGAAGGCCATCAAGTTGATATCCGGATAAAACGCGGCTTTCGCGGCATCCACTTCGCTTAATGAAGCTTCGATATACCAGTGCGCGACCTGCAGGTCCGGGCGTCGCGCCAGCAGCTCATAGCCCAGTTGGTTGGGCATTTGCGCGCTGACGGCGGGTAAATCCGCCGGATGAAGATTCAGCGCCTGGCTCTGGCTGTTGGTCAGCGCCATCAGCCGCGCTTCGATCTCTTTCATATTGCCCGCTACGTCGGCGAGCTGCTGATCGGTTTTACTGACGTTAATATCGTTCTCTGCCCCTTCGGCCGAGTTGGTGATCCCGCGCTGGTACAGCGCAGTATCCACGGTAACGACATTATTCTGTTCGCGCTTCACCTGCGTCAGCACGTTTTTAATGGCCGCTTCGGTCTGCCACTGCCAGTAAAGGCGAGCGACGCTGCCGGCCAGCAGTTCGCGGGTCTGGGCTTCTTCGGCGACCTGGGCTTTGACTTCACCGATGCGCGCTTTCAGCAGCGCGCGGTTTTTACCCCACAGGTCCAGATCCCATCCGGCGGTCAGTCCGAAGGTGCCGTTGGTGTACCACGGCCCGGTGTTGCCGTCGGTATCGGTGGCAAACGGCCCCATCAGCCCCTCGGAGGACATTTTCTGTCGTTCGATATCGGCGGAAAAATCCAGGTTCGGCCCCAGGCTGGATTGCGACATCCGCGCCTGCGCTTCCGCCAGCCTGATGCGTTGTTCGGCAATCTGCATGTCCGGCGCATTGGCTAAGGCACGCTGAATCAGGCTATTGAGCTGCGGGTCATGGTAATCCTGCCACCAGTTGCTTTGCGGCCAGCCGTTTTTTACGGCGGCGGGCAATTCCATTGCGACGTGGGATGCCGGGGTCTGCTGCTGGAGCGGCTTGCCAGTATCGTGCGATGGCGCGCAGCCCGCCAGCGCGATAACCAGTGGCAGGCCAGCCAACGCGCGTTTGCTCAAAGTCAGGTTCATGAAATCGGTCAGGTGATTAAATAAGGTCGGGTATATTAAGCTACTTGCATCATTGCCGTTTAGTAAAGCGTGTGCCGTAACTATTAGCAGGCTAAAAATAAACTTCTCATGGAGTGATAATGAGTCAGAACATCTATGACGATCCCGCTTTTTTTGCCGGATACGCCACCCTCGATCGTTCGGTAAAAGGGCTGGAGGGTGCGCCGGAGTGGCCAACCCTTCAGCAAATGCTTCCACCGTTATCCGGTTTACGCGTCGTCGATCTTGGCTGCGGCTACGGCTGGTTTTGCCGCTGGGCCCGGGATCAGGGCGCCGCGCAGGTGGACGGGCTGGATCTCTCCAGCCGAATGCTGGAGCGCGCCCGCGAAATGACGGAGGGCGAAGGTATTCGCTATCGCTGCGAAGATCTCCAGACGCTTACCCTGCCCGCCGATAGCTGCGAGCTGGTCTATAGCTCGCTGGCGCTGCACTATCTGCCCGACGTCGCGCCCCTGTTCGCCACCGTTTACCGGGCGCTGACGCCTGGCGGCACGCTGCTGTTCTCCGCCGAACATCCCATCTACACCGCCCCGCCTCAGCAGGGCTGGCAGGTGGATGAGAACGGGCAGAAAAGTTGGCCGGTGAGCCACTACCAGCAGGAGGGCGAGCGCATCAGCAACTGGTTTGCCGACGGAGTGAAAAAACAGCACCGCAAGCTGTCCAGCTGGATAAACCTGCTGGTGGCCGCCGGTTTTATCATTGAGCATCTGGATGAGTGGGGACCGACGGCGGAGCAGATTGCCGCTCAGCCGGCGCTGGATGAAGAAAAAGAGCGGCCGATGATTTTTCTGCTGCGCGCGCGTAAGCCGGCGTAATACGCAAAATGGCCCGGAGGTTATCCGGGCCGAGGGTTTTAGCTACTGTCGCGCATTTCTGCCGGGTGGCGGTTAGCCGACGCAACCTCCAGACGATTACTCTTTTAAGCTGCCGCCGTTAGTGGCAATGACCTCTTTATACCACCAGAAGCTCTTCTTGCGGCTGCGCGCCAGGGTGCCGTTGCCTTCATCGTCGCGATCGACATAGATAAAGCCATAGCGTTTGGACATCTCCGCCTTCGACGCGCTCACCAGGTCAATAGGCCCCCAGCTGGTGTAGCCCATCAGCTCAACGCCGTCCTCGATTGCCTCACGAACCTGCACCAGATGGTCGTTAAGATAGCTGATCCGGTAATCGTCGTTGATGCTGCCGTCGGCTTCCACCTTATCCTTGGCGCCCAGGCCGTTTTCCACGATAAACAGCGGCTTCTGATAGCGATCCCACAGCACGTTCAGCAGCGTGCGCAGACCGAGCGGGTCAATCTGCCAGCCCCATTCCGAGCTTGCCAGGTGCGGGTTCGGCACCATGCTGAGAATATTGCCGCGCGCTTTTTTGTTCAGCTCTTTGTCGGCGGTCACGCAGCCGGTCATATAGTAGCTGAAGGAGATAAAGTCGACGGTCTCTTTCAGGGCGGCGCGGTCGGCATCGGTGATGTCGAGGTTAATGCCGTTGTCGCGGAAATAGCGCAGCATATAGCCCGGGTAAGCGCCGCGGCACTGGACATCGCCAAAGAACTGCCAGCTACGGTTCTGCTGCAGGGTTTCAAAAATATCGTCCGGTTTGCAGCTGAGCGGATACATCAGGCCGCCGAGCAGCATATTGCCGATTTTGCCCTCAGGCACGATGTCATGGCAGGCCTTAGCCGCCAGCGCGCTCGCCACCAGCTGATGGTGAATAGCCTGGTAGACTTCCGCTTTGCTGCTGTCGGCCGGCAGTCCGACGCCGGTCATCGGCGCGTGCAGGGACATATTGATTTCATTGAAGGTCAGCCACAGTTTGACCTTCGCCTGGTAGCGCTCGAACACCGTACGGGCGTAGCGCTCGAAGAAGCCAATCACTTTGCGATTGCCCCAGCCGCCGTAGTTTTTCACCAGCGCCCACGGCATCTCATAGTGGGACAGGGTTACCAGCGGAGTAATATTGTGCTTCGCCATTTCATCAAACAGCTTATCGTAGAAGGCCAGCCCGGCTTCGTTTGGCTGCGCCTCATCGCCGTTGGGGAAAATACGCGCCCAGGCAATCGATACGCGCAGGCAGTTAAAGCCCATCTCGGCAAAGAGGCTGATATCTTCCGGATAACGGTGGTAAAAATCGATGGCGATATCCTTAATGCCGCTATCGCCGGGCACGCGTTCTACCACATCGCCAAATACGCCGCGCGGCTGGACGTCAGAAGTGGTTAATCCCTTCCCGTCTTCCAGATAAGCGCCTTCAACCTGGTTTGCCGCGGTCGCGCCGCCCCATAAAAACGCCTGTGGGAATGTCTTCATTCATCTCTCTCCTGTGATTAACGGCTTACGGACAACAGCGGCTGACCGGCATCCACCGCGCTGGCGGAGACCATGTCGAGAGTACGAAAATCGTCGCTGTTGCTGATAATAATGGGCGTCGCCAGATCATAGCCGGCGTCCAGAATCGCCTGGCGGTCAAACTCCAGCAGCAGGTCGCCCGCTTTGATTTTGTCACCCTCTTTTACATGGGCGGTGAACGGCGCGCCATCGAGCTTAACGGTGTCGATGCCAACGTGGATGAGCAGCTCAATGCCGCTGTCGCTCAGCAGACCGATGGCGTGTTTGGTTTGAAAAATGGAGGCGACTTCGCCCGAGAACGGCGCGATAACCTTGCCCACTGAGGGAATAATCGCCACGCCCTGGCCCAACAGGCCGCTGGCGAAGGTACTGTCAGGCACCTGATCCAGCGCCAGCACGCTGCCGGTCATCGGCGCCAGGATGTCGTTTTCCGAGGCCGGCGCCACGACAACCGCAGCCTGCTCAGCGCTGCTGCGCGGCAGCCCGGCGACGAGGGTAAGCACGCAGGCGATGATTAACGAGGCAAACATCCCCGCCGCGCCGCCCCACACCGTAGCGTCAATGCCCTCCGGCGGGATCATTTGCGCCAGGGTGAAAATGTTACCGAAACCAAAAGAGTAGACGTGGCTGTCGCTAAAACCAACCATCGCGCCGCCGATGGCGCCAGCAACGCAGCCGAAGATAAAGGGACGGCGTAAAGGCAGGTTCAGACCATAAATCGCCGGCTCGGTCACGCCAAAGATCCCGGCGGAAACCGCAGAACCCGCCAGCACTTTTTGCCGCGCATCGCGAGTGCGCAGGAAAATCCCCAGCGCGGCGCCCACCTGGCCCATCACCGCAGGCAGCAGCATCGGCATCATCGAATCATGGCCCAGCACGGCGAGGTTGTTAATCATTAACGGTATCAGGCCCCAGTGCAGCCCGAAGATAACGCATACCTGCCACAGCGCTCCCATCGCCGCTCCGGCAAGCCAGGGCGCAACCTGATAGATAAGCTGATAACCATTGGCCAGCAGCTGGCTCAGCCAGGTGGCTACGGGGCCGATAATCAGAAACGTGAGCGGTACGACGACGGCCAGGCAAATCGCCGGCGTGAAGAAGTTCTTCATCGAGGAAGGCAGTATCGCGTTGCTGCGTTTTTCAATCCAGCAGCTGACCCACGAGGCGAGGATAATCGGAATGACCGAGGAGCTGTAATTGATAAAGGTCACCGGAATACCGAGGAAATACTCCGTCGCGGCGCCGGGAGCCATGCTGGCGTCAAACGCTTGAATCATCAGCGGATGAGTTAATGCGCCGCCGATCACCATGGTAATAAAGGGGTTGCCGCCAAATTTCTTGCCTGCGGTATAGCCGAGAAACAGCGGGAAAAAGAAGAACAGCGCATCGCTGGCGGCAAACCAGATTTTATAGGTCGCCTGCTGCGTCGTTAACCAGCCGCAAACCACCGCCAGCGCCAGCAAGCCTTTGAGGATCCCCGAGGCCGCCAGGACGCCGATAAACGGGGTGAAAATACCGGAAACAATGTCGATAAGCTGGCCGATAAGCGACACTTTTTCGCCTTTTACCGCCACCGGCTCACTGTCATCCGTCAGGCCGGCTTCGCTGCGCACCGCCAGCCAGACATCGTGCACGTGATTACCGATAACCACCTGAAACTGGCCGCCGCTTTCGACGACCATAATGACGCCAGGGTTCGCCTTCAGTCCTTCGGCATCCGCCTTCTTGCTATCTTTGAGCTTAAAACGCAGCCGTGTAGCGCAGTGAACCAGACTCACAATATTCTCTCTGCCGCCTACCCGAGTGAGAATATCCTGCGCGAGTGCTTTATATTCCATGCTGTTTTTCCTTACTTCCGCTGCCCGCAGGCATCGTTAACTGAGTATTAAAAATAAAAAAAACCCGAGAACAACGCCGTGTAGGCGTTGCGCTCAGGTTTTGCCTGCGTAATGCAGTAACAATCCAGTTGTAGCGCGGGAGCTATGCGCCAGGCCCGATCGGCGCTTAGCGTCCCTCTTTTCTCACCCGCTCAATATGAATGGCGAGAAACATAATCTCTTCCGTCGTCAGCGGCCGCTGGTAGCTCTTTTGCAGGTGCCGGGCGACGGTTTCCGCACACTTCCACGCTTTAGGGTAGTTATCCTTTACCGCGCTGTGCAGCGTCACATCATCATCTTCGACCACCGTTCGCGTCAGCATGCGCTGGGCGAAAAACTTGAGGTGGGTGACAAAGCGCTGGTAGCTCAGCGACTCTTCGTCGTAGTTCAGCGTCAGCTGATACTTCACCAGCTGCAGGATCTCCTGCATGACCCGGGTCACGTGCATCACTTCCGGCATTTCGCTGTTGAGCTGCGCCGTGACCAGATGCAGGGCGATAAAACCCGCTTCATCTTCGGCCAGTTCAACCCCGAGCCTTTTGCTGACGATCGCCCGCGCCTCCTGCCCTAACTCAAACTCCTTCGGATACAGCCGCTTTATTTCCCACAGCAGCACATTCCGAATGGCGATGCCCTTCTTCTGCCGCTCAATCGCAAAGTGGCAGTGGTCGGTCAGGGTAATGTACAAACTATCCTGTAACTTACCGAGACGACCGCGCGCCAGATCGATGATCCGATCGCAGGTGGTCATCACTTCTAACGGTATCTGACTGAGTAATTCACCTAAACGGCCAACCAGTTCATCGCTCTGCAGCGCGAAGACCTTTTCAATTTTACTTTCATCAAGAGAGTCACCAACGCGTTTTTGAAAGGCAAGTCCTCGGCCCATGACTACCTGTTCACGCTGCTGCTCATCAACAACCACCACTACATTATTATTAAGTACTTTGGCGATTTGCATATGAACCCCAAAAACAAAAAAACCTGACCCCGACGGATGCCAGGAAATCAGGTTTTGCCTGCCGGAGCAGTAACAATCGGTAGTGAGTATTTCACTGTCCGCCGGGTAATCTCAATGGGACAAGCCAAAAATTGTGATGTAGGTCAGATAGTTTAGCTACGCCAGTCGTTAATCGTGCGCGCAATGCTGGTTGAATCTTGTAGGGTGCGCACCGCGCTGAACAGCTCAGCAGCCTCAAGGTATTCTTTACGCAAATAGCTCAGCCACTGTTTGATACGCGCGACGTGATAAAGACCGGTGTCGCCCTGCTTTTCCAGGCGGGTATATTTTTGCAGCAGTTCGACCACCTGCGGCCAGGGCATACGTGGTTCGTTATATTTTATCACCCGGCTCAGGTTTGGAACGTTCAGGGCGCCGCGGCCAATCATCACCGAGTCGCAGCCGGTCGCGGCCAGGCAATCCTGGGCGCTTTGCCAGTCCCAGATTTCACCGTTGGCCACCACCGGAATAGTCAGGCGCTGACGGATTTCGCCGATGGCCTGCCAGTCGATGCGCTCCGCTTTATAGCCGTCCTCTTTGGTGCGGCCGTGCACCACCAGCTCGCTGGCGCCCGCCTGCTGGACCGCATCGGCAATTTCAAATCGCCGCTCGCCGCTGTCCCAGCCAAGCCGTACTTTTACCGTGACCGGCAGATGGCTGGGAACCGCCTCGCGCATCGCTTTCGCGCCGCGATAGATAAGCTCAGGGTCTTTCAGCAGCGTCGCCCCGCCGCCGCTGCCGTTCACCAGCTTTGACGGGCAGCCGCAGTTGAGGTCAACGCCCCAGGAACCGAGCTCGACCGCGCGAGCGGCGTTTTCCGCCAGCCACTGCGGATACTGCCCGAGCAGCTGCACGCGCACTCGGGTGCCGGACGGCGTCAGGCTGTTGTTATGCAGTTCCGGACACAGCCTGTAGAACGATTTTACCGGCAGGAGCTGATCCACCACGCGCAAGAATTCGGTGATGCAGAGATCGTAATCATTCACTTCGGTCAGCAGCTCACGCACCAGCGAATCGAGCACGCCTTCCATCGGCGCCAGTAATACACGCATATTGTTTATCATTGCCCGGAAAAAAGAGGCGCTATGTTAGCGCCTCTGGATGCGGGTTGAAAGGGGCCAATATCGGTTTTCCCGGCGGCGGCGCTGCGTTTAGCCAGGCTACGCGACCACCGCTATCTGCGGGCCGGTAGCCCGGGTAAGGCGCCAGCCGCGCCCCGGGAAGTGCGCAGCCGCTTAACGCGCTTCCAGGCAGTTATCCTCTTTCCAGCCGTACAGCCACTCGATGCCGCGATAAAACTCGCTCTGGGTTTTGCCTTTCCACAGCAGATTGCGCACCTGACGCTCAACGCCGGCGGCGTGATAGACCCGCCCCATTTCCCGCGTCGACCAGACGATGCGCGCGGTACGCGGAATACGTACCGATTCATACAGCGCGAAAGCGCGGGCGGCGTCGCCGTCGCATTGCGCCAGCGCTTTACCCAGCGTCACCGCATCTTCCAGCGCCATACAGGCGCCCTGGGCCATATACTGCGCCACCGGATGCGCGGCATCGCCAACCAGCGTGATGCGGTCGTTGCCCCAC
This sequence comes from Klebsiella sp. MBT K-1, assembly GCF_002556465.1. Lineage (NCBI taxonomy): Bacteria > Pseudomonadati > Pseudomonadota > Gammaproteobacteria > Enterobacterales > Enterobacteriaceae > Klebsiella > Klebsiella sp. MBT K-1. Next base: position 222,559 of record NZ_PDEL01000005.1, on the reverse strand, counting down.
TTCTCTACCGGCTCGCGGTCGGCGGTGGACCAGCGACGCCAGGAGGTCGGTTTGTCCAGCATCTGCCGGGGACGCGGGTGGATGCCTTTAAAGTAGGAGAGCACCTCTTCTTTACTGCCGTCGCGCACGCCCCACTCTTCCTGCTGCCGACTATGGAAGGTCACCACCAGGTTGTACTGCCTGCCGCCGCGCAGCGGATAATGCACCAGGTGGCAGTGCGGACCGGCCCACAGCACCGGCGCGTTGATGCGTAAATCGTCCGGCATATCGGCGGCGTCAACCACCGCGCGATAAACGACATGGCCGGTTACCCGCGGCGAATCGCCCAGCAGGCTTTGGCGCACCACCGACTTACCGCCGTCGCAGCCGATCAGAATATCCGCCGTCCAGCTGTTGCCTTTATCATCAAACACCGTCACGTCATCGGCGGTCTGGCGGATATCCACTACCTGCGTCGATGTACGATACTCAACGGCCGGATGGGTCAGCGCCGCCTCCCAGACGGTGGCGTGGATATCCACCCGATGGATCACCGCATAGGGTCCGCCAAAATGGTCGCGGAAGGCCTGTCCGGTCTCAATATGCACCACCTCTTCGCCGTTGACCGCATCCATCATGGTGATATGGTCGGTAAACACCGCGCGCTGGCGGGCGACTTCGCCGACGCCGAGGCTGTCGAGCGCCGAGAATGCGTTTGGACCCAACTGGATCCCGGCGCCGATTTCGCCGATTTCATGCGCCTTTTCCAGCAGCATCACTTTGATGCCCTGGCGCGCCAGAGAGAGCGCCGTGGCCGCTCCGCCAATACCGCCGCCGACAATAATTGCTCGCATCACTTTTGCCATGTTGCCTCCTAAGCCGGGATCTTATCTTGTTGGTTTTCCGGCGCGGCGGCGATAAATGCCGGCAGCCGGGTACAGGCGTCATAAACCGCCTGGCAGCGCGGATAGTGGCTGAGATCGCAGCCCATCCTCAGGGCGTTGGCCCACTGCGGCACCAGGCAGCAGTCCGCCAGGGTAGGCGCATCGCCCACGCAAAAATCGCCGGATTTCGCGTGGCGCAATAGCTGCTCGACGGCGCTGAATCCCTGCTGGATCCAGTGCGCATACCAGCGTTTTTTCTCCTCTTCGCTTACCTTTAGCTCGTCGCCAAGGTAGCGTAAAACGCGCATGTTATTAATGGGATGAATATCGCAGGCGATGGCGTAAACGATCTCCAGTACCCGCATCCGCGCGCTGTCCGCCTGGGGCAGCAGCAGCGGCTGCGGATAGTGCCGGTCCAGCCAGTCGGCAATCGCCAGCGACTGGCCGAGAGATTCGCCTTTGTCGGTAATGAGCGTCGGCACCAGACCGACCGGGTTCAGCCGCCGGTACTCCAGCGCGTTCTGCTGGCCGATGCGGATGTTAACGCCGACGCTCTGGTAGTCGATGCCTTTCAGCGCCAGCGCAATCCGCACGCGGTAGGACGCTGAGCTATTAAAAAAACTGTACAGCTTCATCATTCACCTCACACCACGCGCACGGCGATTGGCGTCAGTCCATCGACGTTGCCGGTGATGACATCGCCTTTCACCACCGCGCCGACGCCTTCCGGCGTGCCGGTGAAAATCAGATCGCCGGGCTGCAGCTCAAAGAAACCGGAAAGATAGCTGATGGTTTCGTTAACCGACCAGATCAGGTGGCGAATATCGCTGCGCTGATGATCTTCCCCGTTTACCTGCAGCCAGATTCCGGCCTGGCTCACGTCCGCCGTATCCGCTTTATGCAGCGGCGCAATCGGCGCGGAAAGGTCAAAAGCTTTACCAATCTCCCACGGACGGCCCATCTGGCGCATCTCCATCTGGCGATCGCGGCGGGTCATATCCAGCCCCGTGGCATAGCCCCAGATATACTCATGGGCCTGCTCCAGCGGGATATCGCTTCCCCGCTTGCCAATCGCCACCACCAGCTCAATTTCGTAGTGATAGTTATCGGTTTGCGTCGGATACGGCAGGTTCAGCGTTTCTCCCGCGGCGACGGGCACCACCGCATCGGCAGGCTTGCAGAAGAAGAACGGCGGTTCGCGATCCGGGTCAAAGCCCATTTCACGCGCGTGAGCGGCGTAGTTGCGGCCCACGCAGTAAACGCGGCGCACCGGGAACTGCTCATCGCTGCCGACAACCGGAACGCTAATCGGGGCCTGGGGTGCAAAAACGTATTGAGTCATGATTCGATTCCTTATTCTTAATTTTTAATAACGCGCTTCGCGGAACAGGCCGAGCGCTTCCTGCACGGGACGGTCCGAAAAGCTGAATAACACGCTATCTTCGGCGGAGATAAAAGAGACGGCGTGCCAGGTCGGCACCACGAAGATATCTTTTGCCTGAAAAGCGAAGGTCTGTTCGCCAATGGTGACCTGGCCGCTGCCTTCCACCACGTGATAGACGGTACTGTCGGTGGTTTTCGCCGCTCGCGAGGTAAACCCTTTCGGTAACAGCTGCAGGAAGGCGCCCATCGACGGCATCGGGTAGCCGCCGGTGACCGGGTTGACGTAGCGCATCTTATAGCCATCCCACTCGTCGGCATCGCCCATCCGCGTCAGATCGTGCAGCGCTTCGCGGCTGCGGTCGTAGCGATAGTTAAAGATGGGCGAAGAGTTACCGACCTGATGGCGCAGCGGCAGCATGTTGGCGGCGTAGCGCGGCAGATAATCCCCCTCTTTGCGGGTCACCGGCTGCTGATCTTGCGGATAGTCCTCCGCGAAGCCGCAGCCCAGATAGTTCACCAGCGGCAGGTCGAGGCCGTCGAGCCAGATAACCGGTTCGTTGCCGGGGTTGCCGTGATCGTGCCAGCGCCACTGGGGCGTCAGAATAAAGTCGCCGGCGCGCATGGCGGTACGTTCGCCGTCAACGGCGGTAAACGCCCCTTCGCCTTCCACGACAAAGCGCAGCGCCGACTGGTTGTGCCGATGGCTCGGCGCCACTTCGCCGGGCATAATCAGCTGCAAACCCGCGTACAGCGAGGAGGTAATCGACGACTGCCCGCGCAGCGCCGGGTTTTCCAGCACCAGCACGCGGCGTATCGCCTCTTTCGCGCCAATCAGCTTGCCGCTTTCCAGCAGCAGCGGGCGAATCTCCTGATAATTCCAGTAAGCCGGCGCGCAGGTGGCGTTCGGCGTTTTCGGCACCAGATGGTGCAGCGATTCCCAAAGCGGCGTCAGGTTTTGCCCGGAAATATGCTGGTAAAACTGCTGACGGCCGTTATTTGCTTCCGTGGTGGACTGGGACATAAGCGTTCTCCTTATTTATTCACAATGCCTGCGGAAGGCAGCGCGGCGGGTACAGAAGTCGGGTTGCGGACGGCAAGCGTCAGCAGGATAAGCATCACGGCGCTCACAACGGCCGGGACGGCGATAACAAAAAACAGGGTATCGAATGAGAAATTCATCGCCATCATCACACCGCCGGAAAGGGAGCCAACGATGGCCCCGCAGCGGCCAACCGCGTTTGACCAGCTCACGCCAGTCGCGCGGCTTTGCGTGGGATACAGCGTTGCGGTTAGCGCATTCAGCCCCACCTGCGAGCCGCTGATGCCGATGCCGGTGCCGAAAATCGCCAGCGCCATCAGCCACAGGCCGTTCTCGCTCAGGCCAATCATGACGATACACACCGCCCCGAGGCCGTAGCTCAGCGCCAGCACCCGATAGGGATTGAAGCGATCCATCAGCACGCCGAGCAGCAGCGCGCCAAAGGTGCCGCCAATCTGGAAGGCGGCGGTGACCCACGAAGCGTGCTGTAAATCAATGCCCCGATGGTTTAGCAACGTCGGCATCCAGCTGGAGAGCAGATAGATAATCAGCAGGCTCATAAAGAACACCACCCATAGCATTAAGGTGATGGCCAGCTGACGCCCGGCGAACAGCTGGCTGATACTGCCCTTCGCCCCTGCGGCAGGTTCATCAAGCCAGAAATGCGTGTCGTTATAGCGCTCGCCGGTAATGGCGCCGACGGTTCTGGCGATCGTCGCCTGCGGCAGCTGGCGACGGATCTGCCAGCGCGGAGACTCGGGAAGCAGAGGCACCAGCGCCACCGCCAGTATCAACGGTAAAACGCCGCCGAGCACCAGAATGCCGTGCCAGCCGATCAGCGGCACCAGCTGTGCGCTGACCACGCCGCCGAAGGCGGAACCGAGGGTGAACCCGCAAAACATCAGGGTTACCAGCGCCCCGCGCCGCCGGGCAGGCAAATATTCCGAGGTCATGGTGATGGTATTAGGCATTGCGCCGCCGAGGCCGAGGCCAGTCAGAAAACGCAGGAACACCAGCATTTGCAGATCGGGGGCAAACGCGGAAAGCAGGCTGAACAGGCCGAACAGGGCGACGCAAAACTCAATCACCCGTTTGCGGCCAAAGCGGTCGGAGAGCGGGCCGCAGAGCAGCGCCCCGGCGGTCAGGCCCAGCAATCCCGCGCCAAATAACGGCGCGAGGTCGCCGGCGGTGAGCTGCCAGTGGCTGCGGATATCCGGCGCGATAAAACCAATCGCGGCGGTATCAAAGCCATCGAGCATCACCACCAGGAAACAGCAGATAATCACGCGCCACTGTCGGGCGCCGACCGGCGCGGCGTTGAGCAGCTTCTGTAATTCAAGTCGTTGAGTCATCGTTATGCCTCAGTGCAGGTAGGGGTAGGTGTTGTATTTATTTCTTTTATGTTGCGAGTTTGTAACTCAGGCAATGAAATGTACAATGGTATTTCGGGCATAGACATAACCTGGAGGTTATCGCTAATGGCGGACTGGACGCAGAAACTGAAGCTGCACCATTTACAGATGCTGGTGGCGCTGGGGGAGCAAGGCAATCTCACGCAGGTGGCGAAAATGATGAACATTACTCAGCCCGCGCTCTCCAAATGGCTCAGCCAGTTTGAAGACGAAGTCGGCATGGTTTTGTTCGAACGCCATAGCAAAGGCCTGCGCCCGACCGAAGGCGGGAAGCTGCTGCTTCAGCACGCCCAGCGGCTGATTAACGATATGTCGCGTTCGCAGTATGAGATCGAGCGTTTTAAGCAGGGCGGACAGGTGGGCAGCCTGATGATTGGCTGTTCGCCGGTGGCGACCGACTGCGTCTCGCAGGCGATCCTCGAACTGCTCAAAGAGATGCCGACCCTGCACCTGAATATCGAAGAGAAGGTCATGACGCCGCTGCTTAACGATCTGCTCGCCGGCGTGGTGGATGTGGTTGTCGGACGCGTCGGCGGACGGGCGCTGGAGCTGCCGCTGAGCTACCGGGTGCTCTACACCGAACCGGTCTGCTTTGTCGCCCGTCCCGATCACCCGCTGGCCCAAAAATCGCGGTTAAGCTGGGCCGATCTCTCCCCCTGGCGCTGGATCGTCTGGCCCACCGGCACGCCAATTCGCCTGAGCATCGACAACGCGCTGGTGGATAACGGCGTGATGCTGCCGGAAAACACCATTGAGTCCGCCTCGATGAACGTCACCAGCAACCTGCTGCAGAGCAGCGATATGGTCTCAATTCTCTCCTTGCGCCTGGCGCAGCGCTACGCCGCCCAGCACCAGCTGGCGATTCTTAATTTGCCGCGCATTGAACAAAAAGGTAGCGTTGGGGTGTTCTGGCGAAAAAGTGAAACGCCCTCGCTGGCGCTGAGCCGGTTTCTGCACTGCCTGTCGCTGCAATCTACGCTCTGATAGCCGTCCGTTTTGCTGTTCCCCCTCTCTATTGCAGGTATGCGTAGAATTCATGATGTGATCGGTAGCACATTTTTGGCTTTAATTGTATGATGAATGCGGTTCATCAAGGGTTATTACCATGAGTAAATCACTGATTATTGTCTGGCAGTATCTGCGCGCTTTCGTGCTCATCTACGCCTGCTTGTATGCGGGCATTTTTCTCTCTTCGCTCCTGCCGATCGCCATTCCCGGCAGCATTATTGGCATGCTGATTCTGTTTTTTCTGCTGGCGCTGCAGATCATGCCGCCACAGTGGGTTAACCCCGGCTGCAACATCCTGATTCGCTATATGGCGCTGCTGTTTGTGCCTATCGGCGTCGGCGTCATGCAGTACTGGGATTTACTGCGCGCGCAGTTTGGCCCGGTGGTGGTGTCCTGCGCGATAAGCACGCTGGTGGTCTTTTTAGTGGTCAGCTGGAGTTCACACCTGGTTCACGGTGAGCGCAAAGTGGTTGGACAAAAAGGAAGTGAAGAATGATCCATGAAATCTGGTGGTCGCTGCCGCTCACCCTTGTCGTCTTTTTCCTTGCCCGCAGGCTGGCGGCGCGGTTTAAATTTCCGCTGCTTAACCCGCTGCTGGTGGCGATGGTGGTGCTCATTCCTTTTCTGCTGATAACCGGCATCTCCTACGAGCGCTATTTCCTCGGCAGCAAAATTCTTAACGATCTGCTGCAGCCGGCGGTGGTGGCGTTGGCCTTTCCTTTGTATGAGCAGCTGCACCAAATCCGCGCCCGCTGGAAGTCAATCATCACCATCTGCTTTATCGGCAGCGTGGTGGCGATGGTCACCGGCACCACCGTTGCCCTGTTGATGGGCGCAACCCCGCAGATTGCCGCCTCTATTTTGCCGAAATCGGTGACGACGCCGATTGCCATGGCGGTGAGCAGCAGCATTGGCGGGATTCCGGCGATCAGCGCGGTGTGCGTGATTTTCGTCGGCATTCTCGGCGCGGTCTTTGGTCACACCCTGCTGAACGTGATGCGCATCCGCACCAAGGCCTCGCGCGGCCTGTCGATGGGGACCGCATCCCACGCCCTGGGGACCGCCCGTTGCGCTGAGCTCGACTATCAGGAAGGGGCGTTCAGCTCGCTGGCGCTGGTGCTTTGCGGGATCATTACCTCGCTGGTCGCGCCGTTCTTATTTCCGCTTATTTTAGCGGTGGTTGGATAAATGTGATTTTAATCACATTTTTAAATGCAACACGAATTAGTTGCAGTGACAATGAGATGTTTATCACATATACAGGCTGTCACCCCCCGTACACTAGATTTCCATTACATTGTTATGAGGCAACGCCATGCACCCACGTTTTCAAGCTGTTCTTCCCCAACTGGCGGCGGACCTGCAAGCGGCCATCGCCCCGATGCTGACCGATCGGCATTTCCCGGCCCTGCTGAATGCAGACCAGGTTGCGGCGCTGCAAAGCGCAACGGGACTGGATGAAGACGCGCTGGCCTTTGCTTTGCTGCCGCTGGCGGCGGCCTGCGCGCGGGCCGATCTTTCCCATTTTAACGTCGGCGCGATTGCCCGCGGCATCAGCGGTACCTGGTACTTCGGCGGCAATATGGAATTTCTCGGCGCCACTATGCAGCAAACCGTGCACGCCGAACAAAGCGCCATCAGCCATGCCTGGCTGCGCGGCGAAAAATCCCTGCGGGCGATTACCGTTAACTATACTCCCTGCGGCCACTGCCGACAGTTTATGAACGAGCTGAACAGCGGCCTGGCGCTGCGCATCCACCTCCCCGGTCGCGAGGCGCATTCGCTGCAGCACTATTTGCCGGACGCTTTCGGCCCGAAAGATCTGGACATTAAAACCCTGCTGATGGACGAGCAGGACCACGGCTTCCCGCTCAGCGGCGACGCGCTGGCTCAGGCGGCGATTCAGGCGGCCAACCGTTGCCATACGCCTTACAGCAATTCGCCCTCCGGCGTAGCGCTGGAGCTGAAAGACGGCCCCCTTTTCACCGGCAGCTACGCCGAGAACGCCGCCTTTAACCCGACGCTGCCTCCGCTGCAGGGCGCACTGAATCTGCTGAGCCTCAACGGATACGATTACCCGGATATCCAGCGCGCAATTCTGGCCGAAAAGGCCGATGCGGCGCTTATCCAGTGGGACGCCACCGCGGCGACGCTGAAGGCGCTGGGCTGCCATAATATCGATCGCGTACTGTTAGGTTAGTCACATTCTGCGGGCCAAACGGCCCGCACTGTTGAAAATCCCCGCAATTAAACGACGGTTTCTTGCGCTTGCCCGACGGGTAAAGTAGCCTGAAGCTTCCCTCATCCACTATTGAGCCAGGTTCATGTTAAAGCGTGTGTTATACAGCCTGTTAGTCCTGTTCGGCTTGCTGCTGTTAACCGTGCTGGGTCTTGACCGCTGGATGAGCTGGAAAACCTCTCCCTATATTTACGACGAGCTGCAGGACCTGCCCTATCGCCAGGTCGGCGTCGTGCTCGGTACCGCTAAGTACTACCGTACCGGGGTTATCAACCAATATTATCGTTACCGGATTCAGGGCGCGCTGAACGCCTACAACAGCGGCAAGGTGAACTATCTGCTGCTCAGCGGCGATAACGCGCTGCAAAGCTATAACGAGCCGATGACCATGCGCCGCGATTTGATTAAAGCCGGCGTCGATCCGGCGGATATCGTGCTGGACTATGCGGGTTTTCGTACGCTCGATTCGATTGTTCGCACCCGTAAGGTCTTCGATACGAACGACTTTATTATCATTACCCAACGCTTCCACTGCGAGCGGGCGCTGTTTATTGCCCTGCATATGGGGATTCAGGCGCAGTGCTACGCGGTACCATCGCCAAAGGATATGTGGAGCGTTCGCCTGCGCGAGTTCGGCGCCCGCTTCGGCGCGCTGGCGGATCTCTATATTTTTAAACGCGAGCCGCGCTTTTTAGGCCCGCTGATCCCCATCCCCGCGCAGCAGGAAGTTCCCGACGGCGCGCAGTCCTATCCGGCGGTCACGCCCCAGCAGCTGCTGGAGCTGCAGAAAAAAGAGAAGTAGCCTCGTTATCTGGCAAAGAGGGGTTCATGATAAGCAATAAATGGCCGATGCAAAGGCGCGCATCGGCCATCTATTGAGGACGCTATTGCAAATCTTTACCGTATTTAGGAGAGCGAGGGCCGTACAGCATCCCTGCTGGCGCGGCAGGCGTGAGCAGTCGCGCATCGGCAATACCCGCGACCTTATAGCTTCTGTCGGTCATGGTGTTGACTATCTGGTCAACGGCCGCCTGGATAAGCATGCCTAAAAGCGAACCGCCGCTACCGTCACTTTCGCTGCTGGAAGCCACCGCGCTGCCTTTCCATAATAGTTTTCCGTTACGAATATCCACCAGCTCACCGGAAACGGCGACGCGGGTATCGCTGTTGATAACCTGATACGATGTCCCATATTCCGTGACCTTAAGATAGAGCACAGCGTCAGCGCCAAAAATTTCTCTTAGCTTTTGATGGCTGACACCGTGCATTTCTTCACCATTCACGACGCCATTTTGTTTAAAGGTGTTATCAACGACGGCAACAGGGAAAACATAATATCCCGCCTCGGCAAGCGGCAGCGTGACCTGCGAAAGTACCCCATAGCCCGCTTTAACGTCCGGTGATTCGTTTTTCGGCAGCAGGACCAGAATACTCTTCGGTTTACTCTGCCTGAATGCCGTGTAGTCATAGGATTTTTTCGGCGCGCAACCGCTCAACAGCAGGATCAGTAATAAACCCGCGCATATTACATATAACTTTTTCATGCTTTGCCTCCCTGCATTTTCTTCAACAGAAAATCCATAAACTGGCTGGATTCAGGAAACAGCCGTTTCTCCTGTTCAAATTCTGTTTTTGCCAGCTCCGGATGACCGGTATCGATATATAACATCCCAAGATGCGCATGCAGTCCCGGAGGAACAGGAAGCGCCTGCGCCCGCGCTTTTTCAATATCTTTTTTTAATGTTTCGATTTGCTCTTGTGGCCCCATATCCAGCGCGTAATACTCATAAACCACAGGCTGATATTCATTCCAGCTATAGAGGGGTTTGGGGCTTGTCGCACAACCGCTTATCACCGCCACGGCGAGCAGAATTAAAACAGAACGGATAATATTCATTTTTAACATCCATATTATGATTTAAAGCGACATTTCACCGTACGTACACGGGAAATGTCGAAATCAGAACGATTATTTAGCCGGTGTCCACGCACCGCTTTCGATACCTGCAACCAGATTATTTACGGCTTCGCGGATAGCGAGATCCAACACTTTTCCGTTTAGCGTGGAGTCATAGCTGGCGGTACCGCCGAATCCGATCACTTCGCGGTTAGAAAGCTCAAATTCCCCGGCACCCTGCGACGAAAAAACGACTTCGGATGTCTGGACATTCACGATATTAAGATTCACTTTGGCATAGGCAATTTGGCTCTTCCCTCTTCCCAGGATGCCAAATAATTGATGGTCGCCGACTTCCTTGCGCCCAAATTCGGTCACGTCCCCCGTCACCACGTAGTCAGCGCCCTTCAGCGTCTGGCTGGTCCCTTTTATACTGGCTTCATTCTGCAACTCGGCCATATTACTCCGATCGAGAACATTGAATCGCCCGGTTTGTTGCAAATGTGTTATGAGAATTGTTTTTGACTGATTACCCAAACGATCGACGCCATCAGAGAATACGCCATTCATATAGCTGGAGCGGTTATCAAACTTACCCACTGAAATTGGGCTGCGAGCGCCGTGGTAAGGCGTATTCCAGGTCGTCACCTTAGCGACTTCGAGTGAGCGGGATGATTCTTTTGCACAACCGCTTAATAATACGAGGCTTCCGAAGCCTATCACAGCTATCATTTTCTTTAACATTCGAGGGTTCCTTTCCATTATCAAAACAGCAAATGAGCATAATATCCTTAGTTTGCGGAAAAATACATAAACACATGTTTACATTTTGCCAAAAATAGTAACGTATTCCAGATATGAAAAAACCAACGGCTATTGGCACCGCAATATTAATTTTCGTGATCCCGTCCCGCGCAAATAAAAAAAGCTGCCCGCAGGCAGCTTTTTCCGAGAGAGAAACTTACTTCTTCCGCGCGTACTTCAGCGAATCCAATGCTACAGCGAAGATAATAATCGCCCCTTTGATAATGTACTGCCAGTACGGGTTCACGCCGATATAGGTCAGACCGTAGTTGATGACGGTGAAGATAATCACCCCGGTCACCACGCCGAACACGGTGCCGACCCCGCCGCTGAACGATACGCCGCCGACCACGCAGGCGGCAATCGCATCCAGTTCATACATAAAGCCAAGGTTGTTGGTCGCCGAACCGATGCGTCCGGCTTCCAGCAGGCCGCCGAAGGCGTAGAACACGCCGGAGAGCGCATAAATCATCAGCAGGTTCAGAGCGACGTTGACGCCGGAAACCTTCGCCGCTTCCGGGTTGCCGCCGATAGCAAAAATGTTTTTGCCAAAGCGGGTCTTGTTCCACAGGATCCATACGAAGAACACGGCAATCAGCGCATAGAAGGTGATATACGACAGGCGGAATGAACCCAGCGCCACAAACCCCTGGGCAAACTGCGAGAAGTGGCTATCGAAGCCGGAGATCGGCGACGCGCCCACAAAGTCGTAATACAGGGAGTTGATACCATAAACGATGATCATCGTGCCGAGGGTGGTGATAAACGGCGTCACGTTCAGGTAAGCAATGATAATGCCGTTGATAAGGCCAATCACCGCGCCGATCGCGCACACCAGCAGGATAACCAGCGGAATCGGCATCGTGGCCATTTCCGGGAAGACCTTATTGGCGTTGTCCACCGCCTGCAGCATGGTGGCGGCGATAACCGCCGCGAGGCCGACCTGACGTCCGGCTGAAAGGTCGGTACCCTGAGTGACAATCAGTCCGGCCACGCCGAGCGCGATAATAATACGCACCGAAGACTGGGTCAGAATATTACTTAAGTTCAGCAAGCTTAAGAAAGTCGGATCCTGGAAAATAATAATAGCCAGTAATACTAAAAGAACCACGTAAATCCCACCTTCTTTCAAATAGGTGAGAAAACTCTTTTTATTTAACGCACTCATGAGGAGCCCCTGATCTTAAAGGTGCAACGACGCAAGACGGAGAATTTCGTTTTGCGTGGTGGTTTTAGTCTCAACAATTCCGGCAACGAGACCATTGCTCATTACCAGAATACGGTCAGTAATACCCAGTAGCTCCGGCATCTCGGAGGAAATAATAATGATCCCTTTGTCTTTTTTTGCCAGCTCGGCGATCAGCTGGTAAATTTCGAACTTCGCCCCAACGTCAATCCCACGCGTGGGTTCATCGAGCATCAGTATTTCCGGCTGGGTTAATAGCCAGCGACCGATAATAACTTTCTGCTGGTTGCCACCGGACAACGAACCAATTTGCGTGTGCTGCCCCGGGGTTTTCACGCGCATCGAATCAATCACCCATTGGGTATCGCTTTTCATGCGTGAATTATCCAGCAATCCGACCTTATTCTTGTATTTTTTAATATTGGAGATCAGCGAGTTAAAACCGATATCCAGGTAGGCATAAATTCCCGTCGAGCGGCGCTCTTCGGTCACCAGCGCAAAGCCGTGGTTGATGGCTTCATTGGCGCTATGGTTGTTAATCTTCTTACCGTGCAGCCTGATCGTCCCGCCGGCCTTCTCGCGAATGCCGAATAACGTCTCGACGATATCGGTACGTTTCGCTCCGACCAGCCCGGCAATCCCCAGAATTTCGCCTTTGTGCAGATCGAAAGAGATATCGCGAATCGACGGCTGGCGCAGCGAGGTTAAATTGCGCACCTCAAGAATCACCTCGCCCGGCTTATTTTCCTTGTTCGGGAAGCGCTGATTGAGGGAGCGGCCTACCATCATCGCGATGATCTTATCCATATCCAGCCCTTCCAGCGGCTGGGTGGCGATCCACTGGCCGTCGCGCAGGATAGTAATTTCATCGCACAGCTGGAAGATCTCTTCCATTTTGTGGGAAATATAGACAATGCCGCAGCCGCGCTCTTTCAGCTTGCGGATAATTTTAAACAGATGATTGACCTCTTTTTCAGTTAACGAAGAGGTCGGCTCATCCATAATGACAATTTTGGCGTTATAGGAAAATGCCTTCGCAATTTCAATCATCTGCATTTGCGATACCGATAGCGTACCGACGCGAGCGCGCGGGTCGATATCAATATCCAGCTCATCGAAAATCGCTTTGGTATCACGATACATTTTGTCCTGATCGACAAACACGCCTTTGGTGGGATAACGTCCCAGCCACATGTTGTCCATCACCGAACGCTGTAAGACCAGGTTTAATTCCTGATGAACCATTGAAATACCGTTTTCCAGGGCTTCTTTAGCCGAATGGAAATCGATCTCTTGTCCCTGAAAAAGAATACTGCCGGAATCTTTTTGATAGATCCCAAATAGGCATTTTAATAATGTTGATTTGCCCGCGCCGTTCTCCCCCATTAAGGCATGAATAGAGTGGGGACGAACCTTGAGGTTCACATTATCGAGAGCCTTGACGCCAGGAAACGATTTGTTGATGTTGGTCATTTCCAACAAATATTCGCCTGACCGTTCGCTATTATTGCTGACCATAGTTATACCTGGCTGCGTGCGTGCATACCCCTGCCGACGAATTAACGACGAACAGGGACGGGTTCTGTATCAGGAATAATCGGGCGTACAGCGCGCACGCCCGCAGCTTATTAAGCTATTACTTACCGATAAATTCGCTCAGATTGTCTTTATCAACGCCCACGTACGGTACGCGGACAATCTTATTTTCAATTTTCCAGTTAGTGCCGGCAGCCGGTTCTTTCCCATCGGCGAGATTTTTCGCCAGATCGAAGGTGGCTTTCGCCTGGTTGTTGGCATCGTTCAGCACGGTACCCGCCATAGCGCCGGATTTAACCAACGCTAACGCTTCCGGCAACGCATCGACGCCGAACACCGGGATGCTGCTCTTATTGTGAGCCTTCAGCGCTTCTACCGCGCCCATGGCCATCGCATCGTTGTTGGCGATAACGACTTCAATTTTGTTGGCGTTCGGGCCAGACAGCCAGGCATCCATCTTATCTTTCGCCTGTGCGGTGTCCCACATGGCGGTGTCTAAGGCCAGCTGCTGGGTTTTGAAGCCCTTGTCGTTCAGCTCTTTAATCACGTAGGTGGTACGCGCTTCCGCATCCGGATGACCCGGTTCGCCTTTCAGCAGGACAAACTGAATCTGGCCGTCTTTATTCAGATCCCAGTTCGGGTTCGCTTTCCAGTGTTTGGCAATCAGGTCACCCTGAATCACGCCGGACTCTTTTGAATCGGTACCGACATAGTACGCTTTATCGTAGCTATCCAGCGCCTTACGGGATGGCTCTTTGTTAAAGAACACCACCGGTACGTTCTGGCCACGGGCTTTATCGATGACCGTCCCCGCCGCCGCCGGGTCAACCAGGTTAATCGCCAGCGCCTTCACGCCTTTTGCCAACAGGACGTCAATCTGATCGTTCTGCTTGGACTGGTCGTTTTGCGAGTCATTCATGAGCAGCTGAACATCCGGCGCCGATTTGCCGTCTTTCTCAATTGCCTTGCGCACCACCGACATAAAGTTGTCGTCGTATTTATAAATCGTCACGCCGATACGCGTATCTGCTGCGTGCGCCGCGGCGCCGAATAACATGCTGGCCATTACAGCAGACAGGGTTAACACCTTCTTATTCATGGAATCTCCGGTTTTATTATGCAGGGTCTTTGGTGTGAAAATGGCTGGCGAGCGTTACATTAATGTTACTGCACAGCGACATTCACGACTGTAATTCTGTCTTCCGTGTAGGGAACGCTCCTGAAAAACGGCTTTATTCATCGTTTAACGCCGATTACTGCTGTAAAAGTGATTAATCACCGTGACATAGTATGTTCAGACTTGTAAACGCAGCAATCATAGTCAGCTTAATGTTAACAAACTGTGAAATCACTCACATATTGAAAGCGGTTACATCAGGCAGATAATTAGTTAGTGATCGGCCCCACAATTTGCCTCTGCGCCACCGAATGTCGGCGCACCAGCGTCGGCATAAAACAGTGGCTGGCCTCACGATCCAGCTTCCCCGCCGCCCCCTGTAGCGCCAGCTCGGTCGCCAGTTTCGCCATCGACATAATCGGGTAGCGCACCGTCGTCAGCTGCGGATCGGTGTAACGGGAAATGGGGATATCATCAAAACCGATCAGCGAAAGATGCTGCGGTACGGCAATGCCGTTATCTTTAAGCGTCGTGAGCGCGCCGGCCGCCATGCTGTCGTTATAGGCGAAGACCGCGGTCAGACCGAGGTTGCGCCCCAGCAGCTCGACCATCGCCGCCTCACCGCCCTGCATATCAGGCGACCCGGAACCCACCCAGCTTTCGGGAGCGACAATGCCGTGCTCATGTAACGCTCTGAACCACCCTTCCCGCCGTAAATCATCATCTTCGATACCGTGATTGGAAGAGAGATAGCCGATGCGCTGGTGGCCATGATTGAGCAGCATGCGGGTCGCCATCAGCGCGCCGCT
Source organism: Klebsiella sp. MBT K-1 (assembly GCF_002556465.1). Lineage (NCBI taxonomy): Bacteria > Pseudomonadati > Pseudomonadota > Gammaproteobacteria > Enterobacterales > Enterobacteriaceae > Klebsiella > Klebsiella sp. MBT K-1. Next base: position 207,266 of record NZ_PDEL01000005.1, on the reverse strand, counting down.
GACGTTATCCAGCCCAACGCAGCGGTGGGCGTACCCCGGCACGATGCGGTTAATCAGCACCATTCCCGGCATATGCTCCATAAAATCCCCCAGCTCCGCGTCGCTCAGCGCTTTAGAGTGGACGATCAGCGCCGAACAGCGCTGGCGAATCAGCACCTCGATGGCGTTGCGCTCTTTTTCCGCTTCATGATAGCTATTGCCGATAAGCACATATTTATGATGCTGCTGGGCGACGGTATCAACCGCTTTCACCAGCGCGCCAAAAAAGGCGTCCGACACGTCCATCACCACCACGCCGATGGTATCGCTGACCTGCGTCGCCAGCGCCTGCGCGTTGGCGTTCGGCCGATAGCCCAGCAGCGACACCGCCTTCATTACCGCTTCTCGCGTATCCGGGCTCACCAGCGCGCTGTTATTCAGCACGCGCGAAACCGTCGCGACGGAAACACCCGCCTGGCGGGCGACATCACGAATGGTGATCATACTCACCGACCTGTAGAGCATTGCAGTACGTCACACTCACCTCCTGTGTTCAGCAAGGAGGCTATTCTGGCAGCGACGTGCCGCACGCTACGTGAGTGAGGTCACAGGGATGGAAACGGTTACATCCATTTTGTTAATGATTGTGATCCAGATCGTTATCTGGATGTATCTTTTAATGATGTCCCCGATGCACGCAGGGTTAATTGACGCCATAGCCACTCAACGGGGCCTTGACGGAAATGACGTAGCCAAAACCACGAGAAGAGGAGATTGACCGCCCATACGGGCGGCACGAAGGCTAACAGCTGTAAGCGGTCATATTTCATAAACAGGCCGAAGCGGTAAAACAGGGTGGTGCAAATCAGGGTCTGCAGCAGATAGTTGGTCAGCGCCATGCGCCCGACGCAGGCAATCGCCCCTAGCAGACGAAACTTACACAGCTGCGGCCAGAAGCCCCAGGCCAGCGCCGCGTAGCCGATGGTTTGCAGCGGCGCGCTCAGCTCGCGCGGCGCCTGTAGCAAAAATGCGCACCAGCGATAGTCCCAGCCGAGATGCCACTGGGCGACGATAGAGGGCAAATTGACCGCCATTCCGGCGGCAATCAGCAGCCCGCCGGTACGCCGGTAGTGGCGAAGGCTGAACTGCCCTTTGAGCCAGCCGCTGCGCATCAGCGCGGCGCCCATCAGCATCATACCGGCCAACTGCCAGCCGTACTGCGCGCCCAGCGCCAGCAGATTATCCGACAACATATCTGCGCGATTGCTTACCGCCTCAAAGCCGCCTTTTAGCTTCCAGTACTGCTCGTACTGCAAATTTGCCGCGTCCGGCAACCACGAACGATTGGGCGCATTGCCGGAAATCAATCCCAGCAATAGCAGGACCGCCACGCCGATGATGTATAGCACCACGCCGGTATTAAACAGCGATTTGACATCGTGGGCGTCGCGCACCATTCGCCAGCCCACCAGCCCTACCAGCGCATAGGCCAGCAGAATATCGCCGTCCCAGAAAAACAGACCGTGAATAAAGCCAAGCAGCGCCAGCAGCGTCAGGCGCGACTGGATCCAGCGCTTGCCGCGCGGCAGCAGCAGCTGAAGTCCGGCGCCAAACAGCAGGGCGAAGAGGGTCAGGAATTTGACCTGCGCCAGCAGATCGAGAATCGCCCAGGTCCAGGCGTCGCTGGCGGAAATGTTCCCGGACCACGCGGGGTTGAGGTAAGCGGCCTTCGGTAAACCGAAGGCGCTGATATTCAGTAGCAGGATACCGAGGATGGCGACGCCGCGGACAAAGTCCAGCGTGACATTTCTCTCCATGTACCCTGCTCCGTTTTAGTTGTGGTGACGTACGGCGCGCAGGAACTCCTGGCGGGTATTCTGGCTGGATTTAAACAGGCCGCCCAACGACGTGGTGGTGGTGGCGCTGGTCGCATCGCGAATGCCGCGCGCTTTCACGCAGTAGTGTACCGCATCGATGGAAACCGCGACGTTGCTGGTTCCCAGCAGCGTTTGCAGCGCGGTGAGGATCTGCTGCGTCAGTCGCTCCTGCACCTGAGGGCGCTGGGAGAAGAACTGCACGATGCGGTTAATTTTCGACAGGCCAATCACCGAATCTTTCGGGATATAGGCCACCGTCGCTTTGCCGTCGATCGTGACGAAATGGTGTTCGCAGGTGCTGGTCAGGGTGATATCGCGCACGGTCACCATTTCATCAACCTGCATCTTATTTTCGATGACGGTGATTTTAGGGAACCGGGCGTAGTCCAGGCCGGAGAAAATCTCATCGACGTACATTTTGGCGATGCGATGCGGAGTCTCCATCAGGCTGTCATCACTTAGATCAAGGTTTAACAGCTGCATAATCTCGGTCATGTGTCCGGCGATCAGACGCTTGCGAGTTTCATTATCAATTTCTTGTACTGGCGGACGCAGCGGCGTCTCCAGCCCACGAGCGACCAGCGCTTCATGAACGAGTATGGCTTCTTTACTCAGTGATGACATTTTTGTTCTCCTGCAGGTGTGGCGCTCTTTGCTCTTCTGAGGGCAAAGTTTGTATTCATTGTGCGTGAGGTGACGCACAGAATCCAGTAGCCGCATCGATAATTGTTGAAATTGGCGTCACCTCTCGTTCCACGCCGCCAGACCAGCGCACTACGATGCGTCACGCAACGCCCTGCTCACCTTGCCGCAACCAACCCAATCGCCGGCCGATAGCGCGATTCCAGCGCTACGACAACGTCAGCATGTTAGTTAAAAGTTGCATTAATGATGCAATACGTTCCGAAAAGGAGGAAGTGAAAGTTACTCACGAGGCCATGAAATATCTGTATTATGGAAAATTACGTCTGAGACACTTAAGGAGCCCTGCATGGAACTGCTCGAAGAGCACCGCTGTTTTGAAGGTCGGCAGCAACGCTGGCGGCACGACTCCGCAACGCTGAACTGCGCAATGACCTTCAGCATCTTTTTACCGCCCGCCAACGCGGACGCGCCGCCGCCGGTTCTCTACTGGCTCTCCGGCCTGACCTGCAATGATGAAAACTTCACTACCAAAGCGGGCGCTCAGCGCGTCGCCGCCGAACTGGGCATTGCGCTGGTGATGCCGGACACCAGCCCGCGCGGTGATAATGTTGCCGACGATAGCGCTTACGATCTGGGTAAAGGCGCGGGCTTTTACCTCAATGCCACCCAGGCGCCGTGGTCCGCGCATTTCCGCATGTACGATTACCTTCGCGACGAGCTGCCGCAGCTGATTGCCCGCGAGTTTACTCTCAGCAGTCGCTGCGCCATCAGCGGACACTCCATGGGCGGCCACGGCGCGCTGGTGATGGCGCTGAAGAATCCGGGCCGCTTCGTCAGCGTTTCCGCGTTCGCGCCTATCGTTAACCCGACCCAGGTTCCCTGGGGTCAAAAAGCGTTTACCGCCTATCTGGGAGCGGATGAAGCGGCCTGGCAGGCCTGGGACAGCTGCGCGTTAATGCAGGCCAGCAGCGAATCTGACGCGATTCCAACCCTGATTGATCAGGGTGACAGCGATGCATTTCTTGCCGAGCAGCTGCAGCCGGCGGTACTGGCGGAAACCGCGCGTCAGAAAAGCTGGCCGTTAACCCTGCGCATTCAGCCCGGTTACGATCACAGCTACTACTTTATCGCCTCATTTATTGAGGACCACCTGCGCTTCCACGCCCGGTACCTCTTCGCCTGATCATCTCAATGCGTCGTGAAGCCCCTTCCCGGCGCATTGATACGCAAAACACCTCACCAACAAATCGTCATAAAAACTAATACATACAGCGAGATAGTGTATTTCCGTCATCGGGGGGTATGATTTTGGCGGCGCTTGAGGCTTTCGTCTCAGGGCAGGATTGAGTTTTACCGTTGTGCTGAGGCAGAAAGAAGAGGGCTGGCAGGTTTCCCCGCCAGCCCTCTTTTATTGCCCGGTTAGAAGCGGTAATCGACGGCCATAAAGTAGCGGCGACCTTCTTCTGTATAGCTATAGTCGTCGCGGCTTAGATCCTTATCGCCGACGTTAAGCACTCCGGAGCGCAGCTTGACATTTTTGGTGACGTTCCAGGCCGCGCCGATATCAAACATGGTGTAGCCGCCGGGCGTTTTGCCCGTCGCGCTGACCGATCGCTGTTCGCCGGTATAGTTGGCGGTGACGTAGAAGGACCAGTCGTCCAGCGGTTTCCAGTCGAGGGTACCGTTAGCGGTATGGAACGGCAGCGTTTGCAGCGGTTTATCGCCGCCGTTGCTCAGGTCACGGCCATCGTTATAGGTGTAATTAACCGTCAGCTTCCATTCGTCGCCGAACGGCACCTTCAATTCCGTTTCTACCCCTTTGATACGCGCTTTATTGACGTTGAAGTAGCGGAAGATCGGCACGCGTTTCCCGTTCACCGTTTTCCAGCCGACAAAGTTCGGGTAGCCCGGCGCTTCGCTGGCGCTGGAGGTACGCAGGATATCAATCATATCGTCAACGTTGTTCTGGAAGGTGGTGACGCTTCCTTCCACGCCTTCAAGCCAGCCTTCTTCGCCGCGGTAGTAAAGGCCCAGCTCGAAGCTTTCGCTGGTTTCCGGTTTCAGATCCGGGTTACCGATAATGCTGCACGAGCCGCGGCAGGAGTTGGTGGTCCAGTCCGGGTTCAGCTGCAGCAGGGATGGCGCTTTAAATGCCGTCGCCCAGCCGCCCTTCACGGTCACGGTATCGGTGGCGTTATACACCAGATAAGCGCGCGGGCTCCAGTGATCGCCATAGGTCTGGTGATCGTCCATGCGAATGCCGGTGGTCAAGGCCAGAGGTTCGATGATCCGCCATTCATCTTCAAGGAACAGCGCGTACTGGCTGGCGGAGGTGGATTGACTGCCGCTGCTCAGATTGACCGGGTCTTTCAGCTTATCGTGACGCCATTCGCCGCCGAAGGTCAGCAGCTGGTTAATCATTCCCAACGGCAGAACGTATTTGCCGTCCACCGAGTTACTCTCAGAAGTGATGGTCCCGGCCTGACCCGGATTTTTATTATCCACTTTCTCGCCGTAGAATTTCAGCTCGCTATTGCCGACATCCCAGCGGCCGTTGTGGCTCAGGGAGTAGTTCTGGCGCTCGAGGCGGTTGCGATCAAGCGAGTCGGAATCCCGATCCTGGCGATCAAACCCGTAGCCTGCGGTCATGTCCTGATTATCAGTTGGCGTCCAGGCGAATTCGACGTTGCCGTCGCGGCTGGTGAAACCTTCAATACGCGGCGTTTCGCCCGCTGCGTTGCTGGAAGCCTGCTGATCGTCCTTGGCGCGCTTTGCCAGGCTACCGTAGGCCTTCATCCCCAGCACGCCGTCAATCAGCGGGCCGCTGGTAAAGAACTGACCGTTGTACGTATCGCCGCGATCGCGATGTTCCTGAATGGTGGTGTCCGCGCTGAGGGTGCCGGTCCACTGCTGGCCGACTTTTTTGGTGATGATATTCACCACGCCGCCGAGGGCGTCGGAACCATAGAGTGAGGACATCGGCCCGCGCACGACTTCGATACGCTCAATGGCATCAACCGGGATCCAGTTAAGGTCAAAATCGTTGTGGCGAAAAACGGCGTTGCGCGAGTTAACGCGTTTACCGTCAACGAGGATCAGCGTATAGCCGCTGCTGAGGCCGCGAATGCTCACCCCTTTGCGGTTATCCCCTTCGTTGGTGAGCTGCACGCCCGGCACTTCCCGCAGGACATCCTTCAGGTTTTGTACCGGTCTACGCTGCAGATCCTGCTGGGTGATAACGCTAATACTGGCGGGCGCATCTTTGACGCTCTGTTCAGTTGCCGCCGCGGTGACGACCAGCGTTTCTTCGTTAACGTCGGCGAGCGCCGGAAACGCCAGGGATACGACGGACGCGCATAATCCGGCCCGGACAAAAGGGTTTAGCCTGAACATTCCATATCTCCATGAGGTGTACAACAAAACAAACAAAAAAGGTCCTGCTCACAGGTACTGTCGGCATAGCGCTCTAACGGCGTATGCACGCAATTTTTTACAGTAGATGTGGCTGGTCACCCCTTGTCAGTCTGACCCTCTGCAAGATATGGGGATTGGCTTCATCCTGAATTTGATGGAAATGATAAAGATAATGATTACAATTATCAATAAAATTGTGGAGAAATGTGTCAATTTGTAAGGGCTGGGGGCATAAAAAAACCCTCTGCGTGAGAGGGTTTTATCTGACTGCGCCAGCGCGGTTTAGCCTTTAAAGCGCTCCGGGAACTTCATTTCGCTGTAGCGTACAAAACGCGTCCCTTTCGCCAGCTTGTAACCAAACCAGATAACCAGGAATAGCGGAATACCGATATAGGTTGCCGCCACGCCGCCCCAGTCGATGGTATCTTTGAGGAACGCTTCGTAGTTCTGGCCCAGGGTAATGATCAGGCACAGCACGAAAGCGAAGATCGGCCCCAGCGGGAAGAAGCCTGAACGATACGGCAGGTCGTTGAGATCGTTCCCTTGCAGCACGTAGCCGCGACGGAAGCGATAGTGGCTGATGGCAATCCCCAGCCAGGCGATAAAGCCGGTCATGCCGGAGGTGTTCAGCAGCCACAGGTAAACGGTCTGATTACCGAACATCGAGCTCAGGAAGCACAGCCCTGCAATCACCGTGGTGGCATACAGCGCATTCCGCGGCACGCCGCCTTTGGACAGCTTAGAGAAAATACGCGGCGCTTTGCCATCGCAGGCCAGGGTGTAGAGCATGCGGGTGGACGCGTACATCCCGGAGTTACCCGCCGACAGCACCGCGGTCAGGATAACCGCGTTCATAATCGCCGCCGCCGACAGCAGCCCCGCGTGCTGGAAGACCAGCGTGAACGGGCTAACGGAAATATCTTTTACGTCGTTACGCAGCAGGCTCGGATCGGTATACGGAATGATCAGGCTGATAATCAGAATCGCGAACACATAGAACAGCAGGATACGCCAGAACACCTGCCGTACGGCGCGCGGAATATTCTTTTCCGGGTTTTCCGACTCGCCGGCCGCGATGCCGATAAGCTCGGTTCCCTGGAACGAGAAGCCGACAATCATCGCTACGCCAATCATTGCCGCAAAACCGCCGGCAAACGGCGCATCGTCGATAACCCAGTTGCTCCAGCCCGCAGGCTGCGCGCCTTTAAAGATACCGAAGATCATCATCACGCCGACAATAATAAAGATGATGACGGTGGCAACTTTGATCAGCGAGAACCAGTACTCCGCTTCGCCAAAGCCTTTTACCGAGATCCAGTTCAGCAGGAACATGATGCCGAGGAACAGCGCGCTCCAGACCCAACCGGGCGCATCGGGGAACCAGTAGGTCATCACCAGCTGAGCGGCAACGAGGTCAACGGCGATGGTTACCGCCCAGTTGTACCAGTAGTTCCAGCCCAGCGCGAAGCCAAAGCCTTCCTCAACGTAATTTTGCCCATAGGTTGCAAAAGAGCCGGATACCGGCATAAACGCCGCCAGCTCGCCGAGGCTGGTCATCAGGAAATAAACCATCAGGCCGATGAGAATATAAGAGAGCAGCGCCCCGCCAGGGCCCGCCTGAGAAATTGTTGCGCCAGAGGCAACAAAAAGACCTGTACCTATGGAACCGCCAATCGCGATCATGGTCAAGTGGCGCGCCTTCAGTTCACGACGTAAACCGGGCGCTTGTGTGGTTTTAGTATCCGAAACCATGTGAAAATGCTATCCATCCAAAAAACGAGGCGAGATTGTACCAGAGTGTCTGTGATCCATCCGATACAATTGCAAAGTTATAAGAGAGCTTCATGATCGAGCATGGATTATTAGTAAAGCATGAAATCCCGGAAACGCCAGCGCGCATTGCGTCGCTTTTACACGTCGCAATAATGCAGAAATCGCTGTAATGCCTTGGAAATATGCTTCTGCCGGTGATGAATGCGCCACAAGGTGCGGGTTAAACGCGGCAGCGGAATCGTCAGCTCTACCAGCGACCCCACTTCAAGCTGCTCCGCCACCACGCGTCGCGACAGGCAGCTAATGCCTAAACCATGGCGCACCGCGTGCTTGATGGCTTCCGAGTTGCCCAGCTCCATCCCCAGATGAAACGCCGGTAAATGCGAGAGTAATAAATAGTCGACGATTTCCCGGGTCCCGGAGCCGTGCTCGCGTAAAATCCACGGCGCTTCCGCCAGCCGTTGCAGCGTTACCTCCCCTTCGAGGAGTGGCGAATCCGGCGCGGCAAAGACAACCAGTTCATCTTCCAGCCAGGGTTCGGCGATAATATCCGCGGCGTGACAGGGGCCTTCAATCAGCCCGATATCCACGCGCAGATCGGCCACCGCATTGATCACGTCCTGGCTATTGCCTACGCTCAGCTCCAGCGGTAAATCCGGCAGATCGCGTCGATAGCGCGCAATAATTTCCGGCAGAATATAGTTGCCGATGGTGCTGCTGGCGTAGACGCGGATCGCGCCGTTGTCGCCGCGAAACAGCTGTTCTATCTCCAGCGCCCGCTCCAGCAGCGCCAGCGCCCGCGGATAAAGCAGTCTGCCGTGCTCGTTGACCACCAGCCTTTTCCCTACGCGGTCAAATAGCTGCACGCCCAGCTGCCCTTCGAGATCGGTCAGCGCCGCGCTGACCGCCGATTGGGAAAGCGCCAGCATTTGCGATGCCTGCGTCGTCGAACCGCTTTTTAATACTTCAGCAAACACTTCCAGCTGCCGTAGCGTGATATGCATGATTTTTCCTGCCTTTATAGACGACTCGCGATCCGCGGCGTAAGACTGATGCCCGTCGTTGTCAAACCGCGAAACCGCGTATTTACCACTTATTTCGATTAATTATAAATATATAATCAATTTTATATTTAAGCCAGCGGGTCGTATGCTTTTCCCAGACAAAGGAGAAGGTTATGACAGCACTCACTTTACCGACTAAACATCGCCCATTGCGGCACTTTGCACCTGGACTGGCGCTGACCGCCGTGCTCACCGGCGCAGCGCTGTGGGCCGGTAGTTTTCCGGCTATCGCCGGCGCGGGCTTCAGCGCCCTCACGCTGGCCATTTTATTCGGCATGGTTATCGGGAACACGGTTTACCCGAAAATCTGGCAGCCCTGCGACGGCGGCGTGATTTTTGCCAAGCAGCACCTGCTGCGTCTCGGCATCATTTTATACGGCTTTCGCCTGACGTTCGCCCAGATTGCCGACGTCGGCGTAGGCGGTATCGTCATTGACGTGCTGACGCTTTCCAGCACCTTTTTTATCGCCTGCTTTCTTGGGCAAAAGGTTTTCGGCCTGGATAAACATACCAGTTGGCTGATTGGCGCCGGCAGCAGCATCTGCGGCGCGGCAGCGGTACTGGCGACCGAACCGGTCGTCAAAGCGGAAGCCAGCAAAGTGACGGTCGCCGTCGCCACGGTGGTCATTTTCGGCACCATTGCCATCTTCCTGTACCCGGCGATTTACCCCTTCCTGGCGCACTGGTTTACGCCGGAAGCCTACGGCATTTATATGGGGTCGACGATGCATGAGGTTGCTCAGGTTGTCGCGGCAGGCCACGCGGTGGGTCCGGACGCGGAAAACGCGGCGGTGATTGCAAAAATGCTGCGCGTGATGATGCTGGCGCCGTTCCTGCTGTTCCTCGCCGCGCGCGTGAAGCAATTATCCCCGGCCAACGGCGGGGAAAAAAGTAAAATCACCATTCCATGGTTTGCGGTCCTGTTTATTCTGGTGGCGGTGTTTAACTCCTTCCACCTGCTGCCGAAAGCGGTTGTCGAAATGCTGGTCACGCTGGATACCGTACTGCTGGCGATGGCGATGGCCGCCCTCGGCCTGACCACCCACGTCAGCGCGCTGAAAAAAGCTGGCGCCAAACCGCTGCTGATGGCGCTGATGCTCTTCGTCTGGCTGATTGTCGGCGGCGGCGCGATTAACCTGGCCATTCATAGCCTGATGGCCTGAAGCCCCTCGCGACTCAGGTTGTATTAAGGATGATGTAACTCTCCGGCTAAGCCGCTATCATTACCCTCCCCCAGCGGCTTATCTGGAGTTTTTTTATGAAATATATTGGAGCGCACGTCAGCGCCTCCGGCGGTGTAGCCAATGCCGCCATTCGCGCAGCCGAAATCGGCGCGACCGCATTTGCCCTCTTTACCAAAAACCAGCGCCAGTGGCGCGCCGCGCCTCTGAGCGACGAAACCATTGCTGAATTTAAAGCCGCCTGCGAAAAGCACCATTTCGGTCCGGGGCAAATTCTGCCGCACGACAGCTATCTGATAAACCTCGGCCATCCGGTTGAGGACGCGCTGGAAAAATCCCGCGATGCGTTTATTGATGAACTTTCCCGCTGCCAGCAGCTCGGCCTGACGCTGCTGAATTTCCATCCGGGTAGCCATCTGCAGCAAATCCCGGAAGACGAATGTCTGGCGCGTATCGCCGAATCGATCAATATCGCGCTGGCAAAAACCGAAGGCGTTACGGCGGTGATTGAAAACACTGCCGGCCAGGGCAGTAACCTGGGCTTTAAGTTTGAGCATCTGGCGGCCATCATCGACGGCGTAGAAGATAAATCACGCGTCGGCGTATGCATTGATACCTGCCATGCCTTCGCCGCAGGCTATGATCTGCGCAGCGCCGAAGAGTGTGAAAAAACCTTCGCTGATTTCGAACGGATTGTCGGTTTTCAGTATCTGCGCGGTATGCACCTGAACGATGCGAAAAGCGCGTTCGCCAGCCGCGTTGACCGTCACCACAGCCTGGGTGAAGGCAATATCGGCCATGACGCTTTCCGCTGGATTATGCAGGACAGCCGCTTTGACGGTATCCCGCTGATTTTGGAAACGATCAATCCTGATATCTGGGCGGAAGAGATCGCCTGGCTGCGGGCTCAGCAAACGGAAGAGGCTAGGGTCTGATATGAACGACAGGGAAAAGCAGATCCTCAAAATTTTGCGGCGCAACCCGCTGATTCAGCAGCATGAGATTGCCGATATTCTGCAGATTAGCCGCTCCCGCGTAGCCGCGCATATTATGGACCTCACGCGTAAGGGGGCCATCAAGGGCAAAGGCTACATCCTTACCGAGCAGGAGTATTGCGTCTCGCTGGGCGCGGTGAATATGGATATCCGCGGAATTGCCGATATCCATTATCCTCAACCGGTGTCAAACCCGGGTAATATCCAGTGCTCCGCGGGCGGCGTGGCGCGAAATATCGCGCATAACCTGGCGCTGCTGGGCCGCGATGTGCATTTGATTTCCGCCGTCGGCAGTGATTTTTACGGCGAAACGCTGCTGGAGCAAACCCGCCAGGCCGGCGTAAACGTACAGAGCTGTATCCGCCTGCACGGCCATAATACCGCCACCTATCTCTCCATCGCCAATCCGCAGGAAGAGACGGTACTGGCGATTAACGATACGCATATTTTACAGTCGCTCACGCCGCAGCTGCTGAATCAGTATCGGGATCTGCTGACGCATGCAGGCGTCGTTCTGGTCGATTGTAATTTAACGGAACAGTCGCTGGAGTGGGTGTTTACTCTGACCAACGCCATTCCGGTGTTTGTTGATACCGTGTCCGAGTTTAAAGCGCACCGCATTCGCCCGTGGCTAGGAAAGATCCACACGCTGAAACCCACGCTGCGCGAACTGCAGATCCTCTGGGGCGAGCCCATTGAAAACGAGGCCGATCGCGATCGGGCGTTAGCATGGCTGCACGAAAGAGGCACCCAGCGGGTGGTGATTTACCTGGAAGATGACACGATTTTCTGTAGCGAAGCCGGTGGTGAACGCTTCCGGATGAGCCTGCCGGGCCATACGACGATAGACAGCTTTGGCGCCGACGATGCGCTGATGGCCGGGCTGCTTTATAGCTATCTCGACGGCAGCGACTTTAAAGAGAGCGCCGCTTTCGCCATGGCCTGCACCGCCATCACCCGCGCCAGCCACAGCATCAACAACCCCTCGTTGTCCGTTGATAACGCGCTCAATTTACTTGCCAACGGATAGCAGCGCACCGCTGACGCGGCGCGCGCATCACGTTATGCCAGCCCAATAAAGAACCCGGCGATGGTGGCGCTCATCAAGTTAGAGAGCGTGGCCGCCGCCAGGGCGCGCAGCCCAAGCTGGGCAATTTCCGGCGCGCGCTGCGGTGAAATAGCCGAAAACGCCCCGACAACCACGCCGATCGAGCCAAAGTTGGCGAAACCGCACAGCGCAAACGAGATAATCGCAACGGTTTTCACGTCCAGGTTCCCGCCACTTTGCAGGTAGGGCGAGAAGTTGAGATAGGCAACGAATTCGTTGATCGCCAGCTTTTGTCCAATCAGGCTGCCCGCCAGCGTCGCATCGTTCCAGTCAACGCCCATGATCCACGCCAGCGGCGCGAGCAGAAAGCCGAAAATCCCCTCCAGCGTGGCGTGACCGAAGCCAAACCAGCCGCCAATGCCGCCGATAATACCGTTCAGCAGCGCGATAATCGCCACAAACGCCATCACCACGGTTGCCACCCCGGCGGCAATTTTCAGGCCGGTCATCGCCCCTGACGCCGCCGCCTCGATCACGCTTTTCGGCGGCGTCTCGCTGAAAGAGAGATTGTCGAAAGTGACCTGGGATGCTTCAGTTGCCGGGCTTAGCATACGGGCAAACAGAATCCCGCCGGGAATAGCCATAAGCGAAGCGGCCAGCAGATAATCAATCGGCACGCCCATACCGGCATAGCCGATCATCATCGACCCGGCGATCGACGCCATCCCGCTGCAAATCGCGGTAAACAGCTCATTGCGGTTGAGCTTGTTGATAAACGGTTTGACGATCGCCGGGATCTCGTTTTGCCCAAGGAAAATGGTGGTCACGGCGACGAAAGACTCAATCTTGCTGATATTCAGCGCTTTCTGGAAGATCCCGCCGAGGATACGGATCAGCAGCCCCATCACGCCGAGGTAGTAAAGCAGACTGATCAACGCGGTAACAAAAATGATGGCGGGCAAAACGCGGAAGGCGAAGATAAAGCCGGCGCCGTCAAACAGCACATCCATCTTCGGACCGACCAGTGAACCAAAAATAAACGCGCTTCCGGCGTCGCTATAGGACATGACTTTGTGTACCCCAAGCGCGGCCTGCTCGACCAGCCACTTGCCCGGCGGAAAATAGAGCATCACCCCGCCAATCACGATTTGCAGCAGCAGCGCTGCCCCTACCGTTCTGATGCTGATGCGTTTTTTATTAACTGACAGCGCAAAGGCAATGGCCAGCAACACCACCATCCCCAGAAGACTTCTCATGATGTCCATAATGATATCCTTACCTGGTGGAAAACCCGGCGCAGGCCAGGCTTTCGGTATCGTTGATATCGGGGCGGGCAACCGCAAACGGCCCGCGACTGTCGTCAGGCGATCTGCTGATACTCTTTGGCAATCTCGCAGGCCAGAATGGCGTTGTTGAAGACCAGCTGAATGTTGGATTTCAGGCTATCGCCGCCGGTCAGCTCCGCAACGCGCGCCAGCAGGAACGGCGTGCTCGCTTTACCCACTACACCCTGCTCTTCCGCCTCCTTCACCGCCTGATTGATGGCGGCATTGATTTTCTCTTCCGGCATCGCGAACGCTTCAGGAATAGGATTTGCTACCACCATGCCGCCATTCAGACCCGATTGCCATTTCACCGCCATCGCTTTGGCGATGTCTTTGGCGCTATTGAGGCGAATGCTGACGTCAAACGGGCTGGTTCGGCAGAAGAATGCCGGCAGCGCCGAAGTTTGATAACCAATAAGCGGAACGCCAAACGTTTCTAAATACTCGGTGGTTAAACCGAGATCGAGAATAGATTTCGCACCGGCACAGACCACGGTAACGTTGGTATTAGCGAGCTCCTGTAAATCGGCGGAAATATCAAACGTGTACTCGGCGCCACGATGTACGCCGCCGATACCGCCGGTCGCAAAGACTTTAATTCCGGCCATCGCCGCAATAATCATGGTAGACGCCACGGTAGTCGCGCCATTTAATCCTGCGGCGACAACAAAGGGTAAATCACGACGACTGACTTTGGCGACGTTATGTCCTTCGCGGCCCAAAAGTTCAATTTCTTCACGGCTTAAGCCCACTTTCATTACGCCATGAATAATCGCAATGGTTGCCGGCACCGCTCCCTGGCGACGAATAGTTTCTTCTACTTCCAGCGCCGTTTGCGCATTTTCCGGAAACGGCATGCCGTGAGAAATAATGGTCGATTCCAACGCCACTATCGGCTGATTGTTTTTTAATGCCTGCTGAACTTCCGCAGAGACCTGTAATAATTCAGAGGAAATATTTAATTCAGACATATTCTTTCTCCACTACCTTTTTTACGTTGGCGTAAGATAATTCAGGGTTATTGGTGAATTCCGATGAAAGCGCCAAAGAAGAGCATCCCTGAGCAAACTTCACCGCTTGCGAAAATGAGCAGCCGTCGAGCCAGCAGCAGGCAAGACCGGCCATCATCGCGTCACCGGCGCCGGTGACATTGACAACCTGGGTTTTCAGCGGCGCGGACCAGCCGCGTTCCCCATCTCTCTCGCTGTAGTAAACGCCATCGCCGCCCATGCTCAGCACCAGGCGTTTCAGGCCATGATGGTGAAACCAGTCGGCTACGCGAGCCACATCGTCAGTGCCGGACAGCGCGATGCCGCTCAGCGTTTCTGCCTCAATCCGGTTCGGTTTCAGGGTGTGAATACGCCCCAGGTGCTGGCTGATTTTCACGCATTTCCAGGCTGAAACCGGGTCAACAAAAATGGGCGTTGAGCCGCTATTTTCCATCAACCAGGCCAGCGCCGACTCGCTAATATTACAGTCAACGACAATCACCGCGGCACCGCAGATAAAATCTTGATGCTGCCTTAAAAAGGCCGGCGTAATATGCTCAGTGATGCTCATATCATTAATCGCCACCAGCATTTCACCGGTATTATCAAGCAGCGACAAATAGCTTGATGTGCCTTCACCCGGGATTATCTGACATTTATCGACGTGAACCCCGGACTGGGCCGTTTGTTTTAATAATGAATGACCATAAAAATCGTCACCAACAACGGATAATAGCCACGCCGTTTTATTCAACAAGGCAATATTTTGCGCAATGTTGCGCCCCACGCCGCCGGGAGTATATTTTATTTTCCCAGGATTAGAATCAGCGTAGTTTAGCGACACATTGGAATAGCCAGCCACATCCATGTTTGCCGATCCAATAATCACAACGTAATCATTTTCAGGCATAAAAATACCCTCCAGCATAAAAAACGCTATGGCAGTAGAATTATTTAATATCAGGAAATAAACACCTCACGATTCACAGCCCTTCATTTAAACACATGTTTGAATGTGAACATGTGTTTATGGTAAGCGGAATAATTTTAAAGTAAAGAGAAGCAAAATAGGATTTTCATATGAACATGAACACAATCACAAAATTTGGCCAGTATGGTTTTTAAACAGTTTAAAAATGCGAAGGAGAGCACATACGGTGGGATGGGAGGAGGAAGAATGCGGCATAAAAAAAAGGGCAGAGAAGACTCTGCCCTTGAGAAGCGTTTGCTACGTCGATCAGGCGGCTTGAACTTCAGGACGTTTCAGCACCGCGTAGGAGAGACCTGCGACCAGCGTACCGACCACAATCGCCATCAGGTAGCCAAGCACCGGCGTAATCGCACCAGGGATCAGCAGGACGAACAGACCGCCGTGCGGCGCCATCAGCTTCGCGCCAACCCACATGGACATCGCGCCGGTCACCGCGCCGCCAACGATACAGCAAGGCAGGACGCGCATCGGGTCACGGGCGGCGAATGGAATAGCCCCTTCGGTGATAAAGCACAGACCGAGAACCAGCGCGGCCTTTCCGCCTTCCTGCTGCGCTTTGTCGAACTTTTTACGCGCAATCAGCGTCGCCAGGCCCAGGGCCAGCGGTGGAACCATACCCGCCGCCATGATGGCCGCCATCGGCGCATAAGTCTGGGTACTCAGCAGGCCAACACCAAACGCGTAGGCCGCTTTGTTCACCGGACCGCCCATATCGGTACACATCATACCGCCGAGGATCGCACCGAGCAGAACCGCGTTCGCCGTGCCCATGGTTTGCAGCCAGTGGGTCAGACCTTCGAGGATCCCGGCAACGGGTTTACCAATCAGGTAAATCATCGCCAGACCGACGATCAGGCTGGAAACCAGCGGAATGATCAGGATCGGTTTCAGCGCTTCCATACTTTGCGGCAGCTTCAGCTTCGTACTGATCGCTTTCGCCACATAACCGGCAAGGAAACCGGCGATAATACCGCCGATAAAGCCAGAACCGGTGCTCACCGCCAGCATACCGCCGATAAGACCCGGCGTCAGGCCAGGACGGTCAGCGATAGAGAAGGCAATAAAGCCCGCCAGAACCGGTACCATCAGCGCGAAGGCTGAGCCACCGCCGATTTGCATCAGCGCCGCGGCCAGGGTGTCTTTCACCTCAAAGGCTTTAATACCAAAAGCGAAGGAGAGCGCGATACACAGACCGCCCGCCACCACCATCGGCAGCATGTACGACACGCCGGTCAGCAGGTGGCGATAGGCGCCCGCAGACTCTTTTTTGCCTTCCGCCGCGGCCTGGGATTTACCCGCAGGCTGATACGGTTTCGCTTCAACCACGGCTTTATCCAGCTCCTGCGCGGTTTTCTTCAGCGCCAGACCGGTGGTGGTGCGATACATCGGCTTACCGGCGAATTTCGCCAGATCCACTTCGATATCGGCAGCGACGACCACCAGATCCGCCTGTTCAACCTCTTCCGGGGTGATTGCATTGCCCGCGCCTACGGAGCCGCGCGTTTCAACCTTCACCCACCAGCCGCGTTTTTTAGCTTCGGTTTCAATCGCTTCCGCCGCCATAAAGGTGTGCGCGACGCCGGTCGGGCAAGCGGTGACCGCCACAATGCGTTTTGGGCCGTTAGCCGCAGTCGGCAACGCAGCAGCGGCCGGAGCGGCGTAAGGCGTCGCGTGGCTTTTGGCCTCACCGAGGAACAGCTCCGGGTGAGCCACGGCGCGGTTGATATCGCCGAGATACACCTTTTTGCCGTTCAGCGCGCTGTCGGCCGGCAGCGCCGTGCCCAGCACAATCGCCAGCTCAGCGTCGTTTGGGTTATCAATCAGTTCGAGTTGCGCTTTTTGCGCCGCGGTGCTTAACAGGGTCTTCGCCATATAGGCGCGGGCCTGTCCAAGCCCGGCATCAATAATCAGCAGCGTTTTCATTATGCCTCTCCTGCTGTTAATTAAAGGGTTGTAAGTCGACGCGCGCCATCATTGCGGCCAACTGGGTACGATCGGTAATACCGACATTGCTCTGACTCACCGCCAGCGCGGCGACTGCCGTTGCCAGGCGCAGCGTATGCTCGCTGGACTCACGCATCAGCAGGCCATAAATCAGGCCGCCAACCATAGAGTCGCCGGCGCCAACGGTGCTAACCACTTCAACGGAAGGCGGTTTGGCAATCCATTCTCCGGATGCGTTGACCCACAGGGCGCCTTCTTCGCCAAGAGAGATAACCACGTGGGCGATCCCCTGCTCACGCAGCGCATGAGCGGCTTCAATGACATCTTTCATCTCAGGCAGCTTGCGGCCAGCCCAGATTTCCAGCTCGCGACGGTTAGGTTTAACCAGCCACGGCGCCGCTTTCAGCCCCGCAACCAGCGCTTCGCGGCTGCTATCAAAAATGATGCACGGGCATTGGCTACGCAGACGGGTCATCCAGTCGGTGAACGCTTCCGGGCTCACGCCGGACGGCAGGCTGCCGCTTACGCAGACCATATCGAACTGGCCCAGCCAGCTCAGAGAATCGTTAACAAAACGCTCCCAGTCGCCCGGCGTCACTTCAAAGCCGGAGAAGTTGAAGTCGGTGACTTCGCCATCTTTCTCAGTCAGCTTGACGTTGATACGGGTACGGCCCTGAACGACCTGAAAACGGTTTGCGATGCCCAGTTCACTGAACAGCTGCTGAAAACCATCCTGATTGTCTTTACCGAGGAAACCGCCAACGGTGACGTCGATACCGAGATCTTTCAGCACTTTTGCAACGTTGATCCCCTTCCCTGCGGCGTGCAAACCGGTGGTGCGAACGAGGTTAACCTCGCCGCGTTCAATTTCCGGGGTAAAACCCACCAGGTCATAGGCCGGGTTTAAAGTAATCGTTGCGACACGTCTGCTCATTTATGCGCCCTCCCCAAGGCCTGCGGCGATCGCTTCGCCAATCGCATCCAGCGCCTGCTGCGCATCTTCACCCTGCGCGGTAAAGCGCAAGCGGTGACCTTTCTTCACGCCCAGCGCCACGACTTTCATCAGGCTGCGGCCGTTTGCCGGTTTGCCCGAACCATCAAGGTTGGTGACGGTAATGTCGCTGGAGAATTGTTTAATGGTATTAACCAGCATCGTGCCGGGACGCGCGTGCAGCCCGTGCTCGTTGCGGATAACGTATTCCGCGCTGAGAACATCTTCGGCAATCGCATCGTCGCTGGTCAGGAGAGCCAGCAGCGTGGCGCCATCAGCCTTCAGCAAGCGGTCAGCTTTTTTATCCAGGAGCAGATTGCTCAGGCGATTAAGCACCGCCGTCGGCTGGTCATCGGCCATCGCGACGGTGATCAGCAGAGAAACCGGCTGCTCATCGCTGGTGAAGGCGTTGGCCGCGCGGCTGACGGCAACGGCGCTGCGCAGGTTACCTTCGGTGCTGTCGTTCAGCCAGATGCCCTGACCAAGGTTCAGCGGTTTATCATTAATCGTACGGCTAACAAAGGAAGCATCGACGGCGCCGGCTTCTTTCAGCCGCGCGGCGTTCAGCGCCTGCAGGGTCAGCAAATCGCTGGCCGCAACGTCCAGGGTCAGCGTCTCGTTATCCAGCTTCAGCGCTTCGCTCTGCTTTTCGCCCATCAGCAGGGCGCGCAGCTCTTCGGCGGTCGTCGCGGACTTAAGCTGTTCAGCCACGGAGTCGTCGCTCAGCACGTGGGTCAGCTGACGCAGCAGCCCAAGGTGTTCATCCGAGCTGGCGGCGATACCGATGGCGACGTAGGCGGTTTGCCCTTCGCCCCAGGTCACGCCCTGAGGGAACTGGTAAACCTGAACGCCGGTTTTCAGCACCTGGTCGCGGGTGTCGGTGGTACCGTGCGGAATCGCAATACCGTTCCCCAGAAAAGTGGAGGTTTGCTGCTCGCGAGCCAGCATCCCGTTGACGTAGCCGTCTGCCACGTTGCCCGCGCTGACCAGCGCGGAGGCAACCTGACGAATAGCCTCTTCTTTATTACCGGCCTGCTGACCGGGATGAATATCCTGCACAGATAACTGGAACATGGTTCTCCTCTCCTGCTGAATTGAATCGTTTCAGCTACTTTGAGAAAAAATGCGTCATCTACCTGCCGGAGAATCTCCCGATGACGCTGAAACGTTTCAAGAAGTCTGTACCTTTATTAGCCATCAGGCAAGGAAAGTTGGAATCCTGATAACAGAAGTTAGAGATACAGCACACTTTTGCTGAAGCGGGAGCGCCGAGACCGGCAAAACTTCAGCTTTCTGCTGAAGTTTGATTTTGAAACGTCTTTTTGATTTATTCGTGCCCTGGTACTGTTCATTTTCTGAGTGACGGCGTAAACTCCGCGACTCCTGAAAACCGATGAACGCCGACATGCAAAACAGTAGCGCCGCCCTGCCACGACGCGGGTTTGATCTCACCTCTTCCGCCTTTCTGATCGTCGCCTTCCTGACGGGTATCGCCGGGGCACTCCAGACGCCGACGTTGAGCCTGTTTCTGACTAACGAGGTTCACGTCCGACCGGCGATGGTCGGCTTCTTTTTTACCGGCAGCGCGGTGATCGGCATTCTGGTAAGCCAGTTCCTCGCCGGGCGTTCGGATCGCAAAGGCGACCGCAAGCGGCTGATCGTCTTCTGCTGCCTGATGGGCGTGCTGGCCTGCGTGCTCTTCGCCTGGAACCGTAACTATTTTATTTTGCTGTTCGTCGGCGTATTCCTCAGCAGCTTCGGCTCCACCGCGAACCCACAGATGTTTGCCCTCGCCCGCGAGCATGCGGACAAAACGGGCCGCGAGGCGGTCATGTTTAGCTCGATTCTGCGCGCTCAGGTGTCGCTGGCATGGGTTATTGGGCCGCCGCTGGCCTACGCGCTGGCGATGGGTTTCGGCTTTACCGTGATGTATCTCAGCGCGGCGGTCGCCTTTGTGGTCTGCGGCGCGATGGTCTGGTTTTTTCTTCCCAGCATGCGTAAAGAGCCGAAGATCGCTACGGGCCATCTCGAAGCGCCGCGCACCAACCGCCGCGACGCGCTGCTGCTGTTTATCATCTGTACGCTGATGTGGGGAATCAACAGCCTGTACATCATTAATATGCCGCTGTTTATCATCAATGAGCTGCATTTATCGGAAAAGCTGGCGGGAGTCATGATGGGCACCGCCGCCGGACTGGAAATCCCGACCATGCTGATTGCGGGCTACTATGCCAAACGCTTCGGCAAACGCTTCCTGATGCGCATTTCGGCGGTGGCCGGCGTGCTGTTTTACGTTGGCATGCTAACCGTGCATACCACCGGACTGCTGCTGGCCCTGCAGGCGCTGAACGCCATTTTCATCGGCATTCTCGCCGGTATCGGCATGCTCTATTTTCAGGATCTGATGCCCGGGCAGGCGGGTGCGGCCACTACGCTTTATACCAATACCACGCGCGTTGGCTGGATTATCGCCGGTTCGCTGGCGGGCGTCGTCGCGGAAATCTGGAGCTATCACGCCGTCTTCTGGATTGCGCTGGTGATGGGCATCGCCACTCAGGCCTGCCTGTGGCGTATTAAAGACGTTTAAAGGATGTTCGCGCCGGCTTGCGTCGTCACGATGAAGTGCTCAGTTCAAGATGAAGCAGCCAGATCATGGCGTCATCGCGATTGGTGGCGCACATTTCCGCTTCCGGCTTCAGGCTGGCGCATACTTTCGGCCTTAACGGCGAGCCAAAAATATGACACAGGTTATTTTCCGATAGCTGTACGCAGCGGGTGTTTGCCGGCTTGCCCTGCGGCATGCCCGGGATAGGGCTGGAGATAGAAGGAGCGATACAGCAAGCTCCGCATTCAGGGCGGCATTCCATAATCGACTCTTCCGATAACGCGTTTAGCAGCCCAGCCTAAACGTTTTGCCTGAAGATAGCAAAACAGGCGAATTCCACTTGCCTGAAAGGCCCGGCGCGAGTAGTTTTACGCGATATTTTCGACCCTTTAAGTGACAGGATGACTGCAATGCCAAGAGCGAATGAAATTAAAAAAGGTATGGTGCTGAATTACAACGGCAAACTGCTGATTGTTAAAAATATTGATATTCAGTCACCGAGCGCCCGCGGCGCAGCGACGCTGTACAAAATGCGTTTCTCCGATGTGCGCACCGGCCTGAAAGTGGAAGAACGCTTTAAAGGCGACGACATCGTCGATACCGTCACCCTGACCCGCCGCTTCGTTGACTTCTCCTATATCGATGGCAACGAATACGTCTTTATGGATAAAGAAGATTACACCCCGTATATCTTCACCAAAGAGCAGATCGAAGAAGAGCTGCTGTTTATGCCGGAAGGCGGCATGCCGGATATGCAGGTTCTGACCTGGGACGGCCAGCTGCTGGCGCTGGAGCTGCCGCAGACCGTGGATCTGGAAATCGTAGAGACGGCGCCGGGTATCAAAGGCGCATCCGCAAGCGCCCGTAACAAACCGGCGACGCTGAGCACCGGCCTGGTCGTTCAGGTGCCTGAATACCTGAGCGCGGGCGAGCGCATTCGTATCCATATCGAAGAGAGCCGCTACATGGGCCGCGCGGACTAAACTCTGCGTTTGCAACATCATAAAGGGCAGCCAGCGCTGCCTTTTTTTCGCACCTTATCCGCAGCGCCTGGCCCTCTCTCTGCTGGCAACGTTGCTCTCCCTTCACACGCCGCAAAGTTGTTATACCAAAAGTAATTAAACTGTCGCTCCTTTCCGCCATTAAGCGCGCCCGCTTTTCAAGCCAGCCGGGTAGCCAGCCAAAAAATGATGACCGAGCTCACATTAAGCGGATAAACAAGGCTCACCAATTTAATTTGTTGTCATATAACTTTACACTGGGAATGTTAATTATCCGTTAATCAGGTGTGTTAAGAATGACTACCATAGCTACGGCTACGCTGCCGGAAGGCGTACAGCTCCCTCAATATGACCGCAGCCAGCTGCGTTCGCGTATTGTGCATTTTGGTTTCGGCGCGTTTCATCGCGCGCACCAGGCGCTCCTCACCGATCGGGTGCTTAACGCCGGCGGCGGGGACTGGGGGATTTGTGAGATCAGCCTGTTCAGCGGCGATCGGCTGATGAGCCAGCTTCGCCAGCAGGACCACCTGTTTACCGTGCTGGAAAAAGGCGCCGAGGGCAATCAGCCAATCGTGGTCGGCGCCGTCCATGAATGCCTGAACGCAAAACTGGATTCGCTGGCCGCGATTATTGAGAAATTTTGCGAACCGCAGGTCGCCATCGTCTCTCTGACCATCACCGAAAAAGGCTACTGCATCGATCCGGCCAGCGGCCTGCTGGACATGACGCAGCCGCGCATTATCCACGATCTGCAAAACCCGACGCTGCCGCAATCGGTTCCCGGCATTCTGGTCGAAGCGTTATCGCGCCGCCGTCAGCGTGAACTACCGCCGTTTACCGTCCTCTCCTGCGATAACATCCCCAACAACGGGCATGTGGTGAAAAACGCCGTGTTGGGAATGGCAGAAAAACGGAGCCCGGAGCTGGCGCAGTGGATCGCCGAGCGCGTCAGCTTTCCCGGCACCATGGTTGACCGCATTGTGCCAGCCGCCACCGATGAATCGCTGGCGGAAATTAGCGCCGCGTTGGGCGTAGAAGACCCCTGCGCTATCAGCTGCGAACCCTTTATTCAGTGGGTTATCGAAGATAACTTCGTTGCCGGACGCCCGGCGTGGGAAACCGCGGGCGTTCAGATGACCGATGACGTACTGCCGTGGGAACAGATGAAGCTGCGGATGCTCAACGGCAGCCACTCGTTCCTCGCCTGGCTTGGCTATCTGGCGGGTCATGCGCATATTAGCGACTGCATGCAGGATCCGATTTTCCGCAGCGCCGCCTACCGACTGATGCTTGACGAACAGGCGCCGACCTTATCTATCCAGGGCGTGGATCTGACGGCGTATGCTGACAGCCTGATCGAACGCTTCAGCAATCCGGCGCTGAAGCATCGCACCTGGCAAATCGCCATGGACGGCAGCCAGAAGCTGCCGCAACGTATGCTTGACGGTATTCGCGTCCACCTTGCGCAAGGCAGCCGCTGGCCGCTGCTGGCGCTCGGCGTCGCGGGCTGGATGCGCTACGTCAGCGGGATTGACGATGGCGGAAATGCCATTGATATTCGCGATCCGCTGGCCGATAAGATACAGAAACTGGTCTCCGCCAGCGATGAACACCAGCGCGTGGCGGCCCTGCTCTCGCTTGAGGAGATCTTCGGCCGCGACCTGCCGCAGGATCCGCAGTTTGTCGCTCACATCACCGCCGCATGGCATCAGCTTGCCGCCTTTGGCGCGCGTCAGGCGATTGCCGGCACGCTGAACGCTTAACAATAACTGCCTTTTAGCGGACAGAATCCCCTTCTGTCCGCGCTAAGTCTTCTCTTTCTCCCTTTTTTTCGTCAGGATAGGCGTAACTGTTACAACATTACATTTATCCTGGAGAAAAAGTGACCAAAACCAACTTGATCACGGGGTTTCTCGGCAGCGGCAAAACCACGACGATTCTGCATCTGCTGGCCAATAAGCCCGCGGATGAAAAATGGGCCGTGCTGGTCAACGAGTTTGGTGAAGTGGGTATTGACGGCGCGCTGCTGGCGGAAAGCGGCGCGCTGCTCAAAGAGATCCCCGGCGGCTGCATGTGCTGCGTAAACGGCCTGCCGATGCAGGTCGGGCTCAATACCCTGCTACGCCAGGGCAAACCCGATCGCCTGCTGATAGAACCCACCGGGCTGGGCCATCCTAAACAGATCCTCGATATGCTGACCGCCGCGGTATACGAGCCGTGGATCGACCTGCGCGCCACCCTGTGCGTGCTGGACCCGCGCCAGCTGCTGGACGAAAAAGCGGTGACCAACGACAACTTTCGCGACCAGCTGGCGGCCGCTGACGTTATTATCAGCAATAAAGCCGACCGCTCGACGGAGGAGAGTCAACGCGCCTTTGCCGCATGGTGGCAAGCCTACGCAGGCGATCGCCGATTCGTCAGCGCCACGCGGGGTAATATCGACCCGGCGCTGCTTGATTTACCGCGCCGCAACCTTGCGCCGCTCCCCGCCAGCGCCGAACACGCCCACGGCCACGAGCAGAAACAAGGCCTTGCGGCACTGAGCCTCCCCGCCCATCAGCGCTGGCGCCGCAGCCTCAATAGCGGTCAGGGCTATCACGCCTGCGGCTGGATTTTTGACGCTGAAACCGTTTTCGACACCGTTGCCCTGCTCGAATGGGCGCGCCTGGCGCCGGTCGGGCGCGTCAAAGGCGTTATGCGCATTGCGGAGGGGCTGGTACGGATCAATCGTCAACAGCTTGATCTGCATATTGAGACGCAGAACGTCTCCCCACCCGACAGCCGCATCGAGCTGATTGCCGATACCGAGACGGACTGGAACGCACTGCAGGCCTCCTTGTTGAGGATTCGTTTAAGTTAAGACGGCTATGGTTGCCGTCGTTTACCCAATACATGATAGTTATGATTAAAAATCGAATTCCCCTTATCCTGCTGCTGAACGCGGCGGGTATAGCGCTTTTTTGTTCATGGTACCTTCCCGTTAACCATGGTTTCTGGAATCCGCTGGACTCAGCGATCTTCTATTTCTTTAATCACCTGGTTGGCGTGAGCACCGCCTATACCTGGCTGCTGGCGATTATCAATAACCGCGCCTTTGACGCCTGCTCGCTACTGGCGATGGGCAGCCTGATGCTGAGCTTCTGGTTCAAAGAGCAGAGCGCCGGACGCCGCCGGGTGATTATCATCGGCCTGGTGATGCTGCTGGCTGCCGTCATTATCAATCAGCTGGCCCAGCACCTGATGCCGGTTAAGCGCGCCAGCCCTTCGCTCTCTTTTACCGACATCACCAAAGTGAGCGATGTGATCTCATTCCCCACCAAAGACGCTTCAAAAGATAGCTTCCCGGGCGATCACGGGATGATGCTGCTGATATTTGCGTCATTTATGTGGCGTTATTTTGGTCGCCGGGCGTTTGCTATCGCGCTGGTGATATTCGTGGTGTTCGCTTTCCCACGCGTGATGATTGGCGCCCACTGGTTTACCGATATTGCAGTCGGCTCATTAACGGCGGTGCTCATTGGCGCCCCCTGGGTATTGATGACCTCATTGAGCGATAAGGTTATTGCCTTATTTGAGCGCCACCTTCCGGGTAGAAAAGCAAAAAATTAAATCTATCTTTACAATTAATTAATATCATTCATAAGGGATCGTTCTGGGTCCCTTTTTTTGCCCGCGCCTGTTTTCTCATCACGTATCATCTTCCTGTCATATTAATCATCTTAAAAATGAGTAAATTGCGTATTTTTTACCCACCACTGTCGCTATTTTGTCCTTTGCCGATGATTCACTTTTTGTCGCAAAAATACTTATATGAAAATGCGTAAAACCGCTCGCCATCCCCCGGTTGATCGGGTAACCTCAATCTCGTTTTGCCTCGTCAGCAACATCAATTCATAGAATGAATAAATTTGTGCGTGACTCCACAGTTTTATGCTTACGGAATTGTCTCATTGCGACCAGGTAATTAGGCTCTAACACGTTTGGCATTTTTTATAACGACATTGTCGTTAAGGACAACAAGGGATAACACACAGCATGGTCAAATCTCAGCCGATTTTGAGATATATCTTGCGGGTCGCCCCCGCGATTGCAGTTGCGGTTCTGCTTTCCGCGTGTAGTTCAAATAGTACCGCCAGAAATATGCATTCTGAGACGCTTGCTGTGGGTAGTGGCGATTTATCATCACTGCAAGCCTCTCAGGATGAATTTGAAACGATGGTCCGCAACCTGGACGTGAAGTCCCGCTTGATGGATCAGTATGCCAGCTGGAAGGGCGTGCGTTACCGCCTCGGCGGCAGCACCCGTAAAGGCATCGATTGTTCCGCCTTTGTGCAACGGACTTTCCGTGAACAGTTTGGCCTGGAACTGCCGCGCTCCACTTCAGAGCAGCAGGATTCCGGAAAATCGATCAGCCGCGCCCAGCTGCGTACCGGTGATTTAGTCCTGTTCCGCGCCGGCTCCACGGGCCGCCACGTTGGTATCTATATCGGCAACAATCAGTTTGTTCATGCATCCACCAGCAGCGGTGTGACCATTTCAAGCATGGATGAGCCGTACTGGAAAAAGCGCTATAACGAAGCGCGACGCGTTCTGAGCCGTTCGTAATCGTCTTCTGCCGTTGGTTAATCCCTTGGCCAACGGAAGAAACAAAAAAACACTGCCGAGGCGGTGTTTTTTTTTGCTCGCCAGCCAATAAACTTCGTAAAATAAGCTATGTCTTTAAGCAGGGATAGAAAAAGCGTTTTTCTATCAGCCCTTTGGCGCACATCAACAATACGGACTGACTATATAGCCTATGCCTACCCGTCACCTCGCTCCCCGGCGAAAAAACTGGCTGACCAGTATATGTATTGGAATAGCCGTCGCCCTGCTGGCCGGTAGCATCCAGTTTATGGTGATTTATCACAACCGGGCGGAGCGTTTCGACGCCATTATTAACAACGTCCATACCTATCTGCAGGACTATTTTCACGATTTAAATCAGACTATCCACGGCCTGCAGCCGCTGGTCGATGAGCCATGTGAGAACGTTGCCTCAGGCTTAACCGCCCATGCGGCCTTCAGCCCAAACGTACGCGCCGTCCTGCTGGTCAAAAATGGCCTCGCGTTTTGTTCCTCCGCCACAGGCGCGATGAGTACGCCCTTAACCCAGCTCATACCCCAGCTTGATGTTACTCAAGCGGTCGATATGGCGATTCTGCCCGGGACGCCAATGATGCCCAAAAGCGCCGCGCTGGCGTTGTGGGTTCGTAGCCCCCACGGCGGGAAAGACGGTATTTTTGTCTCGATTAATGCCAACCTGACGCCCTATATCCTCTATTCAGCGCGACAGAATGATTTCAGCGGCCTGGCGCTGGCCATTAAGGACGTCGCCATTTCCACCTTCAGTAACCAGCTCATCGACCCGCAGACCCTGCTCTCGCCACCTATTCGCCAGACGCAAATTGACGGCCTGCCGCTGAAAGTCTATCTCTACGCCAACAGCTGGCTGGCGGAGAATACGCAGTTCGCTCTGCTGCTGGGCGTCGTGTGCGGACTGCTGGCCGGACTTTTAAGCTACTACGTTCTCACCATTAAGTCGGACCCGCGTAAAGAGCTTCTGCTGGCCATCAAAAACGATCAGTTTTACGTGGTCTATCAACCGGTGGTGAGGTCAGAGACGCTACAAATCAGCGGCGTTGAGGTGCTGATGCGCTGGCGGCATCCGGTGGCCGGCGAGATCCCTCCCGATGTCTTTATCAACCTTGCAGAAACCCAGCAGATCATCGTTCCGCTTACCCGCCATCTCTTAACGTTGATTGCGCAGGATGCGCCTGTTCTGCAAACGCTCCTGCCCGCCGGAAGCAAGCTGGGGATCAATATTTCCCCATTCACCTACACGCCGGGAGCTTTCAGCAGGATCTGCAGCGATTTACCGCCGCTATGCCGACCGACCATTTTAGCGTGGTGCTGGAAATCACCGAGCGCGCGATGATCGATAAAAATCGTTCCTTAGAAAACTTCGACTGGCTGCACGAGCAGGGTTTTGAAATTGCGATTGATGATTTCGGTACCGGCCATAGCGCGCTAATTTATCTGGAACGCTATAACTTTGATTACCTGAAGATAGACCGCGGCTTCGTACAGGCTATCGGCACGGAGACCGTGACCTCGCCGGTGCTGGACGCGGTTATCACCCTAAGCCGCCGGCTGAAGCTCACCACCGTCGCCGAAGGCGTGGAAACGCAGGAGCAGGCGGAATGGCTGCGCGATCATGGGGTAAATTATTTGCAGGGATACTGGCTAAGCCGGCCGCTGACGCTGGAAGCGCTGATCGCCGCCCATGATGAACCGGCGAAATATTTCCCAACCCGCTAAGTGTCCTTTATTATTTGCTATCAGAGGCCGGGCCGTTTCAGGCCCGGCATGGGAGGACGATATCCTGGTTATTTTTGCGCGCATCAGCCTGATACTGCTGACCTTATTTAGCCTGCAGAGCCAGGCGCAAACCATTAAAGAGAGCGACAGGTTCGCGATTATCGGCGAGCCGAAATACGCCGCAGGCTTTACCCATTACGATTATGCCAATCCCGCCGCGCCTAAGGGCGGCGCAATTACCCTCGCCGCCATCGGTACCTTTGATAATTTCAACCGCTACGCCCTGCGCGGCAACCCGGGTATTCGTACCGAAAGCTTATACGATACGCTCTTCACCACCTCTGACGATGAGCCCGGCAGCTACTATCCGCTGATTGCCGAGCATGCGCGCTACGCCGATGATTTTTCGTGGATGGAGATTACGCTCAATCCGCGCGCCCGCTACCACGACGGCAGCCCCATCACCGCCAGCGATGTCGCGTTTACCTTCCAGAAGTTTATGACCGAAGGGGTACCGCAGTTTCGCCTCTATTATAAAGGCACCCGCGTAAAAGCCATCGCTCCGCTCACCGTGCGCATTGATTTAGCCGCCCCGGGCAAAGAGAACATGCTTAGCCTGATGACGCTGCCCGTTATGCCGGAAAAATACTGGAGGAATCATAAGCTCAGCGACCCTCTCTCTGCGCCGCCGCTGGCCAGCGGCCCGTATCGCATCACCGCCTGGCGCATGGGCCAGTACATTACCTACTCGCGGGTAAAGGACTACTGGGCTGCCGATTTGCCGGTCAACCGCGGGCGCTGGAATTTCGACTCGCTGCGCTACGACTATTATCTGGATGACAACGTTGCTTTCGAAGCCTTTAAGGCCGGCGCCGTCGACCGCCGCGAAGAGAACGTTGCCAAAAACTGGGCGACCCGCTACGTTGGACGCAACTTTACCCACGGCTATATCGTCAAAGACGAATACACCAACACTTCGGCGCAGAACACGCAGTGGCTGGCGTTTAATATTCAGCGCCCGGTATTTTCCGACCGCCGGGTGCGCGAAGCCATCACCCTCGCCTTTGATTTTGAATGGATGAATAAGGCGCTGTTCTATGGCTCCTACAGCCGCGCCAACAGCTTCTTTCAGAATACCGAATACGCGGCGCGCGATTATCCGGATGCCGACGAGCTGGCGCTGCTGACGCCGCTGAAAAAAGAGATCCCGGCCGAAGTCTTCACGCAGATATACCGGCCGCCAATTTCCAGCGGCGATGGTTTCGCTCGCGCAAACCTGCTGAAAGCGGATGCCATCCTTAACCAGGCGGGGTGGATAGTGAAAAACCAGCGCCGGGTGAATGCGAAGAGCGGCAAACCGTTACGCTTTGAGCTGCTGCTTCCCTCCGGCAGCAGCGATCGCTGGGTCCTGCCCTTTCAGCACAATCTTCAGCGGCTCGGCATCGTTATGGATATCCGCCAGGTCGACAACTCCCAGTACAGCAATCGCAAGCGCAGTCGGGATTACGACATGATGCCAAACGTCTGGCGCGCCACGCCCTGGCCCGACACCGGCCTGCAAGTCTCCTGGGACTCCCAATATATTAACTCCAGCTACAACGCCTCTGGGGTCCAAAGCCCGGCCGTCGACCAGCTCATCGCGCAGATTATTCGCTGGCAGGGTAATAAAGAAAAGCTGCTGCCGCTGGGCCGGGCTCTCGACCGCGTGCTGACGTGGAACTATTACATGCTGCCGATGTGGTATATGGCCCAGGACCGAACCGCATACTGGGACAAATTCTCCTTCCCGCAGACCCGCGCGATCTACTCCTCCGGTTTCGAAAACGGGTGGTACGACGCAAGCAAAGCGGCCAGACTCCCCGCGGACAGACGCTAAGGAATTAAGATGGGTGCATATCTGCTCCGCCGACTACTGCTCATCATCCCCACCCTATGGGCGATTATCACCATTAACTTTTTTATTGTGCAGATTGCGCCCGGCGGCCCGGTCGATCAGGCGATTGCGGCGATTGAGTTCGGCGATCGCGGCGGCTTGCCCGGCGCCGGTGACGGCGGGATGGGCGCCAGCCATGCGCGTACCGGCGTCAGCAACATCAGCGATGGGCACTATCGCGGCGGGCGCGGGCTGGACCCGGAAGTGATTGCCGAGATAACCCACCGCTACGGCTTTGATAAGCCTCTGCACGAGCGCTATTTTAAAATGCTCGGAGATTACCTGCGCTTTGATTTTGGCGATAGCCTGTTTCGTAGCTCATCGGTGCTGCAGCTGATTAAAGACAGCCTGCCGGTCTCTATCACCCTGGGCTTATGGAGTACGCTCATTATCTATCTGGTGTCGATTCCGCTGGGGATCCGTAAAGCGGTCAGCAACGGCAGCCATTTTGACGTCTGGAGCAGTACGCTGATTATTATCGGCTATGCGATCCCAGCGTTCCTGTTCGCCATTTTGCTGATCGTTATCTTTGCCGGCGGCAGCTATTTCGATCTCTTTCCGCTACGCGGGCTGGTGTCCGCCAACTTCGACAGCCTGCCGTGGTACCAAAAAATCCTCGACTATCTCTGGCATATCACCCTACCGGTGCTGGCAACGGTGATCGGCGGTTTTGCCGCCCTCACGATGCTGACCAAAAACAGCTTTCTTGATGAGATCCGCAAGCAGTACGTGGTTACCGCCCGCGCCAAGGGGGTAAGCGAAAAGCAGATCCTCTGGGGACACGTGTTTCGCAACGCGATGCTGCTGGTGATCGCCGGTTTCCCGGCTACCTTTATCAGCATGTTTTTTACCGGCTCGCTGCTGATTGAAGTGATGTTCTCGCTTAACGGACTGGGGCTGCTGGGCTATGAAGCCACCGTATCTCGCGATTACCCGGTCATGTTCGGCACGCTGTATATTTTTACCCTGATTGGCCTGCTGCTGAATATCATCAGCGATATCAGCTATACGCTGG
The DNA here is from genome assembly GCF_002556465.1 of Klebsiella sp. MBT K-1. Classification (NCBI taxonomy): domain Bacteria; kingdom Pseudomonadati; phylum Pseudomonadota; class Gammaproteobacteria; order Enterobacterales; family Enterobacteriaceae; genus Klebsiella; species Klebsiella sp. MBT K-1. Next base: position 176,139 of record NZ_PDEL01000005.1, on the reverse strand, counting down.
TCGATCCGCGTATCGATTTTGAGGGCCGCTAATGTCATTTTTTAGTCCCGTCAATCAGGCTCGCTGGGCGCGTTTTCGCCACAACCGCCGCGGCTACTGGTCGCTATGGATCTTTTTAGCGCTTTTCGCCTGTAGCCTGTGCGCCGAGCTGATTGCTAACGATAAGCCGCTACTCGTCCAGTACCGCGGCAGCCTCTACGTCCCGCTCCTGAAAAACTACAGCGAGACCACCTTCGGCGGCAGCTTTGCCACCGCCGCCGACTATCAGGACCCGTGGCTGCAAAAGCGGCTGGACGATAACGGCTGGGCCCTGTGGGCGCCGGTTCGGTTCGGCGCGACGACCATAAATTTCGCCACCGATGCGCCCTTCCCTTCGCCGCCGTCAGCCCAGAACTGGCTGGGCACCGATGCCAACGGCGGGGACGTGCTGGCGCGAATTCTGTACGGTACGCGCATTTCCATTCTCTTTGGTCTGCTGCTGACCTTCTTCTCCAGCGTGCTGGGCGTGATGGCCGGCGCCGTTCAGGGCTATTACGGTGGAAAGATTGACCTCTGGGGACAGCGGTTTATCGAGGTATGGTCGGGAATGCCGACGCTGTTTCTGATTATCCTGCTCTCAAGCGTTGTGCAGGCCAACTTCTGGTGGCTGCTGGCCATTACCGTGCTGTTCGGCTGGATGACGCTGGTCGGCGTCGTCCGCGCCGAGTTCCTGCGCACCCGTAACTATGATTATATCCGCGCCGCGCAGGCGCTTGGCGTCAGCGATCGCGCGATTATTCTGCGCCATATGCTGCCTAACGCCATGGTCGCCACCCTGACCTTCCTGCCGTTCATTCTGTGCAGTTCGATAACCACCCTGACCTCGCTCGATTTTCTCGGCTTTGGCCTGCCGCTGGGCTCTCCTTCGCTGGGTGAACTGCTGTTGCAAGGTAAAAACAACCTTCAGGCGCCCTGGCTGGGCATCGCCGCCTTTCTGTCGGTGGCGGTGCTGCTGACGTTATTGATTTTTATTGGTGAGGCGGTTCGCGATGCCTTTGACCCAAGCAAGGCGGTGTAGCATGACGCAACCTCTGTTAGATATCGATAACCTCTCCATCGCCTTTCGCCAGCAGGGAGAAACCACCTCCGTCGTCAGCGAACTGTCGCTGCAGATTGCCGTCGGCGAGACCCTGGCGCTGGTCGGCGAGTCCGGCTCCGGTAAGAGCGTAACCGCGCTATCGGTGCTGCGGCTGCTCCCGTCGCCGCCGGTCAGCTATCCCACCGGCGATATCCGCTTTCACGGTCAGTCGCTGCTGCACGCGGATGAGCGCACCCTGCGCGGCGTGCGCGGTAACCGCATCGCGATGATCTTCCAGGAACCGATGGTTTCGCTTAATCCGCTGCATACCCTGGAAAAACAGCTGTACGAAGTGCTCTCCTTGCATCGCGGGATGCGTAAAGAAGCGGCGCGCGGAGAAATCCTCGACTGCCTGGAGCGCGTCGGGATCCGCAATGCGCCCCGGCGGCTGGCTGACTATCCGCATCAGCTGTCCGGCGGCGAGCGCCAGCGGGTGATGATCGCCATGGCGCTATTGACCCGCCCGGAGCTGCTTATCGCCGACGAACCCACTACCGCGCTGGACGTCTCGGTGCAGGCGCAAATCCTCACGCTACTGCGCGAGCTGAAGCAAGAGTTAAATATGGGGCTGCTGTTTATCACCCATAACCTGAGCATCGTTCGTCAGCTCGCCGATCGCGTCGCGGTGATGCAGAACGGCCGCTGCGTCGAACAAAACGGCTGCCAGGCGCTGTTTTTCGCCCCCGAACACCCTTATACCCGCCGCCTGCTGGACAGCGAGCCGTCGGGCGATCCCGTCCCGCTCGCGCCCGATGCCCCGGTATTACTGCGGGCGGAAAACCTGAGTATCGCCTTTCCGATACGTAAAGGTCTGCTGCGACGGGTTGTCGATCATAACCGCGTCGTTAATGCCGTCAGCTTTCATTTGCGCGCGGGAGAAACGCTGGGGCTGGTCGGCGAGTCAGGATCGGGCAAAAGCACCACCGGGCTGGCGCTTCTGCGTCTGATTCATTCCGCTGGCGCGATCGCCTTTGACGGTGAGGCGCTTCAGGGACGTAACCGTCAGCAAATGCTGCCGCTGCGTCGCCGCATGCAGGTGGTGTTTCAGGACCCTAACTCATCGTTAAACCCGCGGCTCAACGTGCTGCAAATTATTGAAGAGGGACTGCGCGTTCATCAGCCAACGCTCACGCCCGCCGAACGGGAACAGGCGGTGATTCAGGCGATGCAGGAGGTAGGTCTCGATCCGCAATCACGGCATCGCTACCCTGCCGCCTTCTCCGGCGGCCAGCGTCAGCGCATCGCTATCGCCAGGGCGCTGGTCGTCAAACCGCAGCTTATTGTGCTGGATGAGCCCACCTCATCGCTGGATAAAACCGTGCAGGCGCAAATCCTCGCGCTGCTGAAGGCGTTACAGCAAAAGCATCAGCTGGCCTATATTTTTATCAGCCATGATTTACGCGTCGTGCGGGCGCTGTGTCATCAGGTGATGGTGCTGCGGCAGGGAGAAGTCGTCGAGCAGGGTGAGTGCGAGCGCGTATTTACCGCTCCGCAGCAGGAGTATACCCGTCAGCTGCTGGCGTTGAGCTGACGGTCAGAAGGGGTTGTTGCCGGAGAAGGGTTCAGCAATCGCCACGCCGAAATTTTTCAGGCGACAGGTCGCGGCAAATTCGTCCTGACGGTTAACAAACAGGCACGGTTCCCCTTCGCATTCCACGACAGAACTGTCGACCTCGATGTCGCTAAGGGCCTGGCTGAGTTTATGCATGACCGGCCACGCGCTTTCGCCATCGGGGCTGAGTAGTTTCAACGCCACGAGGCTGTTTTCACTCTGCGAGCCGTTTTGCGGAATCGGTTCAACTCTTGAACCTGCAAAACCGGCCAGCCAGCGATAGCTCTGCGGCAGACGGTGTACGATAGAGAGTTGCAGTGTATTCACGTGTTTACCCCGGAAGCAAAATACTTCACAATAATTTTACATCAATACTAACACATTATTGACAACTAGTCCTGATCCTGCACAGAAAACGCTTACACCAGTGGCATAGCCGTGTTATTGGTTTGTAATGTAAAAGTTTATAATTGTGCAGGTGGAACATCTTCGGGCTATATGTACCCGTTTCTGTGATCTAAAACAACTTTTTTATCGCAATCATGCGACTTTTAGAGCGATTTGATTTTACATAAAATAAACAAATTACTGAACTGAGAAGCCGGCTTCGGTTGATATGCATCAAAAAAAGGGGCGATATCGCCCCCTGAAAGTCGCTTAGCGCGCGGCTTTGCGCCGTCGGCTGGCGTAGAGATAAAAGAGAATGGAGCTGCTGGCGCAGAAGGCGATGGAAATCAGCATTGGCCAGGCGGTGGTAAACGTTGCCATCGATAGCAGCGCGCCGACAATGGCGCCAATGCCGAAACGGAAAGTGCCTGCCAGCGAGGAAGCGGTCCCCGCCATATGCGGAAACTCATCGAGAATCACCGCCATCGCGTTGGAAGAGACCATCGAAACGCAGCCGATGAACGCCGCTACGCCAAACACCAGCGCCCAAAAACCCACGTCAAACAGCGCGCACACCACCATCCATACCGCCATGGCAAACTGGATCCATAGCCCGGCGCGGAACATATTCAGCGCCCCAACCCGCCGCACAAACCGGCTGTTGATCATGGTCATGACAAACAGGAAGACGACGTTCAGCGCAAAATAGTAGCCAAAGTGCTGCGGCGAAACGTGGTTAATATTGATATACACAAACGGGCCGGCGCTCAGAAACGAGAACATCCCGGCGAAGCTAAAGCCGCTTGCCAGCATATAGCTGAGCACCCGCTTATGGCGAAACAGGGTCGCGAAGTTGCCTAACGTAGTACGAATGTGAAACTTCTGCCGGCGTTCCGGCGGCAGGGTCTCGCTAATAAAGAACGCGATCATCGCCGAGGCTAAGAGTGCAGCCAGCGCGAGGATCCAGAAGATCGCATGCCAGCTAAACCACACCAGCACAGCGCCGCCGACCATCGGCGCCACCAGCGGCGCGACGGTCGTCACCAGCATGACGAACGACATCATCCGCGAGAACTCTTCTTTGGGATAGATATCGCGCATCAGGGCGTTAATCACCACGCTCGCCGCCGCGGCCGCCAGACCGTGGAAAAAGCGCATGGTAATCAGCATATCGATAGTCTGCGACAGCGCGCAGGCCACCGCCGCCGCGGCAAAAACCAGCGTACCGCCAAGAATAACCGGCTTACGCCCTAAGCTGTCCGCCATCGGGCCATACAACAGCTGGCCGAGGGCAAAGCCCAGAATATAGGTGCTCAACGTCATCTGCGCGCTGCCGTCCGGCACGTTAAACTGCGCCGCGATCACCGGCAGCGCCGGAAGATACATATCAATCGACAGCGGCATTAACATCGCCAGCAGGCCAAGAATAAACACAATCCCTAATGAAGAATTCTGCTTTGCCGTCACGTTTTACTCCGCGCATGTTGGCCGCCGACGCTGGCAATTTCAGCTTCCGTCAGCGGACGATACTCACCGGGCGCCAGCGCCGCATCAAGCGCAATGTCGCCAATACGTTCGCGATGCAGGCCCACTACATGGTTACCCACCGCGGCAAACATTCGCTTAACCTGATGATAGCGCCCTTCGCTAATGGTCAGGCGGACCACGGTCGGGGTCACGACTTCCAGCACCGCCGGTTTGGTCAGCTCTTTCTCATTATGCAGCTGAACGCCTTTGGCAAACTGCTCGGCGGTCGTCTCGTCAACCGGGTTTTCCAGCGTCACCAGATAGGTTTTTTCACAATGATGGCGAGGAGAAGTAATGCGGTGAGACCACTGACCGTCGTCGGTCATCAGCACCAGCCCGGTCGTGTCGATATCCAGGCGACCCGCGGCATGCAGCTTGTGCGCCACCGGCACGTCGAGGAAATAAAGCACCGTCGGATGATCCGGATCGTCGGTGGAACACACGTAACCCTGCGGCTTGTTAAGCATAAAGTAGCGCGGGCCGTTCTGCTGAACCAGCGTATTGCCGTCGTACTCGACGTCGTGCTCCGGCAGAAGCTTGAAGGAAGTGTCTTTTACAATGTCGCCGTCCACGGTAACGCGGCTGCCGCGGATTTCACGCCCGGCAATAGCCCGGCTAACGCCAAGTTGCTGAGCGATAAACTTATCAAGTCGCATGAGATTTTTTTAGCCTGTAAGAGTGCTGGAGCGGGCAACGCGCCCGAAAAAGGAGAATTTCATAGGTAGTATAACGAGCTATTAACACCACTCAAGGGAAAAGATTCGTGGCATACTATTCGCGAGTTAATTAACCGCTATAAATTCATGACCTTTACACTACGTCCCTACCAAAAAGAAGCGGTCGACGCCACGCTCGCCTGGTTTCGCCGCCACCATGAACCCGCCGCGATTGTCCTGCCGACCGGCGCAGGTAAAAGCCTGGTCATCGCCGAACTGGCGCGCCTGGCGCGCGGTCGGGTACTGGTGCTGGCGCACGTTAAAGAGCTGGTGGCGCAGAACCACGCCAAGTATTGCGCGCTCGGCCTGGAGGCGGATATTTTCGCCGCGGGCCTTAAGCGCAAAGAGAGCCACGGTAAAGTGGTCTTTGGCAGCGTGCAGTCGGTCGCCCGCAACCTTGACCAGTTTCAGGGGGAGTTTTCGCTGCTGATTGTCGACGAGTGCCACCGCATCAGCGACGATGATGACAGCCAGTACCAGCAGATCATCAGCCACCTTCAGCAGGTCAATCCGCATCTGCGCCTGCTGGGGCTGACCGCCACGCCTTTTCGCCTCGGTAAGGGATGGATTTACCAGTTCCACTACCACGGCATGGTGCGCGGCGATGAAAACGCGCTGTTTCGCGACTGCATCTACGAGCTGCCGCTGCGCTATATGATTAAGAACGGCTACCTGACGCCGCCGGAGCGGCTGGATATGCCGGTGGTTCAGTATGACTTCAGCCGTCTCCAGGCGCAAAGCAATGGCCTGTTCAGCGAGGCCGACCTGAACCATGAGCTGAAAAAACAGCAGCGCGTCACGCCGCATATCGTTAGCCAAATCGTCGAGTTCGCTCAAACGCGTAAAGGGGTGATGATTTTCGCCGCCACCGTTGAACATGCCCGTGAAGTGACCGGGTTACTTCCGCAGGGTGAAGCGGCTTTAATTACCGGTGAAACGCCGGGGCCGGAGCGCGATCGCATCATTGAAGCGTTTAAAGCCCAGCAGTATCGCTATCTGGTCAACGTCGCGGTACTGACCACCGGCTTTGATGCGCCGCATGTCGATCTGATCGCCATCCTGCGCCCGACCGAGTCGGTGAGTCTTTACCAACAGATCGTCGGCCGCGGCCTGCGCCTGGCGCCGGGTAAAACCGACTGCCTGATCCTTGATTACGCCGGGAATCCGCACGATCTCTATGCTCCGGAAGTGGGGACGCCGAAAGGAAAAAGCGACAACGTGCCGGTCCAGGTGTTTTGCCCGGCATGCGGTTTCGCCAATACGTTCTGGGGGAAAACCACCGCCGACGGCACGCTGATTGAACACTTTGGCCGCCGCTGCCAGGGCTGGTTTGAAGATGACGAAGGCCATCGCGAGCAGTGTGATTTTCGCTTTCGCTTCAAAAACTGCCCGCAGTGCAACGCGGAAAACGATATCGCCGCCCGCCGCTGCCGCGAGTGCGATACCATTCTGGTCGACCCCGATGACATGCTGAAAGCCGCGCTGAAGCTAAAAGACGCGCTGGTGCTGCGCTGTAGCGGAATGGATCTGCAGCACGGCGCGGATGATAAAGGCAGCTGGCTGAAAATCACCTATTACGATGAAGATGGCGCGGACGTCAGCGAGCGCTTCCGCCTGCATACCCCCGCCCAGCGCACCGCCTTTGAGCAGCTCTTTATCCGGCCGCACACCCGAACGCCGGGCGTGCCGCTGCGCTGGATAACGCCCGCCGATATCATCGCCCAGCAGGCGCTGCTGCGCCATCCGGACTTTGTCGTGGCGCGCATGAAGGGGCAATACTGGCAGGTGCGGGAGAAAGTATTTGATTATCAGGGCCGATTTCGCCGGGCCAATGAATTGCGCTAATCCTCCGCGCGCCTGAGGTTTTGGTTGCCGCAAAAACGTATGGCAGCTATAATGCCGCCCGCTTTTGCATTCGCAAAGCAGATAATCTGCCTGCTGCTGGGTCGCCTGTAGCAGGATTTATATATAGAGAGACATCAATGTTTACTATCAATGCAGAATTACGTAAAGAGCAGGGTAAGGGTGCGAGCCGCCGCCTGCGTGCAGCTAACAAATTCCCGGCCATCATCTATGGCGGCGAAGCTGCGCCAGTAGCAATCGAACTGGATCACGACAAAGTGTGGAACATGCAGAACAACGCTGAGTTCTACAACGAAGTTCTGACCCTCGTTGTTGATGGCAAAGAAGAGAAAGTTAAAGCTCAGGCTGTTCAGCGCCACCCGTTCAAGCCGAAGCTGACTCACATCGACTTCGTTCGCGCTTAATCGCCGACTGAAAGTTGTATGGCAAACGCCCCGCTCCGCAAGGTTCGGGGCGTTTTGTTTATCAGGCTAACAGCGTTGCCGCATTCAGCGCCAGATGCTGCAGCAGCATAATCGTTTTCGCATCGACGATTTCCCCTTCGCCAATAGCCCGCAGCGCTTTTTCCAGCGGCCACTCCAGCACCTCGATATCTTCCCCTTCCGTCGCCAGGCCGCCACCGTCGCCGCGCCGATCGTCGGCAGAGTATTCGGCGATGAAAAAGTAAAGCTTCTCCGTCACCGAACCGGGGCTCATGTAAGCGGTGAATACCGGCTCAATCCGCGTGACGCGAAAACCGGTCTCCTCTTCGGCTTCGGCAACGATGCGCGCCTCCGGCGAAGCGTTATCCAGCAGTCCGGCGGCGGCTTCGATCAAAAATCCATCATGACCGTTAATCCACACCGGAAAGCGAAACTGGCGAACCAGCACTACCGTTTGCTTTTCGCGGTTGTAGAGTAAAATCACCGCGCCGTTGCCGCGGTCGTAAGCTTCCCGACTCTGCTCCTGCCAGCGTCCGTCCCGGCGCAATAGTTCGAAAGTATATTTCTTGAGCGTATACCAGTTGTCCGATAACAGCGTTTCGCGGATATGGCGAACGCGCGGTGCGTCAGCGTGCATGTTTTTCCCCTTTTAGGTGACAGAGAGCAACATAACATGCATAATCGTGCACAAACAAGATCAATCATGAAGGTGTTTTGATGCTCGCCAGCCAGAGAAAACAGCAAATTTTGCAGATCCTCGCCGAGGAAAAACAGGTGATGTCAGGGGATCTCAGCCAGCGCTTTAGCGTCTCAGAAGACTCCATTCGCCGGGATCTGCGGGAGCTGGCCGCGGAAGGCAAACTGCAGCGCGTCCACGGCGGCGCGCTGCCGGTTTCCGAAGCCATCGCGCCCATTGAAACAAGAAAGAGCGTGCAAATGGCCTCAAAGCAGACCATTGCCCAGCGCGCGGTAGAGCTCATTCAACCCGGCCAGGTGGTGATTATCGACGGCGGCACCACCACCGGAGAGATGGTGCGCCTGCTGCCGGCTACCCTCGCGTGTACGGTGGTCACCCACAGTCCGGGGATCGCCGTCGCGCTGGTGGATAAACCGTTGATCGAGGTGATTTTGATTGGCGGCCGGTTGTTTAAACATTCGGTGGTCAGCGTCGGGTCCGCAGCCCTGGAAAGTATTTCCCGCATCAATGCCGATCTGTTTTTTATGGGCGTCACCGGCGTTCACCCGCGGGCGGGATTCACCACCGGCGATTATGAAGAAGCGGGGATCAAGCGCGCGCTGGCGACGCGGGCTGCCGAAACGGTGGTGATGGCGTCACAAGAGAAGCTGAACTCCGCGTCGGCTTTTGCTATCGGCGGGCTGGGTCTGGTCAGTACGCTGATCGTGGATACGACGTTAGACGAGACGCTGCGCCAGCAGTTAGCCATCGATGGCGTAGAGATCGTCTGCGCCGGATAGCTCAGGCCCAAGGCTAAAAAAATCCCGACCCGGCGTCGGGATTTTGCGTTTTAATTCCCGCCCGAGGTGCGGCGCTGCAGCTGATCGCGCAGGTTAGGCGGCGTGCCTTTAATGGTTAAGGTATCCGTGGCCGGATCCCAGAATACCCTCTCGCCCAGCAGCATCGCGTCAAAGTTAATGGTTAACCCGCCGCCGCTGCCGGCAAACTTGGTTAACTGACGCAAAGTGCTGCGATCCGCCGGGAAGCTCTCTTCCAGCTCGTAGCCCTGTTCGGCGGTAAATTCCTGAAACGTCTTCTCGCTGACGCCCGCCAGCTCTTTTGACAGCGACTCCAGCTCGATTTCCTCACCGGCCTGCAGCTGTTCATTGCAGTAGCTGTATACCTGCTGGCGCACGTTTTGACGCTCAGATTTATCCAGCTGCGCATCGGCGGCGAAATCATCCAGCGCCTGCAGCAGGCCGCGGTTCTGCGCTTTCGCGTTCAGCCCTTCGCTGGCGCCGAGGAAATCCATAAAGAAATCCGCCACCTTGCGCCCTACCCGGCCTTTCAGGAAGGTCAGATAGCGGGTTGACTCCGGGTTGGTTTCCCATTCGGTTAAATCAATACGGGCGACGATATCCGCGTGATTGATATCCAGATAATGGGTGGAGCTGATATCCAGCTCTTCGTTGACGCGCATGCTGCTTAAATTGTTCAGCACCGCCACCATCAGATATTCCACCGCCAGATAGCGATACTGGCAAAACAGCACGATTCCGCCTTCAGCAAAGGGATATTTTGCCAGTTCGTCGCGCAGGCGACCGGTAGCGGCGCGGCTGAACGGCAGGAACGCTTCTTCGCCCTTACGCTGCCCGCGCAGCGCCTGCGCCAGCTCGCTCTCTTCATTAAACAGGCCGTAGGCTTTATTTTTCGCGCTGTAGACACGATGCAGTTCGGCCATCATCTCCACCACCGTCGCCGTCGGCTCCAACAGTGACTCGCGCAGCACCAGCTCCAGATTTTGTTCATCACGTTTGATTAACTGATGCAGGGCAATCTGGTCGATATCCAGACTCATGTTAAACTCTCCTTTTAGACCGGGCGGTATTCAACCACCGGCGGGGCGACGACGCAACCGCCGCGTGACTCTTTGCGAGCGAAGCCGCGCGCTTTTGCGTCGCGGCGAAAAAATGCGGAAAAAAAGCTGCTGCTACGGTAATATGTTGCCCTTTCACGAACAAACAGATTTTGAGTTTATGCCGCAATTATCCCGCTATAGCGATGAACACGTCGAACAGCTGCTCAGCGAGCTGACGAGCGTTCTGGAAACACATAAAGCGCCCGTTGACCTGTCACTGATGGTACTGGGCAATATGGTGACTAACCTGATCAATAGTAGCGTCGCGCCGGCGCAGCGTCAGGCCATCGCCCGTTCTTTTGCCCAGGCGCTGCAGTCGTCTATCAACGACGATCCGGCGCACTAAGGATAACGAACAACAGTATATGGTGACTCTTCGTCAGCCCTACCGAGAAAAAGTCTCCCAGATGGTCAGCTGGGGACACTGGTTCGCCCTTTTCAACATGTTGTTGGCTATGGTGCTCGGCAGTCGCTATCTGTTTGTCGCCGACTGGCCAACGACGCTTGCCGGACGTCTTTTTTCGTACGTCAGCCTCGTTGGTCACTTCAGCTTTCTGGTCTTTACCAGCTATGTGCTGATCCTCTTTCCGCTGACGTTTGTCGTCATATCCCAGCGCTTAATGCGCTTTATCTCGGTGGTTCTGGCGACCGTGGGCATGACGCTGCTGCTGATCGACAGCGAAGTTTTCACCCGTTTCCACCTGCACCTTAATCCCTTTGTCTGGGAACTGGTGATTAACCCCGATCAGAACGAGATGGCGCGCGACTGGCAGCTGATGTTTATCAGCGTGCCGATCATTTTTCTGCTGGAGATGCTGTTTGCGACCTGGAGCTGGCAGAAGCTGCGCAGCCTGACGCGTCGCCGCCACTATGCGCGTCCCGTTGCCTGGTTCTTCTTTATTTCTTTTATCAGTAGCCACCTGGTCTATATCTGGGCGGACGCCAATTTCTATCGCCCGATAACCATGCAGCGGGCCAACCTGCCGCTTTCCTATCCGATGACGGCGCGCCGTTTTCTGGAAAAACACGGCCTGCTCGACGCGCAGGACTACCAGCGCCGCCTGGTGGAGCAAGGCGCGCCGGAAGCCGTGTCGGTACAATACCCGCTGAGCGATCTGCGTTATCGCGATCTCGGTACCGGCTATAACGTGCTGCTGATTACCGTTGATAATCTTAATTATTCGCGCTTTGAGAAAAACATGCCGGCGCTGGCCGGGTTCGCGAAAGAGAACGTTAACTTTACCCAGCATATGAGCTCCGGTAATACCGCTGACAGCGGCATGTTTGGCCTGTTCTACGGTATTTCGCCGAGCTATATGGACGGCGTCCTCTCCGCGCGTATTCCCGCGGCGCTGATTACTTCGCTGAACCAACAGGGCTATCAGCTGGGCCTGTTCTCGTCCGACGGCTTTAGCAGCCCACTTTACCGCCAGGCGCTGCTGTCCGATTTTTCACTGCCAGCCGCGAAAGCGCAAAGCGATGAGCAGACGGCCAACCAGTGGATTAACTGGCTGGACCGCTACGCCCAGGATGAAAACCGCTGGTTCTCATGGGTTTCGCTCAACGGCACCACCCTTGACGACGGGCAGCAGCAAAACTTTGTCCGTCGCTACAGCAGCGCTGCCGGTGCGGTCGATACGCAAATTGGTCGTGTGCTGAACGCGCTGCGCGAAGCGGGCAAGCTGGACAACACGGTGGTGATCGTGACGGCGGGCCGCGGAATGCCGCTGAACCCGCAGCATGAGCAGTTTGGCTGGTCGCGCGAGCAGCTGCAGGTTCCCCTGGTGATCCATTGGCCAGGCACGCCGGCGCAGGAGATCGCGACGCTGACGGATAACAAAGACGTGATGACGACGCTGATGCAGCGTTTGCTCCACGTCTCCACCCCGGCAAACGAGTATTCGCAAGGTGAAGACCTGTTTAGCGCCGCCCGTCGCCGAGCCTGGGTCACCGCAGCGAATAGCGATACGCTGGCCATTACCACGCCGAAAGTCACCGTCGTGCTTAATCACAACGGCACTTACCGAACATGGAACAGCGACGGCGAGAAAATTAACGATCAAAAACCGCAGCTCAGCTTGCTGCTGCAGGTGCTGACCGATGAAAAACGCTTTATCGCTAACTGATTGATTATTTATAAATCAATCAGGCATTTCCCGGCTTGCATTCGCTTGGGGAACGGGTAATATTGTTCCCCACGAATCGGCACGTAGCGCAGCCTGGTAGCGCACCGTCATGGGGTGTCGGGGGTCGGAGGTTCAAATCCTCTCGTGCCGACCAAATTATTCACCGATTAAATCGGTAACCCCTTAAGAACCCGCACTCTTACAGAGACTGCGGGTTTTTTAATGTCATATTTCCTCCCTGTTCTCAGCAAAACGAACCTGTCACTTTGATTGTAAATCATGGAAAAGCTTCTATTATTTGATGGTACACGTCATTTTTCTGAAGGATTCACATGAGAGTTAATGGACTTACGAAGGGATTTTTCATCCTGATCGTGCTGATCGTCACCCTGGCTTTTTTCGACGTTCTCTCCCCCTATTATTCAGCCATTTTATGGGCAGCAATTCTGGCGGTCATCTTCCACCCGGTGAAGAACAAACTGCGCGATCGGATCGGCGAGCGCAACGGCCTGGCGGCGTTTCTGACAATAGTGATTATCTGTCTGATCGTGTTTACCCCGCTGGCGATCATTCTCTCGTCGCTGGCCTTCGAGCTAAACGTGGTTTACACCAAACTGCAGCATAACGATACCCAGTTCCCGACCGTGGTAGCCAGCCTGTTTGCGCACCTGCCGGAATGGGCCAGGAGCTTCCTCTCAGAGCATGACCTTGATAGCGCGGAACAAATTCAGCGCCAGCTTTCGGACGTTGCGCTTAAAGGAGGCCAGTACCTGGCCGGTAGCGCATTCCTGATTGGTAAAGGCACCTTTGGTTTTACCATTAGCTTCGGCATCATGCTTTATCTGCTGTTTTTCCTGCTCAAAGATGGTCCGTACCTGGTCAGGCTGATCCTTGAATCCCTGCCGCTATCGAATCACGTGAAGCAGCATCTTTTCGCCAAATTTGCCGCCGTCGCCAGGGCAACCGTCAAAGGCACCGTAGCGGTCGCCCTCGCGCAGGGCGCGCTTGGCGGACTGGCGTTCTGGATCGTGGGTCTTGATGGCAGCATCCTGTGGGGCGCGCTGATGGCGTTTCTGTCGCTGATTCCGGCGGTGGGCTCGGCGATCATCTGGGTTCCTGCGGCAGTCTATCTCTTCGCGACCGGTCAGCTATGGCAGGGGGCGTTTATCGTTGGCTTTTTTGTGATCATCGTCGGCCTGGTCGATAATATTCTTCGCCCTCTACTGGTTGGCAAAGATACCAAAATGCCGGACTACCTGATCCTGATCACCACCATCGGCGGCATGGAAATCTACGGCATCAACGGCTTTGTTATCGGCCCGCTGATCGCCGCCCTGTTTATCGCCTGCTGGAACCTGCTGTCCGGACGCGATCACGCCGGAAATATCGACGAGCTTGATGAGGATTTCTTAGAAGAGGGTAAAAATCACGAGGAGTAACGCGTTCCTTTTGGACCGCGCAGGTATACAGGGGGAGCCTATCCCCCCGATCGGCGCTTTTATTTGGCGTAGCCTTTAAACACGCCGTCCTGAGTGACGGCTATTTTGCCGTTGGCGTAAACGATAAAGTTGTAAAGCCCCTGCTGGTAAACGGTCGCGTCTTTATTTTTCTCAATCACCGCCGCCGCTTTACCATCAATACTTAAGCCGGTACTGGTGCCTTTAATCTCCATGCCGTTAAAGTGCCGGGTTTTCACCTTCGCGCTCTGACTATGCTGAACGGCAGCGGCGGCGTTTTCTAACGCCTGCTTCTCATAAGCTGCATTCATCGAGGCCTGACGATTTTGCTCCGCTAAGTAGCAGGTATCGCGGGAAATCCCTCTGGCCTCGCAGTTCGCCAAACGCTGTGACTCGGAAGTACAACCTGCCAATAGCGAAGAAACTGCCAGCGACGCAACCAGTAAAACCTTTTTCACTTTCATCTACCATCACTCATATCAATTATTTAAATGAACAATTCCCTTTCAATTAATTTCCCTTATGAATCATTATAAATGACGGAAGCTAAATATAACGAATGAAATAATCTCACATGTAAATTAATTCTTTTATTGATCATAATCATTTTAAAAATTCACCTATTCAATAATAGGCGGCACCGGAAAAACGCGGGCTGCCGCAGGTGATGAATAACTGCCCCCTACCGCAATAGCAGAACTTATAACTAGAAACTATGAAAACTTTGGTAAACACCACTATTCATAACGCAAACTAATGCTAACATTGTGCTGTTTATGATTGATAACAAAGGATTACTCACGTGAAAAAAATCACTACGTTTGCCGCCTCCCTGCTGGCCATTGCCTGCGTTTCCGCGAGCGCCGTTGCAGCTGAGCAGCCGCTGGAAAAAATCGCTCCGTATCCTAAGGCGGAACAAGGGATGAAGCGTCAGGTGATTCAGCTGCCGCAGCAGCAGGATGAGTCCGCATTAAAAGTAGAGCTGTTAATTGGCCAGACGCTGGAAGTCGACTGCAATCGCCACCGCCTTGGCGGCCAGCTGGAAAGCAGAACCCTGGAAGGCTGGGGCTACGACTACTACGTGTTTGATAAAGTGACGTCACCCGTCTCAACCATGATGGCCTGCCCGGACGGTAAAAAAGAGAAGCAGTTTGTGATGGCTGGCCTGGGCGATGCGGGCATGCTGCGTTACAACAGCAGGTTACCTATCGTGGTTTATACCCCGGCGAACATCGACGTGAAATATCGTATCTGGCGAGCGGACGAAACCATCGGCGCTGCCGTTGAGCGTTAATGGCTAAGACAGATTCCGGCGGCCTGAGCCGCCGGAAAGCATTTACAGCGCGATATCCGCGATAGGTTTGCCTTCAGGCAGCGGCTTCAGCGTCGCCTGCGGCACATCATCAGCAGCGGTAAGCGGCTCATAGTGCAGTTCCAGCACTTCGCTGGTCCACGCCAGCGCCCTTTCAATTTCCGCCGCGTTGCCATCCAGACGCGTACCGTAGCTCGGTATAATCGCTTTCAGTTTCGCCTGCCAGTCCGCGGAGTTGATCTTCTCTTTGAACACTTTCTCCATCAGCTGCAGCATGATTGGCGCGGCGGTGGAAGCCCCCGGCGAGGCGCCCAGCAGCGCGGCAACGGTACCTTCATCATCGCTGACGACTTCGGTACCCAGACGCAGAACGCCGCCCTTCTTCTCATCACGCTTGATAATCTGCACGCGCTGGCCGGCCTGCCATAAGCGCCAGTCTTCTTTGCGCGCTTCCGGGTAGTACTCGCACAGCGCTGCGTGACGATCTTTGTCCTTTTGCAGCACCTGGCTAATCAGATATTTTACCAGATCGAAGTTATCCAGCCCGACGTTGAGCATCGGCATGATGTTTGATGTGTTGGTGGAAGCCAGCAGATCCCAAAGCGAACCATTTTTCAGGAAGCGGGTTGAGAAGGTCGCGAACGGCCCAAACAGCACCACGCGTTTGCCATCGATAATACGGGTATCGATGTGCGGAACCGACATCGGCGGCGCACCCACTTCCGCCTGGCCATAGACTTTAGCCAGATGGTGGTTAACCACTTCCGGGTTCTCACAGACCAGGAACTGCCCGCCGACCGGGAAGCCCGCGTACTCCTTCGCCTGCGGAATACCGGTTTCCTGCAGCAGGGTCAGCGCGGCGCCGCCGGCGCCGATAAAGATAAACTTAGCCTTGATAACCCGTTTCTGGTGGCGATTGTTCGCATCCGCCAGCGTGACGCTCCAGCTCTTATCGGCATTGCGCTTAAAGCGGCGTACCACGGTACCCAGCTGAAGCGAGAAATTGTCATGGGTTTGCAGCCCGGCGATCAGCTGACGGGTGATTTCACCGTAGTTCACGTCGGTGCCGACTTCCGAGCGGGTTGCGGCCACCTTCTGCTGCGGATCGCGTCCTTCCATCACCAGCGGAGCCCACTCTTTAATTTGTTGATGATCTTCGGAGTAGCGGATACCGCGGAACAGCTCGCTTTGTTGTAAAGCCGCATAGCGGGCGCGCAGGAAGTTAACGTTGTCTTCGCCCCACACGAAGCTCATGTGCGGCACGCTGTTAATAAAGGATTTCGGCTTTTTCAGAATGCCCCGGGTCACCTGGTGGGCCCAAAATTGACGAGAAATCTGGAAAGATTCGTTGATATCAACCGCTTTATCGATATTGATACCGTTAGCGGTTTGCGGCGTATAGTTCAGCTCCATCAGCGCCGCGTGGCCGGTGCCCGCGTTGTTCCATCCGTTCGAGCTCTCTTCCGCGACGCTGGACATCTGCTCGACCATGGTAATAGACCAGTCCGGCTCCAGTTCCTGCAGCCAGGTTCCCAACGTGGCGCTCATGATGCCGCCGCCAATCAACAATACATCCGTCTCTTGCTCATGGCGGGTGTTGGTCCGAGTGTTATTGGAACCAACCGCCTGTGAGCTGGGTACGGCCATCTTTTTCTTCATCGGATTTGAGCCTTACTTTACTCGCTTTTTTATTTAGCGCAGGTGAAACGATTCTCGGCTTCAAAGGTAACACTGAAGAAAAAAAATTTAAATATTGTTTAAATTTTAAGTTGAGTTTTGAGATCTGTTATAAAAATGTTTAATAAATGTGTATCACAAATCACATTTTGTACTGGTGTCAGCGGCGCTTACGCGCTATTATCCTCGGTTTTGTGACCGACCGCACGTAAGTAGCGATCGGTCCTGCCGCCAAATTTTTAAAATCTGCGAACTTTTTTTATGCCTCCAGTTTCTGATTCCGCAACCTCCGGTAACGCTGGCGCACCAGGCCAGATACTGCGTTCGCCCGCGCTGCTGACGCGTGAAACGTTGGCTGGCGTGCTCACCGCACTGGCCCTGATCCCCGAAGTCATCTCCTTCTCCGTCATCGCCGGGGTCGATCCGAAAGTTAGCCTGATTGCCTCCGTGGTGCTGTGCCTGGCGATGTCGCTCCTGGGCGGACGGCCAGCCATGGTCACCGCGGCCGCCGGGTCGGTGGCGCTGGTTATCGGTCCAATGGTGCATCAATACGGCGTCGGCTATATTCTGCCGGCGGTCGTTCTGGCGGGAGTTATTCAAATTTTGTTTGGCGTTTGCGGCATGGCACGCCTGATGCGCTTTATCCCGCAGGCGGTGATGACCGGTTTTGTTAACGCGCTGGGTATTCTCATTTTTTTTGCTCAGGTACCGCATTTCTGGAGCAAGCAGCCGCTGATTATCGGCCTGTTCGTGTTAACGCTGCTGATTGTGCTGTGGGCGCCGCGCGTTATTAAGGCGATCCCTTCTCCGCTGATCGCTATCGTTCTGTTGACCCTGTTTACCGTTTTCAGCGGCCAGCTGCTGCCGACCGTCGGCGACGAAGGCTCCATGAGCGGCGGACTGCCGGGATTCACCAGCCTGATGGTGCCTCTGGACTTAACCACGCTGAGCATTATCTGGCCCTGCGCACTGAGCATCGCTTTTGTCGGCCTGATGGAGTCGCTTCTGACGGCGAAGCTGGTCGATGATTTGACCCATACCCCTTCCAGTAAGGCGCGCGAGAGCGCCGGTCTTGGCTTCGCCAATATCCTCGCCGGGTTTTATGGCGGCATCGCCGGATGCGCCATGATCGGTCAGACTATCGTTAACGTTGAAATGGGCAAAGCGCGCAGCCGCGTCTCGACCATTGTCGCAGGCCTGGTGCTGCTCCTGCTGGTGACCGCGCTCAGCGAAGTGATGGCGAAAATCCCGATGGCCGTTCTCGCCGGGGTGATGGTGATTGTGGCGGTAAAAACCTTTAGCTGGCACAGCGTTCGTCCGGCGGAGCTGGCGCGCAACCCGTGGCCGGAAACGCTGGTGATGCTGGTTACCGTTGGCGCGACCGTCGGCACCAGCAATCTGGCCATTGGCGTCCTGGCAGGCCTGGTTTCGATGGCGCTGATCCCCCGCCGCCTGCGTAATCAAGCGCGGGCTACATCAGAAAAATCGTCGCCAGCCCAAGAAAAATAAAGAATCCGCCGGTGTCGGTAATCGCGGTAATCATTACGCTGGAACCGACCGCCGGATCGCGTCCCAGCTTAACCATCACCATCGGGATAATCACGCCCATCATCGCCGCCATCAGCAGGTTGAGCATCATCGCCAGGGTCATTACGCCGCCAAGCTGCGGATCGTCATACAGCCACCAGGTAATGGCCCCCATAATCCCGCCCCAGACGATCCCATTGATCAGCGCGACGCCCATCTCGCGCAGGATCAGGAACGAAAAGCTTCCCGGCTGAATATGCTGTAACGCCATCGCCCGCACGATCATGGTGATCGTCTGATTGCCCGTATTGCCGCCGATCCCGGCGACAATCGGCATCAGCGACGCCAGCGCCACCAGTTGCGAAATGGTGTGCTCGAAACCATCGATAACGCGGGAGGCGATAAATGCGGTGCACAGATTCACCGCCAGCCAGGCCCAGCGGGTCTTCACCGCCTTGCTGACCGGAGCAAAAACGTCGTCATCGTTGCTCAGGCCGCCCATCCGGCGTAAATCGTTGTCCGTCTCTTCATAGACCACGTCGACGATCTCGTCGATGGTTAAACGCCCCATCAGCTTGCCGTCGGCATCAATCACCGCGGCGCTAAGTAAGTCATCACGTTCAAAAGTACGCGCCACTTTTTCCGCGTCCTCGTGCGGCTGGAAGGTCACCGGATCGCCTTCCATCACTTCCCCTACCCGCTTCTGCGCATCGTTAAGCAGAATGGTTTGCAGCTCGAGTTCGCCGAGCAGCAGCTTATTGCGGGTGGTCACAAACAGTTTGTCGGTGTTCTCCGGCATTTTGCCTAATCGCCGCAGATAGCGCTGTACCGCCGCGAGAGTGGCTTCCGGACGAACGGTAATGACCTCAAACTCCATGATCGCGCCGACGGTATTGTCGGCGTAGCGCATCATCTGGCGAATACGCGCGCGCTTATCCGCGGGCAGCGTTGCCAGCAAACGTCCGGTCAGATCGCGCGGCAGGTGCTGCAGCAGATAGACCTGCTCATCAATATCGAGATTTTGCAGCGCGAACAGCAGGTCGTGATCGCTCATCTCCTCGATGAGGTCGCCCCAGACGCTTTCCGATGCCTCCAGCAGCACTTCACCGCGCTTATCGTCAGCAACCAGCCGCCAGAGCGCGTTGCGCGCATCATAAGGCAGCGCTTCAAGCGCATCGGCAAGGTCCGGTGGCGGCAGGTGTGAAACCAGCATCTCCACTTCCGCCAGATCGTCGGCAAGCGTGTTGTCATCGTAACGTTCAGCGAGGGTTAATTTCCCCAGCAGCGAAGATGTGACGGCTTTATCGGTGCTCAGGAGCCAAATGAGGCGGGCGCGCTCTTCGTCACGCAATCTGGCGCTTTTTTTATGCAAAACGGACATCGGTCAGGCAATCCTTGTAAAAATATCTGTCAGACCAGCAGGCCGGAAGCCTTAAGCATAGCGCGAGGAGGCGGAAATAATAACCGCTATGAATTCAGTCGACGGAAAAAACAGCAGCCTGCGGGAAGCCCGGAGGTCGGCTGGCGCCTCCGGGATGAGCCTGTGCTATCAGGCGGTACGGGCGACCGCGTCGCGCGTCGCCAGCTCGCGCTCTTTTCCGCTCAGCTCCGATAGCTGGCCGCCGCGCATTTCCAGCAGCCTGTCGGCGTGCTGAAAGTAGTGATCGTCATGGCTAATAGCAAAGAGGGTTTTACCCATCTCCTTCATCAGCGGCAGCAGCACCTGATAGAACTCACGGCGGAAATGGGGGTCCTGATCCGCCGCCCATTCATCCAGCATGATGATATCTCTGTCTTCTGCTAACGCCAGCAGCAGCGCCACGCGCTTTTTCTGCCCTTTTGACAGCTTCAGGTCGAGGATTTTGCCGTCATCCAGCCGTAACTTATGGTTCATCTGCAGATAACCCAGCCACTTCTCCACCAACGCCGGGTCAGCCGCCTTCCCTTCCGGCCCCAGCAGCCTGTCGAACAGCCAGACGTCGGTAAACACCGCCGAGAACAGCTTACGATAATCTTCCGGTTTATCCGCCGCCATCGGCTGTCCATCGAGCAGGATCTGTCCGGATACCGGCTGATACAAGCCGGTCAGCAGCATAGCCAGCGTCGATTTCCCGCTACCGTTGCCGCCAATCAGAAAGACCAGCTCACCGCGCTTGAGGGTCATATTAATCGGCCCGACCGCAAAGCTGTTGTCAGGATAATGAAAGGTGATATCGCGCAGCTCGAGGGTCTGCCAGTGGGGATGCGCCTGCGGCTGCGGAAATTCAGCGCGATACGGCGCGAGCGAAAATTTATTCAGCTTGTTGAACGCCACCTGTGCGCTGAGCAGAGTGGGCAGCGCGCCAACCGCGGAAAGCAGCGGCGTGCGCAGGAATAATAGGGTCAACGAGTAGGTCGCCGCTACCGCCGTATTGGCCCAGCCCAGGCTGTTGGCCATCCAGAAGACCAGGCCAATCGCGCCCAGCATCATAATATTCGACCAGTTGACCGCGCTCAGATGGAAAGTATCGGCGCGAACAATATGGTGCCGATATTCTTGCGCATCGGGGAGATAGAGCTGGTTAAACACATACTCAGCTCGCTCGCGGTTGAGGGTCAGCTCTTTGCGCCCCTCGAGAACCGTCTGGTAATCGTGATACAGCTTATCTTCGCTTTCGCGCAGCGAGGCCATGTGTTTATACACCCGCGATACCAGTATAAAACCGCCCCAGATGGTCAACGCCAGCCACAGCGCGGTAACCAGCATCATTTTTCCCGACAGCCAGGCCAGATAGGCGGCGGAACCGAAGGTGAGAATAATCCCCTGCACCAGCTCCGGCAGACGCACGAAGGCAATGGTGATATTACGGATATCGCTGGTTAACCCGGCCAGCAGCGACGCGCTGCCGATTTTCTCGATCTTCTCGATTTGCGTGTCGAGAATGCGCTTAATAAATTCGCCGCGCAGGCGGTAGACGAAATGGTGGCCAAGCGTGGTCAGCGCCAGCTGCGAACCGAGCGTGACCGCCATCAATAGCAGTAGCAGCCCGAGGAACTCCGGCAGGACCGTCAGGGAAGTGTCGACAAGGGTAATCAGACGCAGATTAATAAAGGCGATAAGCCCAATACCCAGCGCCGCGCTCAGCAGGCTCAGGGCAATGACGGAGATAAACGGCCAGCGATACTGACGCCAGACAAGAAGAAGAAGTTCCATAACGCATAATCCGGGCAAGCAAAAACAGCCAGCAGTTTAAACTGCTCGACGATGACAGCAAGAATAATTCTTATTTTTATTCTTTATTACCCGCCAGGCGGAAAGTGAGATTGTAACGACAGGCGCCGGTCTCCGGATGGATGCCCTCTTTGAGCGGCTGAATACCATGGTAAAAAAGCCGCGATTCGCCGCCCCAGACCACCACGTCGCCGTGCTCCAGCAGCACCCGCTGTAGCGGATCGTTACGCCGCAGCCCGCCGAACTGAAATATTGCCGGCAGCCCCAGCGAGACGGAGACAATCGGCGCCCGCAGGTTATGCTCGTCTTTATCCTGATGCAGCGACAGCTTCGCGCCGGGCTGGTAGCGGTTGATAAGACAAGCATCCGGGGTAAAGCGCGCATAGCCGGCCGCCGCCGCGGCCTCTGCGGCCAGCTCGCGGAAAAGCTGCGGCATCTGCGGCCAGCGCTTGCCGGTCAGCGGATCGTCGGCAGCATAAAGATAGCCGTGCTGGTTCGTGGTCCAGCCCAGCTCGCCGCAGTTGGTCATCGCTACCGACATCGTGTAACCACCGGGGGTGACCATCTGGCGAAAAGGCGAACGACCGGCAATCCCGGCGATTACCTGCAACAGCGCCGGGGCGCGTTCTCGGGCATAGCGGCGCAAAATTATCGCCCCCGGAGCCAGCGGCTCCTGCCAGGGCGGCGTATCGGCAAAAAGATCGAACATTATTTCTCCTCGGATGACGCTTCTCGTGCCAACAGCAGCGCCCTGCGCGCCGTCCCCCAACGATAGCCGGATAGCGCCCCATCTTCGCGAACGACCCGGTGGCAGGGAATAACCAGCGCCAGCTTATTAGCGGCGCAGGCGCTTGCCACCGCTCTCACCGCGCGGGGGCGGCCGATGCTTTGCGCGACCTGACGATAGCTGCGGGTCTCCCCCGCCGGGATCTGACGCAGCGCCTGCCAGACCTGAAGCTGAAAAGCCGTGCCGCGCAAATCCAACGGCAGGGAAAACGGCTGCCGGTGGTCATCAAGATGGGAAAATACCTGCGCCACCCGCTGACGAAAAGCCTCGTCGCCCGGATGCAGCCGCGCATTGGGAAACAGGCTGGCTAATTCAGCACAGAGCAAGGCATCGCTCTCTCCCGGTAGCACGGCGCACACGCCCCGTTCACTCTCAGCCACCAGACAGCGTCCCAGTGGACCATCGCCGCATACCCAGGTAATATCGAGATCCTCGCCGCCGCGGCGAAACTGGCGGGCGGTCATCCCCAGCGCGGCATCTGCCTGCTGATAGTAGCTGCTATTGTCCGGGAAGCCGGCCGACAGCGCCGCATCGGTAATTTTCGCCCCCTGCCCCAGCGCTTCGCGTAAACGGCGAGCGCGCCAAGCCTGTTGCCAGGCTTTAGGGGTCATTCCGGTGACGGATTTAAAGAGGCGGTGAAAATGAAAGGGACTGAGCGCGGCCTGGCGCGCCAGTGCCTCCAGCGTCATCGGCGTTTCCTGCTCCAGCAGACGGCACGCGGCGGCCACTTTCTCTACCTTCTGCTGCTGCGGGTCGCTTTTTTCCGGCTGGCAGCGTTTGCACGGGCGAAAACCTTCCGCCTGCGCGGTTGCAACGTCAGGGTAAAAGCGAACATTTTCCCGCAGCGCGCGACGCGAACGGCAGGTCGGACGGCAGCAAACGCCAGTGGTCAGCACGGCAAAAACAAACTGACCATCGGCGCGGGCATCACGTTCGCATACCGCCTGCCAGCGGCGCTCATCGGTATCAATCATTATCGGTTTCATCACGGACTCCTGCTGTAAGTGTATCTGCAGTCTGGGCCGAAGTCCGTTAACAAAAACCCGAAATCTTGCGCTTTAATTTTTCTCGCCGACGAGGAACGCGCGGAACTGCGGCGACATCCAGGTTTTAAACCCGTCCCCCTCTTTGACAATCATATACACCGCCAGCCCCTGTTCGCGAACCACGTCCTGCGCTTTTTCCGGCCCCAGCACCATCAGCCCGGTATCCCAGCCGTCGGCCTCCAGCGCCGTCGGAGCGATAACGGTCACTGAAACCAGTTTATGATCGATAGGTCGCCCGGTCTGCGGATCGATAACGTGCGAGATGCGCTTACCGTCAAGCTCATAGTAGTTGCGGTAGCTGCCGGAGGTACTGATGCCATGTCCGTTGATATCAACGATCGCCTGCACCGCGTTTTCACGATCGGTCGGCTTCTGGATAGCCACCCGCCACGGCTGCCCTTCCGCATTCATCCCCCGGCTCACCAGCGCGCCGCCCACCGAGACCAGATAGCGCGAGATCCCTTCCTGCTCCATCAGGCGCGCCAGATGATCGGCGGCGTAGCCTTCACCTACGGTAGAGAGATCGACGAACAGATCCGGAATGTCTTTTTGCAGATACTGTTGGCCGGCCTGGTTGATCACCGTCAGATGCTGTAGTCCACTGCGCGCTTTTGCCGCGGCGATCTGCTGCGGATCCGGCGTTTTGACCGGCTGTTTATCCGGGCCAAAGCCCCATAAATTGACCAGCGGCCCGACGGTGATATCCATGGCGCCATGGGTTTTTGCGCCAATTCGCAGCGACATCGCCACGATATCCGCCATCGCCTCGTTGACCGGCCACGGCGACGTACCCGGCGAATGGTTAAAGCGCATCAACGCTGAATCGTTCTTCCAGGTGGAAAGCAGGCGGTCGTCGGCATCGAGCTGAGCCTGCACTTTCTGGCGCAGCGCCTCGGCCTTCGCCTCATCAAGGTTGATGACGCTGACCCGCCAGAATGTGCCCATGGTTTTACCCTCCAGCACGGTGGCGGCGGATTTTGGCGTCTGGGGAGCGGTGGCTGAATCACAGCCTGAAAGTAATACGCAGGCGCCGAACAGGGCGGCGCGAAAAAAAGTGATATCCATAAAATTGGCTTCCTCTGGCTAAGGCGCAAAGAGTACACCAGCAAGGTTAAACCGGGCATAAAAAAAGGCGCCATCGGCGCCTTTTTTCAAACTTCAGCGTGCTTAGAACTGGTAAACCAGGCCCAGAGCAACGATGTCGTCGGTAGAGATACCGGCAGCACGGGTGAAGTTGTTTTCGTCCAGCAGGTTGATTTTGTAGTCAACGTAGGTGGACATGTTTTTGTTGAAGTAGTAGGTCGCGCCTACATCAACATATTTCAGGATATCCTGATCGCCGTAGCTACGGTTAGTTCCGTTGATGTACAGGTCCTTACCTTTAGACTGCAGGTAAGCTACGGACGGACGCAGACCGAAGTCGAACTGGTACTGAGCGACTACTTCAAAGTTCTGCGCTTTGTTAGCAAAGCCCAGGGAACCTACGCGAGTTGCGTTGTAGGTCTGGGTGTACTGAGACGCCAGGTAGATGTTGTTGGCGTCATATTTCAGACCACCGGTGTAGGTTTCAGCGTTGTCGCCCTGACCCAGAGCCAGCTGGCTGTTCTGATCGCCATTACGTTTAGAGTTGGCGTACGCGAAACCAGCGCTGATACCGTCGTAGATATCATAGGTCAGAGAGGTGCCGTAGCCGTCACCGTTCTGTTTCAGAGCGCCACGACCGTTGTTGGTCGGGGAAGTACCTTCACCGCTTACGCTGCCGTTTTTACCCTGATACTGCAGAGCAAAGTTCAGGCCGTCAACCAGACCGAAGAAGTCAGAGTTACGGTAGGTTGCCACGCCGTTAGCGCGAGACTGCAGGAAGTTGTCAGAACCGTAGGTGTCGCCGCCGAATTCCGGCAGAACGTCAGTCCAGGAAGTTACGTCGTAAACAACGCCGTAGTTACGACCGTAGTCGAAAGAACCCGCGTCGCCGAATTTCAGACCCGCAAACGCCAGACGAGTCCACGCCTGATCGCTGGAGCTCTCGGTGTTGTTAGCCTGGACGTTGTATTCCCACTGGCCGTAACCGGTCAGTTGGTCATTGATCTGGGTTTCGCCTTTGATGCCCAGACGCATGTAGGTCTGGTCGCCATCTTGGCCTTTGTCGTCAGAGAAATAGTGCAGACCGTCGATTTTACCGTACAGGTCTAATTTGTTGCCATCTTTGTTATAGACTTCAGCCGCATTCGCTGCGCCCGCTACCAGCAGTGCCGGTACCAGGAGGGACAGTACTTTAACTTTCATGTTATTAACCCTCTGTTTGTTATATGCCTTTTATTATTGCCACTGCTTACTGATTACCCTTCTAATCAGTCGGCTATTTCATTGTGCTGCAAAATGCAGAATAATCCAACAAGAATATGATACTAAAACTTCTAAGATGTTTCAAAATACCCACAAGATGTTTCAATTTGTAAATGCAAGGGAACTTTTTTTCCGCACAAAAAGCTCATAAAAATAAGCACTAATAATCAAAAAATAAAAATTATCAATAAACGTCAACGAGTTACACAGTTACACACCTATAGCACTGAATGGTAAAACAAAATTCTCATCTGGGACTAAAATTAATCCCGCTATCATCATTAACTTTATTTATTACCGTCATTCAGTTCTGAATGTCTGTTTACCCCTATTTCAACCGGATGCCTCGCATCCGGTTTTTTTTACCCTTCTTTACACATCTTTAATTATTCCCTGCTAGCCGCGAAAAAAATAACGGTTATTAATCAAACAACTTACGGCTAAACCCAGGGTCATTTATATAATTTCTTGTTATTTAGTGCTATTTACATTCTCGAATCCGTAAATAATTGTACAAAAACCACCGGGGCGTACATCTTTGTACGCCTTATTGGTTTGAGATAAATCTCAAGGCAAAAAAGTCATTGTAGGGTATTCAGATGTATGGATTTTGCACGTTAACCTTTATACTGTTCGTAGCATCTGCGCTGCCCCCGGTTAACTTGGTGCAACAGTCCGTTTACACACACTGATGAGTCGTACTCTCACACGATGACCCCGAAAAAATTTTCCCTGATACCCGGCAACATTACTCGCTTCTTTATTCTCATGGTCATCGTCCTGCTGGCGACGATGGGGGTCATGATCCAAAGCGCCGTTAACACCTGGCTAAAAGACAAAAGCTACCAGGTGGTCGATGTCAGCTACGACTTACATAAACGCATCGATACCTGGCGCTACGCCACCTGGCAGATTTATGACAATATCGCCGCGACCTCGTCCAGTTCAGCCTCAGAGACAGGGCTCCAGGAAACGCGATTAAAACAGGATGTTTACTACCTGGAGAAACCCCGGCGCAAAACGGAAGCGCTGATTTTTGGCTCGCATGACGGCTCAACGCTGGAAATGACGCAAAAGATCTCCAACTATCTCGATATCCTGTGGGGCGCCGAGACGATTCCCTGGTCGATGTATTACCTGAACGGGCTTGATAACAGCCTGATTCTGGTTTCAACGCTGCCCTTAAAAGATCTCTCTTCCAGCTTCAAAGAGTCGACCATCAGCAGCGTCGTCGAATCACGACGGGCAGAAATGCTGCTTCAGGCCAACACCTTAGATGAACGCGAGACCTTTTCGTCGCTGCGCCACCTTGCCTGGCAAAACGGCTACTACTTTACTTTACGCACGACATTCAACCAGCCCGGTCACCTGGCGACCGTTGTCGCCTTCGATCTGCCCATTAACGATCTCATTCCTCCCAGTATGTCGCTGGAGAGCTTCCGGCTGGAGCCCGATCCGTCGCAAAGCGTCAACAGCAATCCGGATAAAGAAGCCGCCGACATCGTCAGCATTAACTTTAACGGCCCGCAGATTGAAATTCTCACCACCATTAATACCACCGGTATGCGTCTGGTCTGGATGGTCCCCTTTAGCGAGCTGATTCTGGAGTCCTTGCAGAGTATCTTACTGCCGCTGTTGCTGAACATTGGTCTGCTGGCGCTGGCGCTGTTCGGATTTACCACCTTCCGTCACTACAGCGGCCGCAAAAGCATCGTGGGAACGGCGGTCTCTTCGGCAGCCAATAATGAGCTGCGCGCCCAGCGCGCCATTCACGAAGAGATTGTTTCCCTGCTGCCGCTAGGGCTGCTGGTGCACGATCAGGACGCTAACCGTACGGTGATAAGCAATCCGATTGCCGATCATCTGCTGCCACATCTGAACCTGCAAAACATCATTAACATGGCCGATCAGCATCAGGGCGTAATTCAAGCGACGGTGAACAATGAACTGTATGAAATCCGTCAGTTCCGCAGTCAGGTTTCGCCGCGTACGCAAATCTTTATTATTCGCGATCAGGACCGTGAAGTGCTGGTGAATAAGAAGCTCAAGCAGGCCCAGCGCCTGTATGAGAAAAACCAGCTGGGCCGCACTGCTTTTATGCAGCATATCGGTACGGCGCTGAAGCAGCCGGCGCAAACGCTGGCGGAAGAAGCCGCGGCGCTCGGCATAGCCGAAAGCCGCAAGCTGGCCCAGCATGCGGATGAACTGGTCCAGCTGGTCGATGAAATACAGCTGGCAAACCTGCTGGAGAGCGATAGCTGGAAGAGCGCACAGGGTCTGTTCTCCATTCAGGAATTGATAGATGAAGTGGTGCCTGAAGTCCTGCCCATCATCAAACGTAAAGGTCTTCAACTGCTGATTAACAACGCGCTGCCGGCCAATGAGCAACGCTACGGCGATCGCGACGCCCTGCGCCGCACCCTTTTACTGCTCATCCGATACTCGGTTACCACCACGCCTATTGGCAAAATCACCCTGGAAGTGAGTAAAGATGAATCAGCGGATGACCGCCTGACCTTCCGTATTTTGGATACCGGCAACGGCGTTTCGGCGAACGAAATCGACAATATGCACTTCCCGTTCCTCAACGAGACGCAGGCAGACCTTTACGGTAAAGCCAATGCCCTCACCTTCTGGCTCTGCGATCGCCTGACCCGCAAGCTAGGCGGGCAGCTCAATATCAAGGCGCGCGAGTCGCTGGGCACCCGCTACTCCCTGCATCTAAAAATGGCCGCCAGCGCAGAGGAGAGTGATTCAGGGGAACATCTGCTCGATGAGGTCGTGATACTGCTTGATGTGACGGCCAATGAAGTCCGCCGTATCGTCACCCGCCAGCTTGAAAGCTGGGGGGCCACCTGCATCACGCCGGATGACAGAATCACAAGTCAACAATATGATCTCTTTTTAACGGATAATCCGTCTAATCTTACTGCTTCGGGCTTGCTTTTAAGCGATGATGAGGTCCGGGTTCATAAGATTGGTCCTGGTCAGCTCCGCGTGAATTTTAATATCAGCGCTGCGATGCAGGAAGCTATCCTCCAGCTGATTGAGCAGCAGCTTGCAGAGGAAGAGGAGCACCCTTCCTCTGCCGGTAGCGAAAGTAACGCCGAACTGCATGCCAGCGGCTATTACACGCTGTTTGCTGACACGGTACCAGATGATGTTAAGAGGCTGTATAATGAACGGGCAACAGGCGATTTCGCCGCGCTGGCGCAGACCGCTCACCGCCTCAAAGGGGCGTTTGCTATGCTAAATCTGGTACCCGGCAAGCAGTTATGTGAAACGCTTGAGCATCTGATTCGTGAAAAAGATGCGCAAGGCATAGAAAAATATATCAGCGACATTGACGTTTACGTCAAGAGCTTGCTGTAGCAAGGTAGCCTAATACATGAACAATATGAACGTAATTATTGCCGATGACCATCCGATCGTACTGTTCGGTATTCGTAAGTCACTTGAACAAATTGAGTGGGTGAACGTTGTTGGCGAGTTTGAAGACTCCACGGCCTTAATCAACAATCTGCCAAAGCTGGACGCACACGTCCTGATTACCGATTTATCCATGCCCGGTGATAAATACGGCGATGGCATTACGCTTATCAAATACATCAAGCGTCATTTCCCGGATCTGTCCATCATTGTCCTGACAATGAATAACAACCCGGCGATCCTGAGCGCGGTGCTGGATCTGGACATTGAAGGGATCGTCCTGAAACAGGGTGCGCCAACCGATCTGCCTAAAGCGCTGGCCGCGCTGCAAAAAGGCAAAAAATTCACCCCGGAAAGCGTTTCGCGCCTGCTGGAAAAAATCAGCGCCGGCGGTTACGGTGACAAACGTTTGTCGCCTAAAGAGAGTGAAGTACTGCGTCTGTTCGCCGAAGGCTTCCTGGTCACCGAGATTGCCAAAAAGCTCAACCGCAGTATCAAAACCATCAGTAGCCAGAAAAAATCGGCAATGATGAAGCTCGGCGTGGAAAACGACATTGCCCTGCTGAACTACCTCTCTTCCGTTTCCCTGAGCTCCACGGACAAAGACTAACGTCTTCCTTCCCGGATAGCGCTGCGCTATCCGGGAAACTGCCTTACTCCCTTCCCTTACGTACCCGTGCGGCGTAGACCGTCAGGGTTTGCTTGATAATATCCAGAGTCACCGGCTTAGAAAGGCAGCTGTCCATCCCCGACTCCAGGCAGCGCTGCTTCTCTTCCGCCAGAGCGTTGGCGGTAACCCCGATCACCGGCAGCGTGAGCCCCAACTGGCGTATGCGCTGGGTCAGACGATAGCCATCCATATTCGGCATGTTGACGTCGCTAAGCACAATATCAATATGCTGCTTGCTCAGAACATTCAGCGCATCGACCCCATCATTTGCCGTTACGCACTGATAGCCCAGCGATCCCAGCTGATCGGCCAGTAGACGTCGGTTAATGGGATGATCGTCCACCACCAGGATCATCATGTCATCATTGCTGGTGGTTTGCGCATCCGCCGCGGATAGCGCGGGCCCGTTTTCCGCGCTGGCCACGGCGATATGGAAGATGCGTCCCAGCAGCGGCAGCAGCTCATGCGGCGTGGCCACGCTATGCAGCCATTCGCCGGGCGCCCGCTCCTGCGGAATACCGATATGGCGTCGACAGAAGATCACCATCGCGCCGCCGGGCCAGGCTTCACGCGCCTCGCTATCGGTCAATAAAATATCCTCCGCTCCCGGCGCTTGCCCCGCATAGCGGCGGACCGGGATACCGTGGTAATTCAGCAGTTGCTCGACGAACAGCGCCAGCGAGCTATTATCAATCGCCAGCCAGCAGCATTTTTCAGCCAGGCCGTCAATCAGCGGCGGCGGCGTATTTTGTACGCCATAAAGCGGGATACGAATGGTGAACCGGCTGCCCATACCGGGCTCGGTTTCGACGGCAATATCGCCATCCATCATGCTGATAAGCTTTTCACAGATCGCCAGACCGAGTCCCGTCCCCTGGAAGTTGCGCTGCACCCCGGTGCCGACCTGGAAGAACGGATCGAACAGGCGTACCACCTCTTTCGCCGGGATCCCCTCCCCGGTGTCTCTGACGCTGATTTGCAGATAGTCGCCCGCCCGTTCCACGTGCAGAATAATGCAGCCGGTATCGGTAAACTTAATCGCATTACTCAGCAGGTTGGAAATAACCTGCTGCAGGCGCATGGGATCGCCGGACATCAGCTGCGGTACGTCAGGCTCAATAAAGCAGTACAGCCCCAGGTGCTTACGCACCACCAGCGGCAGATAGTTGGCGGAAATATGGTTCATGACCTCGCGCGGCGAAAACTCCCGCGGCTCAATTTTTAGCTGCTCGGACTCAATTTTTGAGAAGTCGAGGATATCGCTAATAATTTTCAGCAGCAGGCTGGAAGAGTTGTTCATCGCCGTCACCAGGCGATCGACGCCCTTCGGCAGCTCTTTGGTCTGCAATAAATCAAGGTTACCGATAATCCCGTACAGCGGCGTGCGCAGTTCGTGGCTGACGGTGGCGAGGAACATTGATTTCGACTGGCTGGCCTGCTCTGCGGCCTGGGCCATCTCCTGCAGCGACTCCTCCATTTTGACGCGCGCCGAGACATCCACCAGCACGCAAATCGCCACGTTCTCATTACGGTAGCGCGAGTGGACAAAGCTGATTTGCAGGTTGGTGTTATTGCTGGTCAGCACATCGACAAAGTTCACCTGCTGGCCGCAGATAATTTGCGTCAGCCGCTGCCTGTCCTCGTGGGTTAGCATGTTGAGATAGTTATGCGCCAGCTCGTTACTCAGAATGTTGGTGCCGTCGAGCGTACGTAAAATACAGATCCCCACCGGCGCGGAGGCAACGATTTTTCGATTGAACTGCTCAT
The DNA here is from genome assembly GCF_002556465.1 of Klebsiella sp. MBT K-1. Classification (NCBI taxonomy): domain Bacteria; kingdom Pseudomonadati; phylum Pseudomonadota; class Gammaproteobacteria; order Enterobacterales; family Enterobacteriaceae; genus Klebsiella; species Klebsiella sp. MBT K-1. The sequence goes on along the minus strand of NZ_PDEL01000005.1, from coordinate 144,606 downwards.
GCTCTTCCAGCCGCTGGGCGTCATTTTCTGCCGGAATAAAAATCCGCCGTTCATACATGCGGGCGAGGACAAAAAGGAGGACGCCGGTCAGCAGATTGAGCACCACGGCGTTCAGTATCAGCATCCGGATGCGTTCCAGCACCTGATCCACCGGCACCGAATAGACAATGCTCAGGGATGATGGCGGCAGGTTTTTTTTCATCGCCAGCTCGCGAAAACCGGCGGTATAGCCGAACCACAGACGCTCCTGCATCCACTTCGCATCCGGTTTAATATTGCTGTCCGACCCGGCAAGCGAAATCAGCGACTGACCGTTATCGTCGAGGATAGTGACGTTCATCGGCAGACTGCCGGGGGTAAAGAAGCTTTCCATACGGATGGTTTGCTCAACGCCGAGCATCGCCTGCAGGCGATTCGCCACATAGATTGGGGTCAGCGCATAGAAATAGCCCACGCCCGGACGCACGCCCTGGCTTATCCAGAACAGATTGTTACCGCGCTCATTTTGCGGAGCGTCGCGATACTGCTCAATCCGCTGATGCAGTACTTTTAACGCATGGTCCCGCTCCAGCGGAATATCACGCAGGCCGAAGTTGGCCATACACAGATTGTCGCTGCCAATCAAAAAAATACGATTGAGGTCGTAGGCCGTTGAGAAATTGTCGCGCCAGTAGCGCATAAACCACGCCAGTGACTGTAGCGAATTACGCCAGGTCGTACTCATCAGCGCGCAGTCGGAATCCGGGTAGAGCGGTTCAAAATTAGGTATCGCGATATCGCCGCGCTGAACCGGCGTATCGCCGCCTTCGCCGCCGTCCATCGGCCGGTTGCCCGCAACGTACTTCAGCTCTTTGATCACGTCGGCCGTACGTTGGATATAGCGCTGCGCCTGATCGGCATTGAGGTTAAATTCCTGGCGAATTTCCGATTCACGATCGTGCAAAGCGTTGACGATGTAAAACACCGACACAAAAGCGACCAGCACCCACAGCAGTACCGCCAGCGCTCTGAACAGATAGCGTGAAACCTTTAACGTGTTATGGAAAGAAGCTAGATATTTCAATGTGGCGATGCTCGGCCGTCAGGGGCTCAACAGAATGGCGTTAAGGTAACGATAAAACAACGGTCCCGCAACGGGAAAACAAAAAGGGTCGGGGATAGCCCCGACCCTTTCAGAACAATTACCGCAGAGAATTACTCTTCGTCTTCGGCAATATCATCGTCGGTATCCGCTTCCGGCGCGATATCCTCATCGCCTTCCGCCGCGCTGCCGTCGATGGCATCCAGCTCTTCGTCATCAACCGGCTCAGCAACGCGCTGCAGGCCAACCACATTTTCATCTTCCGCGGTGCGGATCAGAATCACGCCCTGAGTGTTACGACCGACAATGCTCACTTCAGAAACGCGGGTTCGTACCAGCGTGCCCGCATCGGTGATCATCATAATCTGGTCGCAGTCATCTACCTGCACCGCGCCCACAACGGAACCGTTGCGTTCGGTGACTTTGATAGAGATAACGCCCTGGGTCGCACGCGACTTGGTGGGATACTCTTCCGCCGCGGTACGTTTACCGTAGCCGTTCTGCGTGACGGTCAGGATGGCGCCTTCGCCGCGCGGAACGATCAGCGAGACCACCTTGTCCTCGCCGGCCAGCTTGATGCCGCGCACGCCGGTGGCGGTACGGCCCATCGCGCGGACGGCGTCCTCTTTAAAGCGCACCACTTTACCGGCGGCGGAGAACAGCATGACTTCGTCCTGACCGGAGGTCAGATCGACGCCTATTAGTTCGTCGCCTTCGTTAAGGTTAACCGCGATAATACCGGCGGAACGCGGACGGCTGAATTCGGTCAGCGCCGTTTTCTTCACGGTACCGCTGGCGGTGGCCATAAAGACGTTCACGCCCTCTTCGTATTCGCGGACCGGCAGGATCGCGGTGATGCGCTCGTTGGCTTCCAGCGGCAGCAGGTTGACGATCGGACGACCGCGCGCGCCGCGGCTGGCTTCCGGCAGCTGATACACTTTCATCCAGTAGAGACGACCGCGGCTGGAGAAGCAGAGGATCGTGTCGTGGGTGTTGGCCACCAGCAGACGGTCGATAAAGTCTTCTTCTTTGATACGCGCCGCAGATTTGCCTTTACCGCCGCGACGCTGCGCTTCGTAGTCGGTTAACGGCTGATACTTCACGTAGCCCTGATGCGAAAGGGTCACGACAACATCTTCCTGGTTGATCAGGTCTTCGATGTTGATATCGGCGCTGTTAGCGGTGATCTCGGTACGGCGCGCGTCGCCGAACTGTTCACGGACCAGCTCCAGCTCTTCGCGGATAACTTCCATCAGGCGATCGGCGCTGCCCAGAATATGCAGCAGTTCCGCAATCTGTTCCAGCAGCTCTTTGTATTCGTCGAGCAGTTTTTCATGCTCAAGGCCGGTCAGTTTCTGCAAACGCAGATCCAGAATCGCCTGTGCCTGCTGTTCGGTCAGGTAGTACTGGCCGTCGCGCACGCCGAATTCAGGTTCCAGCCATTCCGGACGCGCGGCGTCATCGCCTGCGCGTTCCAGCATCGCGGAAACGTTGCCCAGATCCCATGAACGGGCGATTAAGCCAGCTTTCGCTTCCGCCGGCGTCGGCGCGCGGCGAATCAGCTCAATAATCGGATCGATGTTGGCCAAGGCAATCGCCAGCGCTTCAAGGATGTGCGCGCGATCGCGGGCTTTACGCAGTTCGAAAATCGTACGGCGGGTCACCACTTCGCGGCGGTGGCGCACGAACGCGGCAATAATTTCTTTCAGGTTCATGATCTTCGGCTGACCATGGTGCAGGGCAACCATGTTGATACCGAAGGATACCTGCAGCTGAGTCTGCGAATAGAGGTTGTTAAGCACCACCTCACCCACCGCATCGCGCTTCACTTCAATCACGATACGCATGCCGTCTTTATCAGACTCGTCGCGCAGCGCGCTGATGCCTTCGACGCGTTTGTCTTTGACCAGCTCAGCGATTTTCTCAATCAGGCGCGCTTTGTTCACCTGATACGGAATTTCATGCACGATGATGGTTTCGCGACCGGTTTTCGCGTCAGCTTCCACTTCCGCGCGGGCGCGAATGTACACTTTACCGCGACCGGTACGATAGGCCTCTTCAATGCCGCGGCGACCGTTGATGATCGCGGCGGTCGGGAAGTCCGGGCCCGGAATATGTTCCATCAGCCCTTCAATGCTGATGTCTTCGTTTTCAACGTAGGCCAGACAGCCGTTGATCACTTCGGTCAGGTTGTGCGGCGGAATGTTGGTCGCCATACCTACCGCGATACCGGACGAACCGTTGACTAACAGGTTCGGGATTTTGGTCGGCATAACGTCAGGGATCTTTTCCGTGCCGTCATAGTTATCGACGAAATCCACCGTCTCTTTTTCCAGGTCGGCCATCAGTTCATGGGCGATCTTCGACATACGGATTTCCGTATAACGCATCGCTGCGGCGGAGTCGCCGTCGACAGAACCGAAGTTACCCTGGCCATCTACCAGCATGTAACGCAGGGAGAATGGCTGCGCCATACGTACAATGGTGTCATACACGGCAGTATCACCATGAGGGTGGTATTTACCGATTACGTCACCAACGACACGGGCAGATTTTTTATAGGCTTTGTTCCAGTCATTGCCCAATACGTTCATGGCGTATAGTACGCGACGGTGTACCGGCTTCAGGCCATCTCGGACATCCGGCAGCGCACGGCCAACAATGACCGACATCGCGTAATCCAGATACGAGCTCTTCAGCTCTTCCTCAATGTTGACCGGTGTAATTTCTCTCGCAAGGTCGCTCATCTAACCGCTATCCCTCTACTGTATCCCGGATTCAAAGGTCGCAAATTATAACACACCCGTAGTGATACGGGTAAACCTATACCCAATGATTTTCGCGCGGCGGAAGGCGACAGGGATAGACGGTTTATTCATCCCTGAGGCCTGATATACTCGCGGGTCTGAACTGAACAGGAGTAAAAGCGCCCATGAATGCCGAAAAACCGTCGGTGGCCCACAATGTTGATCATAATGAAATCGCTAAATTTGAAGCCGTCGCCTCGCGCTGGTGGGATTTAGAAGGCGAATTCAAGCCGTTACATCGCATCAACCCTCTACGTCTTGGCTATATCGCGGAGCGCTCCGGCGGCCTGTTTGGCAAAAAGGTGCTCGATGTCGGCTGCGGCGGCGGCATTCTGGCTGAAAGCATGGCTCGAGAAGGCGCAACGGTGACCGGTCTGGATATGGGTTTCGAACCGCTACAGGTGGCCAGGCTGCATGCCCTGGAGAGCGGTATTCAGGTCGAATACGTCCAGGAAACCGTTGAAGAGCACGCGGCGAAGCATGCTCAGCAGTATGACGTCGTCACCTGCATGGAGATGCTGGAGCACGTCCCGGACCCGCAGTCGGTGGTCCACGCCTGCGCGCGGCTGGTCAAACCCGGCGGCCAGGTCTTCTTCTCGACTATTAACCGTAACGGTAAAGCGTGGCTGATGGCGGTCGTGGGCGCCGAATACGTTATGAAGATGGTGCCAAAAGGTACCCATGACGTGAAGAAATTCATTAAACCGGCGGAGCTGATCGGCTGGGTTGATGAGACTATTCTGAAAGAGCAGCATATTACCGGTCTCCACTACAATCCGTTGACCAATACCTTCAAGCTGGCGCCAGGGGTTGATGTTAACTATATGTTGCATACAACGGCGAAAAAAGCATAACGTCAGCTGTATTTCCTATGATGATTGCGCGGCATCAAGCCGCGTGATTTTTTCTTCCGATGAAGAAATCAGCACTCGATCAAATTTTCATTTTTTTTTCTGATTTATTGACATCTTCTCCAGGCCTTATGTGGCGTGGACTTGGCGATTATTACCCTTCCGCAACCTCAATTTAACCTCAAAATCAACTCTTGTACTCAAAAGAATCCTTACTAGAATACTCACCATATAGCGTTTCTTTTATCGACAACCCCCTACATATAGTATTTATCCACAGAGTTAGTCACAACGGCGATCTGTGGATAAGTGGGGGATATTTTCTTTCACGGACAGGTATAATCCACATGAATCAGAGTCTGCTGGTGACAAAGCGCGACGGTAGCACCGAGCGCATCAATCTCGATAAAATCCACCGCGTGCTGGATTGGGCGGCAGAAGGACTGAATAACGTTTCCATCTCCCAGGTAGAACTGCGTTCCCACATTCAGTTCTATGACGGCATCAAAACCGCCGACATTCACGAAACCATTATCAAAGCCGCCGCGGACCTTATTTCCCGCGACGCCCCGGATTACCAGTATCTTGCCGCCCGCCTGGCGATTTTCCACCTGCGTAAAAAAGCCTACGGCCAGTTTGAGCCGCCAGCGCTGTTCGACCACGTGTCGAAAATGGTGAAAAACGGCAAATACGATACTCATCTGCTGGAAGACTACACGGAAGAAGAGTTCAAGCAGATGGATTCGTTCATCGAGCACGATCGCGATATGACCTTCTCCTACGCGGCGGTTAAGCAGCTCGAAGGCAAATATCTGGTGCAGAACCGCGTCACCGGCGAGATCTATGAAAGCGCCCAGTTCCTGTACATTCTGGTCGCCGCGTGCCTGTTCTCCAACTACCCGCGCGAGACGCGTCTGGACTACATCAAGCGTTTCTATGACGCGGTGTCGACGTTTAAAATCTCCCTGCCGACGCCGATTATGTCCGGCGTGCGCACCCCGACCCGCCAGTTCAGCTCCTGCGTGCTGATCGAGTGCGGCGACAGCCTGGATTCGATTAACGCCACCTCCAGCGCCATTGTTAAATACGTCTCTCAGCGCGCCGGTATCGGCATCAACGCCGGTCGCATCCGCGCGCTGGGTAGCCCGATTCGCGGCGGTGAAGCGTTCCACACCGGCTGTATTCCGTTCTATAAGCACTTCCAGACCGCAGTGAAATCCTGCTCGCAGGGCGGCGTGCGCGGCGGTGCGGCGACCCTCTTCTACCCGATGTGGCATCTGGAAGTCGAAAGCCTGCTGGTGCTGAAAAATAACCGTGGCACCGATGCCAACCGCGTTCGTCACATGGACTACGGCGTACAGATCAACAAGCTGATGTACACCCGTCTGCTGAAAGGCGGCGATATCACCCTGTTCAGCCCGTCAGACGTCCCGGGCCTGTACGATGCGTTCTTCGCCGATCAGGACGAGTTTGAGCGCCTGTACACCAAATACGAGCAGGACGACAGCATTCGCAAGCAGCGCATTAAAGCGGTAGAGCTGTTCTCGCTGATGATGCAGGAGCGCGCCTCCACCGGCCGTATCTACATCCAGAACGTCGACCACTGCAACACCCACAGCCCGTTTGACCCGGTGGTCGCGCCGGTGCGCCAGTCCAACCTGTGCCTGGAAATCGCCCTGCCGACCAAGCCGCTGGAAGATGTGAACGACGAAAACGGTGAAATTGCGCTGTGCACCCTCTCCGCTTTCAACCTCGGCGTTATCGATAGCCTTGATGAGCTGGAAGAACTGGCGGTGCTGGCGGTTCGCGCGCTGGATGCCCTGCTGGATTATCAGGACTACCCGATCCCGGCAGCCAAACGCGGCGCCATGGGCCGTCGTACGCTGGGCATTGGCGTAATCAACTTTGCCTACTATCTGGCGAAGCACGGTAAACGCTACTCCGACGGCAGCGCCAACAACCTGACGCATAAAACGTTCGAAGCGATTCAGTACTACCTGCTGAAAGCCTCTAACGAACTGGCTATCGAGCAGGGCGCGTGCCCGTGGTTTAACGAAACCACCTATGCCAAAGGCATTCTGCCGATCGATACCTATAAAAAAGACCTGGATGCGATCGTCAATGAATCCCTGCATTACGACTGGGAAGCGTTGCGCGAATCGATCAAAACGCACGGCCTGCGTAACTCCACGCTCTCCGCGCTGATGCCGTCCGAGACCTCTTCGCAGATCTCCAACGCCACCAACGGCATTGAGCCGCCGCGCGGCCACGTCAGCATCAAAGCGTCGAAAGACGGGATCCTGCGCCAGGTGGTGCCGGATTACGAAAAACTGCAGAACGGCTACGAGCTGCTGTGGGAAATGCCGAACAACGACGGTTACTTGCAGCTGGTCGGTATTATGCAGAAGTTTATCGACCAGTCGATTTCCGCCAACACCAACTACGACCCGACCCGCTTCCCGTCAGGTAAAGTGCCGATGCAGCAATTGCTGAAAGACTTGCTCAACGCCTATAAGTTCGGCGTCAAAACGCTGTACTATCACAACACTCGCGATGGCGCGGAAGATGCCCAGGACGATCTGGCGCCGTCCATCCAGGACGACGGCTGCGAAAGCGGCGCATGTAAGATTTGATAATATTGCCCGGCGGCGCGTCGCTTGCCGGGCCTACGGTATATTGTAGGCCGGGTTAGCGAAGCGCCACCCGGCTTGTAATTCCAGGACAGGATCCCCACTCATGGCATATACCACTTTTTCTCAGACCAAAAACGATCAGCTGCTTGAGCCGATGTTTTTTGGTCAGCCGGTGAACGTCGCCCGCTACGATCAGCAAAAATATGACATCTTCGAAAAGCTGATTGAAAAACAGCTCTCCTTCTTCTGGCGTCCGGAAGAAGTTGACGTTTCCCGCGACCGCATCGACTACCAGGCGCTGCCGGAACACGAAAAACACATTTTTATCAGCAACCTGAAATATCAGACGCTGCTCGACTCGATCCAGGGACGCAGCCCGAACGTCGCCCTGCTGCCGCTGATTTCAATTCCGGAGCTGGAAACCTGGGTTGAAACCTGGGCGTTCTCAGAGACCATTCACTCGCGCTCCTACACCCATATCATCCGCAATATCGTTAACGATCCGGCGATGGTGTTTGACGATATCGTCACCAACGAGCAGATTCAGAAACGCGCGGAAGGGATTTCCAGCTATTACGATGAATTGATTGAGCTGACCAGCTACTGGCATCTGCTGGGCGAAGGCACCCACAGCGTGAACGGTAAAACCATCACCGTGAACCTGCGCGAGCTGAAAAAGAAACTCTACCTGTGCCTGATGAGCGTGAACGCGCTGGAAGCCATCCGTTTTTACGTCAGCTTCGCCTGCTCCTTCGCCTTTGCCGAGCGCAAGCTGATGGAAGGTAACGCCAAGATTATCCGTCTGATCGCCCGCGATGAAGCGCTGCACCTGACCGGTACTCAGCACATGCTGAACCTGCTGCGTTCCGGCGTCGACGATCCGGAGATGGCTTCAATCGCCGAAGAGTGCAAACAGGCGTGCTACGACCTGTTCGTGCAGGCGGCGCAGCAGGAAAAAGAGTGGGCGGATTATCTGTTCCGCGACGGCTCGATGATCGGCCTGAACAAAGATATTCTCTGCCAGTACGTTGAGTACATTACCAACATCCGCATGCAGGCGGTGGGTCTCGATCTGCCGTTCCAGACCCGCTCCAACCCGATCCCGTGGATCAACACCTGGCTGGTGTCCGATAACGTGCAGGTGGCGCCGCAGGAAGTGGAAGTCAGTTCCTATCTCGTCGGGCAGATCGATTCCGAAGTCGACGCCGACGATCTGAGCAACTTCCAGCTCTGATGAAACACATTTTTTTGAAGATTTCTGACACTCGTCTTGAGTGTCAGGATGAACACCCCTCTCTGCTGGCGGCCCTGGAATCGCACAATATCGACGTGGAGTATCAGTGCCGCGAAGGGTACTGCGGCTCCTGCCGTCTACGGCTGGTGTCGGGCCAGGTTGACTGGCTCACCGAGCCGCTGGCGTTTGTCCAGCCGGGAGAGATTTTGCCCTGCTGCTGCCGGGCGAAAGGCGATATCGAAATTGAGATGTAAGTTTTGTCGGCTGGCGTAACGCTTACCCGACCGACAAAACTGCCGTTCACAGGCCGGGTAAGCCCGGCTTTTTACTGCTTCGCGTTCAGGAACTGCACCGCTTTATCCGGGAAATCAGTAAACAGGCCGTCGACGTCCGCCTGGCGATACAGCACGTTGTAGAGCTGATTGACGTCGGTTGCGTACTCCGGCAATTGATCGGCACGGACCGTATACGGATGGACCTGCATATGGCTGGCGTGAGCTTCTTTCACCATAGCCGTCAGCTTCACATCACCCGGCTTCGAGCCTTCGGCCACCAGCATATGGTAGTCCGGACCAATGCCGTCAGCGTACTGCGCGATCTGCGCCATCGCCCCCGGTTTGAACATCCAGTCATAGCTGTAGTTCACCCATTTGCCGTCGGCCTGCCGCTGCTGGGTTTCATTCCAGTCGGTATAGGCGATAAGCTGCACCAGATTGAGATCCATCCCCATCTTCGGCTCCAGCTCGTGTTTAATACGTTTCAGCTCATCCGCGTCAAAGCACTGCAGATAGACCTTATCCTGCTTGCGGGTATAGCCATACTCTTTCAGCACTTTAAGCGTACTGGCGGCAATATCCTTACCTTCCTGATGATGGAACCACGGCGCTTTGATTTCCGGGTAGATGCCGATGTTTTTGCCGGTTGAGTGATTCAACCCCTGCACAAACTCAATCTCCTCTTCAAAGGTATGAATACGGAAATCAGACTTCCCCATCGGGAAACGGCCCGGATAAGTTTGCACGTTCTTGCCATCTTTCGGCTCAAACCCTTCGGTAAACTTCAGCGACTTTATCTCGGCGAGCGTAAAGTCGATGGCGTAGAAGCGGCCATCCTTACGTGCCCGCTGCGGGAAACGCTGCGCCACGTCGGTCACCCGGTCCAGATAGTGGTCATGCAGCACCACCAGCCGGTCGTCTTTAGTCATCACCAGATCTTGCTCAAGGTAATCGGCCCCCTGAGCATACGCCATCGCTTTCGCCGGGAGGGTATGTTCCGGCAGATAGCCGCTGGCGCCGCGGTGGGCGATAACGATTTTCTCCCCCGCGACGGCGCTGAAAGAGAGCGCGGTAGCGGCCAGCATCATGCCGCTCATCAGAGCGGTTAATTGACTTTTCATCGCCGCTCCTTAGCCTTGTTTCATCTGCTGGTGATGACGTCGTTCACCCAGCATCACGATAATCAACAGCAGGACAGCCAGCACGCTGCCGCCGATCATCACCATAAAGCCGCCGTCCCAGCCGAAGAAATCGACGGTGTAGCCAACGATAGCGCTCGCGGCTACCGAGCCGCCGAGATAGCCGAACAGGCCGGTGAAGCCCGCGGCGGTGCCGGCGGCTTTTTTCGGCGCCAGCTCCAGCGCATGGAGGCCAATCAGCATCACCGGGCCATAAATCAGGAAGCCGATGATGATCATGCAGGCCATATCCACGCCCGGATTACCCGGCGGGTTCAGCCAGTAAACGACGGTGGCGATGGTGACCAGGGTCATAAAGAAGACGCCGGTCGCGCCGCGGTTGCCTTTAAATACTTTATCCGACATCCAGCCGCACAGCAGGGTGCCCGGGATCCCCGCGTATTCATAAAGGAAGTAGGCCCAGGATGATTTATCCAGCGCGAAGTGCTTAACCTCCTTCAGATAGGTCGGCGACCAGTCGAGGATGCCGTAGCGCAGCAGATAGACAAACACGTTAGCGACGGCGATGTACCACAGCAGCTTGTTCGGCAGGATGTACTGCATAAAGATCTGCTTTGCGGTCAGCTCTTCTTCGTGTTTCTCGCTATAGTCGTCGGGATAATCGTTTTTATACTCTTCGATCGGCGGCAGGCCGCAGGACTGCGGGGTATCGCGCATCATCGCGAAGGCGAAAATCGCCAGCAGGATCGCGCCGAAAGCTGGCATATACAGCGCCGCGTGCCAGTCGTTAAACCACGCCATCCCCAGCAGAAACAGCAGCGGCGGGATCCCGCCGCCGACGTTATGCGCGCAGTTCCATACCGACACAATACCGCCGCGCTCTTTTTGCGACCACCAGTGCACCATCGTGCGCCCGCACGGCGGCCAGCCCATCCCCTGGAACCAGCCGCACAGGAACAGCAGCACGAACATCACTATAATGCTGGAGGTCGCCCAGGGGACGAAGCCCATGACCAGCATCACCAGCGCGGCCAGGATCAGCCCTGCCGGTAAAAAAATGCGCGGATTCGAACGATCTGAGACCGAGCCCATGATGAATTTCGAAAATCCGTAGGCGATGGAGATACCGGAAAGCGCAAAGCCGAGATCGCCACGGGAGAATCCCTGTTCGATAAGATAAGGCATAGCCAAAGCAAAGTTCTTACGAACCAGATAGTAAGCGGCATATCCGAAGAAGATACCAATAAAGATCTGCCAACGTAATCGACGATATAACGGATCGATTTCCGCCGTTGGCAAACGCGCCTTATGCGCTGCGGGTTTAAATATACTTAACATATCAGCCTCCGTGGCCATTGCTGTTTTTCTGACGTCGACGCAAAAAAACGTAATTTATTCACTGACTTCTAATTTGGTCGCGATAGTAGGCAAAGCGTAAATCTAATACTGTGAAATGTCGCACACTTTGTTACAGAAATATGACAATGCTTTCCAATATGCGCGCAAAGTCACAACAAATGCTCGAATTACGCGCAAATATGCTCGAAATCAAACATTAAACGCTATCGATATGGCTAAATGATGTAAAACGAACACAGAGGACAGGGAGATGGCCGATAGTCGTGAATATGACGTCATTATTATTGGCGGCGGCGCAACCGGCGCCGGGATCGCGCGCGACTGCGCGCTGCGCGGGCTGAAGGCTGCGCTGGTTGAGCGCTACGATATCGCCACCGGCGCGACCGGGCGTAACCACGGCCTGCTGCACAGCGGCGCGCGCTATGCGGTCACCGATAGCGAATCGGCGCGCGAGTGCATCAGCGAAAACCGCATCTTACGCCGTATCGCCCGCCACTGCATTGAGCCCACCAGCGGACTCTTTATTACCCTGCCGGAAGATGACCCGGCGTATCAGCACACCTTTATCACCGCCTGCCAGCAGGCGGGTATTGAAGCCCAGCCTCTGACGCCCGCCGAAACGCTGCGCCTGGAGCCTGCCGTGAATCCCGCGCTGCTTGGCGCCGTGCAGGTACCGGACGGCACCGTCGATCCGTTCCGCCTCACCGCCGCGAATATGCTCGATGCCCGCGAACATGGCGCCCCGATCCTCACCGGCTGCGAAGTCACCGGCCTGCTGCGCGAGGGCGATCGCGTCCAGGGGGTAGCGCTCTACGATCGTCAGCGCCGTGAACCGCTCAGCCTGCGCGCGCAGGTGGTGGTCAACGCCGCCGGGATCTGGGGGCAGCGTATCGCAGAGTATGCCGACCTGCGCATCGCGATGTTTCCGGCAAAAGGATCGCTGCTGATCCTCGACCACCGCATTAACCGTCAGGTTATCAACCGCTGCCGCAAACCGGCTGACGCCGATATCCTGGTACCCGGCGATACCATTTCGTTGATTGGCACCACCTCGATGCACATTCCCTATGACGAAATTGACGACAACCGGGTGACGGCCGGGGAAGTCGATACGCTACTACGCGAGGGGGAAAAGCTGGCGCCGATCATGGGGCGGACCCGGATACTGCGCGCCTACTCCGGCGTACGTCCGCTGGTCGCCAGCGATGACGATCCCAGTGGACGCAGCGTCAGCCGCGGCATCGTGCTGCTCGACCACGCCCAGCGCGACGGCATGGAAGGTTTTATCACCATCACCGGCGGTAAGCTGATGACCTACCGCCTGATGGCGGAATGGGCTACGGATGCGGTATGCCGCAAGCTCGGCAATACCGCCCCCTGTACAACCGCCGATGCGCCGCTTCCCGGCTCGCAGGAGCCGACGGAAACCACGTTACGCAAAATCATCGCTTTACCAGCATCGCTGCGCGGGTCGGCCATTTATCGCCACGGCGATCGTACCCCCGCCTGGCTTGGCGATAGCCGCCAGCACCGCAGCCTGGTCTGCGAATGCGAAGCGGTCACCGCCGGCGAGGTTCAGTACGCGGTCGAAAATCTGGCGGTGAAAAACCTGCTCGACCTGCGCCGGCGCACCCGCGTCGGCATGGGCACCTGTCAGGGCGAGCTGTGCGCCTGCCGGGCCGCCGGGCTGCTCGCGCGTTTTAACGTCACCACCTCCGCGCGCTCCCTTACCCAGCTGTCTGAATTTCTGAACGAGCGCTGGAAAGGCGTCCAGCCGGTGGCCTGGGGAGACGCGCTGCGCGAAAGCGAGTTCACCCGCTGGGTCTATCTCGGCCTGTGCGGATTACAAAAGGAGCATCAGGATGAAGTTTGATTGCGCCATTATCGGCGGCGGCCTTGCCGGGCTGCTCTGCGGGCTGGCGCTCAATCAGCGCGGCCTGCGCAGCGTGATTATCAGCCGCGGCCAAAGCGCCCTGCACTTCTCTTCCGCCTCGCTGGATCTGCTCTCGACGTTGCCGAATGGCGAAACCGTCACCGATGTTGCTCACGGCATCGGCCAACTGGCCCGCCTGCTTCCCGAGCATCCTTATGCCAGACTCGGCGTCGAACGGGTAATGGGTTACGCCAGCCAGGCGCAGGCTCTGTTTGCCGACTGCGGTATCGCCATGCAGGGTGAGGCCAGCCAGCCGCATCTGCGCGTGACGCCGCTGGGAACCTTACGCGCGGCCTGGCTTTCGCCGCAGGAGATTGCCACCGCGCCGCTGCCCGCCAACGGCGTCTGCGTGGTCGGCATCAGCGGATTCGGCGACTTCCAGCCGCATCTTGCCGCCGCCTCGCTGAACCAGCATGGCGTTCACGCCGAAGCGCAGGAGATAGATTTACCGCTCCTTGATGTTCTGCGCGATAGCCCATCCGAATTTCGCGCCGCCAATATCGCCCGCCGTCTGGACGATGAAACGCAGTGGCCAGCGCTGCTGGCGGCGCTGCGTCCGCTGGCGCAGCGGCACCGTTTCATTATCATGCCCGCCTGCTTCGGCCTCGCCGACGATCGTCTGTATCAGTGGCTACAGCAGCGCCTTCCCTGCCCGCTGCGCCTGCTGCCTACGCTGCCGCCGTCGGTGCCGGGGATGCGCCTGCACGCCCAGCTCCAGCGGCATTTTATCCGCGGCGGCGGCACCTGGCTTACCGGCGACGAAGTCATCAATATTAGCCAGCAGAACGGTATCGTTAACGCTATCTGGACGCGCAACCACGGCGATATCCCGCTGCGCCCGCGCTTCGCGGTGCTGGCCAGCGGCAGCTTTTTCAGCAATGGGCTGGTCGCCGAACGCAGCGGCGTGCGCGAGCCTATTCTTGGCCTTGATCTGCAGCAGACGCTACCGCGCGAGCGCTGGTATCAGCAGGACTTTTTTGCTTCCCAGCCCTGGCAGCGTTTCGGCCTGAAAACCGATGCGGCCCTGCGTCCGCAGCTTCAGGGGCAGACGCTGGAGAATCTGTTCGCCGTAGGTTCTATTCTCGGCGGTTTTGATGCCATCGCGCTGGGATGCGGCGGCGGCGTCTGCGCGGTCACCGCGCTGCACGCCGCAAGGTTAATCGGCGAGCTTGCCGGAGGTGAGTCATGAACGACACGCGTTTTGAACACTGCATTAAATGCACCGTTTGCACCACCGCCTGCCCGGTCAGCCGGGTTAACCCGCGCTACCCTGGGCCAAAACAGGCCGGGCCGGACGGCGAGCGCCTGCGCCTGAAAGACGGCACGCTCTACGACGAGGCGTTAAAATACTGCATTAACTGCAAACGCTGTGAAGTCGCCTGCCCCTCAGACGTCAAAATCGGCGATATTATCCAGCGCGCGCGCATGGAGTATGGTCGGCAAAAGCCCACCCTGCGCGATGCGATCCTCAGCCATACCGACCTGATGGGCACCCTCTCCACGCCGTTTGCCCCGCTGGTGAACGCCACCACCGGGCTGAAGCCGGTACGGCGACTCCTCGACGCCGCGCTTAAAATCGATCACCGCCGTACGCTGCCGAAATATGGCTTTGGCACCTTTCGCCGCGCGTATCGTCAGCTGTCTGCTCAGCAGGCGCAATACGCCGAACAGGTGGCGTTTTTTCACGGCTGCTATGTCAACTACAACCACCCACAGCTGGGCAAAGATCTTATCCGGGTGCTGAACGCCATGGGCATCGGCGTGCAGTTATTCAGTAAGGAGCAGTGCTGCGGCGTGCCGCTGATTGCCAACGGTTTTTTTGCCAGGGCGCGCAAGCAGGCGCAGAGCAACGTCACCGCGATGCGGGAAAATAGCCTCCCTGTTATTGCGACCTCATCAACCTGCACCTTTACCCTACGCGATGAATACCCGCACGTACTCGATATTGAGAACCGCGACGTTCGCGATCGTATTGAGCTGGCAACCCGCTGGATCTGGCGTCAGTTGGATGATGGGCGGCCTTTGCAGCTAAAACCGCTGCCGCTGAAGGTGGTCTATCACACCCCCTGTCATATGGAGAAAATGGGCTGGTCGCTGTATACCCTTGAGCTATTGCGGCTGATCCCCGGCTTGCAGCTGGAGGTGCTCGACTCTCAATGCTGCGGCATTGCCGGCACCTATGGGTTTAAGTCGGAGAACTATGACTCATCGCAGGCCATTGGCGCGCCGCTGTTCCGGCAAATTGAGGAGAGCGGCGCCGACCTGGTGGTGACCGATTGTGAAACCTGCAAATGGCAGATTGAGATGTCCACCAGCAAACGCTGCGAACATCCCATCTCTCTGCTGGCGCAGGCGCTGGCCTGATACCAGCACCGGCTGCGGGGGGACTAATAGCTCCCCTTTCCCTCCGCCTGTTCGGCTATCGGCTTGAACATCGCCAGCCGTTTATCCAGCGCGCGGGTATAGAGGTTGGTATCAACGCCCACGGCGACAAAATTGGCCCCCCACGCCAGCGCTTTGTGCGTCATCTCCGGGTCAACGGCGAGGAAACCGGCGGCTTTTCCCGCCGCGCGAATGCGGCGGATGCTCTGTTCGATAATGCGCTGAACGTCCGGATGCCCGGCGTTGTCCGGGTAGCCCAGCGAAGCCGATAGGTCAGCCGGGCCGATAAAGACGCCGTCAATCCCCTCCACTTCGAGGATCGCATCCAGATTATCGAGGGCGGTTTTGCTCTCCACCTGAATCAGCAGGCACAGTTCATCGTTGGCCTGCGCCATATAGTTCTCTACCCGCCCCCAGCGCGCGGCGCGGGCCACCCCGGCCCCGACGCCGCGGGTGCCCACCGGCGGATAGCGGGTAGCCGAGACGATCTCCCGCGCCTGTTCAGCGGTATCGACCATCGGGATCAGCAGCGTTCTGGCGCCGATATCCAGTACCTGTTTAATCAGGCTACGATTGCCCTCCACCGGGCGAATCACCGGCTGGCTGGCGTAGGGCGCGATGGCCTGCAGCTGATGATACAGGTCCTGAATGGTATTGGGCGCATGTTCGCCGTCAATCAGCAGCCAGTCGTAACCCGAGGTGGCGGCAATCTCAGCCATATACGAAGAGGTCGAGCTCAGCCACAGGCCAATTTGCGCTTCCCCTTGCAACAATCCCGCTTTAAATGGGTTCGATAAAATTGCGTTCATAGTTCTCCCTTACATTAATGCTGTACGCTGTCAGCCTGCGGCACCGTACGATTGACGCGCAGTGAAAAGATAATAACAACTCCGACAATCGCCACGCAGGCGAGCGTCACTAATCCGGCAGAATCACTCGCGAACATTGTTTCAGCCTGGACGCGGATAATCGGCGCCAGAAAACCGCCGATGGCGCCAAACAGGTTGACGAAACCGATGCCCGCGGCCAGCGCCGTGCCGGACAACAGCTGCGTCGGCATGGTCCAGAACACCGGCTGTACGGCAATGACGCCCACGGCGGCAACGCACAGCGCGATAATCGCCAGCACTGGCGACACCAGCCCGGAGACCGCAATGCCAATCGCCGCCGCCAGCAGGGTGAATGCGGCAATATTACGCCGCTCGCCGGTACGGTCGGAGTAGCGCGGAATCAGCCAGGTCCCGAACAGCGCCGCTACCCAAGGAATAGCGGTCACCACCGAAGCCACAAACCCCACCTTGGTGCCGAGCAGCGCGGCAACCTGGGTCGGCAGGAAGAAGATCAGACCGTAAACCGCTACCTGAATGGTCAGATAAATAATGGCCAGCTGCCAGACGCGGCCGTTGCGCAGCGCATCGGACAAACGCGAAGTCACCTTTTTCTGCTCTTCGCTGGCCAGCTCGCTGATTAACGCCTGTTTTTCGGCAGCGCTCAGGAAACGCGCCTTTTGCGGCGTATCGTCAAGCCAGAAGAAGGTGAAGAACCCGGCGCCGACCGCCAGCAGCCCCTCAATGATAAACATCCAGAACCAGCCGGGATGGCCCATAAAGCCGTGCATTTCCAGCAGCGCGCCGGAGAGCGGCGACCCGAGGGTCAGCGCCAGCGGCGCGCCCATATAAAACAGCCCCATAATGCTGGCGCGGTTCTGCTGCGGGAACCACTGGGAAGTCAGGTAGATCATACCCGGGAAGAAGCCCGCCTCGGCGGCGCCCAGCAGGGTACGCACCAGCAGAAACTTCGCTTCGGTATCCGCCCACGCCATCGCCGCGGAGAGAAGCCCCCACAGCAAGGTGGTGCAGCCGATCCATTTTCTTGCGCCGAATTTGCGCATCAGCAGGTTGGCGGGCACCCCGAGAAAGGCGTACACCACAAAGAAAATCCCCGCCCCCAGCGCATAGGCCTCGTTGCTCAGGCCGGTATCCAGCTGATAGGTCTCTTTGGCAAAGCCGATATTCGAACGGTCAAGAAACGCCAGCACGTACAGCGCCAGCATAAAAGGGATCAAACGGGCGCGGTTTTTCTTCACCACGCTTTCAAGCAAGGTGTTGCTCATCGTAATATCCTCAACAATGGGCCGCACATCTGCGCTGTGCGGCACGACGGGATCAGTGGCTATAAGGACGTTTCAGGTTGCAGTCGCGGTTCAGCTCGACGCCGAAGCCCGGTTTATCCAGCACGCTTTTATGAATGCGCCCGTTTACCGGCACCGGCTCGTCAACCAGAATCGGGTCAAACTGCGGACGCATTGTTGAACAGTCCGGGCTGGTCATCAGGAACTCGCTGAACGGCGTATTGGTAAAGGTAATGACCGCGTGGTGCGAATAGACCGACGAGCCGTGCGGCACCACCAGCTGGCCGCGCGATTTGGCGATCGCCGCAATCTCCACCAGCGTGGTCAGGCCGCCGCACCAGCCCACATCAGGCTGCATAATATCGATGCCGGTTTCCGACAGCGTGCGGAAAGATTGCAGCGTGCCGTGGTGCTCGCCGCTGGTGACCATCATTCCGGCTGGCGCATTGCGTTTCAGCTCGCGGTAGCCTTCGTACTGCTGCGGCGGCAGGCACTCTTCGATCCACTTAAGGTTAGAGGGCGCGCAGGCGTGGGCCAGTTTAGTGGCGTAATTCACGTCCTGGCTCATCCAGCAGTCCAGCATCAGCCAGAAGTCCGGCCCGCATTTTTCGCGCATATCGGCCACCATCGCGGCATCTTTGCGGATCCCCGCGTCGCCATCGTGCGGCCCCCAGTGGGTCGGCATCTTGCCGCCAATAAAGCCCATCTCCTTCGCCAGATCCGGGCGCGCCCCGGTGGCGTAGAACTGAATTTCATCGCGCACCGCGCCGCCCAGCAGTTTATAAACCGGCAGCCCAACCACTTTGCCGAACAGATCCCACAGCGCCAGGTCGATACAGGAGATAGTATTCATCACCAGACCGCCGGATCCGGAGTAATACATGGTAGCGTTGAGCATCTGGTCATGGATCAGTTTGATATCGCTGACGCACTTACCTTCAATAAAGCGGTTCAGATGTTTTTCCACGATAAAGCAACCCATCTCGCCCGCAGTCGACACCGCAAAGCCGGTCTGCCCGTTTTCGGCTTCCACTTCAACGATCAGCGTACCGAGAACGTTGATGCCAAACGACTGGCGAGACTGTTCATACTGTTTATATTTGCTCATCGGCGTGGCGATATGATCGTCAATCCAGTGATTTGCCCCCTGGTCATGATAATCGCCGCCGCCAGCGCCTTTCTCTGCGGTAGCGCCGCCGATAAACCAGGCGCGGACGTGTTTAATTTTCGGTAGGGTCATGATCTTCTCCTTATTATGAGGCTTGTTGTTCGAAGGGGCTCTTCCACCCCAGCAGACGGGAAATATCTTTGGCGCAGGCAATCGCCCTACCGGCGAGGTAATCGCGATTGTCTTCATTGATTTGCAGACGGGTACCCACCACGGAAATGGCGGCGGTCAGCTCGTTATTGGCGTTAAACACCGGGGCGGCCACGCAGCGAACGTCGGGATAGTCTTCGCCGTTATCGAAGCTCCAGCCGCGGGCGCGAATACGCCCCAGCTCATCGCGAAGCTGCTGGGCGCTGGTGATAGTGGTTGGCGTCGCCCGTTCCCACCGCAGCTCGCTGATAATCGACTCCTGAACCCGCTCGGGCTGCCAGGCCAGCAGGCATTTACCGATACCGGAGCGATACAGCGACAGGCTCTTCCCCTCATGCGAGCGCACGCTGATGGTGGCCGGGGACTCAATCTTCAGAATGTAGTAGGCGTTGCCGCTGTCGATAATGCCCAGGTGGCAGAGCAGCCCACACTGATCCATCAGCTGCGTCAGGCGCGGACGCGCCAGCTCGCGCAGGTCCATTTTGCTCAGCGCCTGCCCGGCCAGCTCAACCAGCTTGGTCCACAGGCAGTAGTTATCCTGATTATCCATGCTGAGGAAGCGCTGTTTTTTCAGCTCTCCCAGCAGCAGATAGGCGGTACTTTTCGGAATACCCAGTTCGTCAATAATGGTCGCCGCGCTGCAGGGACCGATGCGGGCGATCAAATTGAGAATATCAATGGCGCGGGTCAGCGCCGGGACTTTGCTTGATTCCAACATACTGGACTCCAATCCTGAATACTGGAATCAGTGTTGCGGTTGTCAGGCGGATAAATTGTGAGCGGCTTCAAATGACGACGCTATTCCAGCAAGGTGGACGTTCGGAAGGATAAAAATGCGAGGTAGTACACAGAATATTTAAAAGCAAGTACAGCTGGCTGGACTCATCGCGCGTCGGGAAAGACTCCCGACGCGGAGGTTTGTTTACACCGTGAGAGATTCGACGACGTTAATCCAGCCGTGTTCGCCGGCCACCGGCTGGCCGTTCAGCCAGCGGCGCAGCATGTTCAGTGCCATCATCGCGCACACCTCCTGACGCACCTGCACGCTGTGGCGGCTGGTGGTGAATTTCACCCGCAGCGCGTGGGTGCCGTCCGGCGTAGAAAGCGCAAAATTCAGGTGATCGCTCTCCTGGCCGCTGACCGCCAGCGCCAGGCCGGCAAAATGTTTCTCGCGCCGCTCAGCCGCCCAGCGCGCGGACTGCGCCAGAGTCTCTTCCTGCGACGGAATGACTTCACTGGCCAACAGCGGCGCATTGACGCGTGAAAGCTGTAGCGCCAGCAGGCCGCCGGTAAACTGCTCGCTCAGCGTCAGGCTTAGCTGACGCTCCTGCAGACGACGGGCGATCTGCGCGGGCAGGCCTTCTGTGCCTTCGAAAATCATGCTCTCTCCGGCCACTTTCCGCACTTCCGGCCATAGCGCCAGCATCGCCTCGCGCTGTTCAGCGGGCCCGGTCAGCTTCAGTTCGATAATCGGCATCGAGGAGCGATAGCCCATCACCACTCCCGGCGGCAGCTGCAGATGATCGAGGCTCTGCGCCAGTTCGCTTTCGGAACGGCCGAAGGTGGTCAGACGCAGGCACAGCGGCGCAGCAGGCAGCGGGAAACGCTCGCGCAGGCGCGGTAAGATTTCCTGCTCGACCATCACCTTAAATTCGGAAGGCACGCCGGGGGTAAAAAACATCAGGCAGCGGTTTAGCTGCACGGCAAAACCGCAGGCGGTTCCAACCGGGTTATCGATCATCTCGGCGCTTTGCGGAATTTCCGCCTGTTTACGATTGCTGGCGGCCATGGGCCTGCCGCGCTCGGCAAAGAAACGGGTCATGGTTTCCAGCCACGCTTCGTGCAAAATCAACCCTTCGCCTTTGGCCGTCGCGGCGGCCAGCGCGCTCAGGTCGTCGCTGGTCGGCCCCAGACCGCCGTTGACGATCAGCACATCGGCATGCTCGCTGCGCTCGCGTAAAATCGCCACCAGGGAGTCGAGATCGTCACCAACGGTATGGCGACGCTTTAAGGGTAATCCTTGATTAAAAAAGAAATCCGCCAGCCACGCGGCATTGGTATCGATGATTTGCCCATGCAGTACTTCATCGCCGGTGGACAGCATTTCCACGTTTAACATTGTGAACTCCAGCCTGATAAGTAGAAATACTATATCGCAAAGCGGCTGGCGAAAAAGCCTGAAAATCAGGCGCGGCGGAATACCGCGCCGCAGAGATTAGAAGCTGGCGTTGACGCCGACGTACGGACCGTCAGCGACCGCGTTATCGCGGTTGCCGTCTTTACCCGCCAGGTTGAGGTAGCGGTAGCCGGCTTCGATGCTCAGAGGACGCATAATGGTAAAGCGCGCGCCGGCATTGGCTTCCTGATAGCTGTCGATGCCGCTGGAGAGTGAATCCGGAGAGTAATAGTATTCGCCGAACAGACGGAAGCTGTCGCCGATTTTCCACTGCAGACCGCCGCCGACCGCCGCCGCGTAGCCCTCATCGCCGTTGTTCGGATTGGTGTAAACGCCTTTGCCGCCCACGGTGGCCAGGAATGGCCCAAGGGGGATGTTCAGGCCCAATCCCAGACCCGCCGCATCGCCGTCGTCATCATTGTGCAGCCAGTTGCCGGTTACCGCCAGGCCGGTCGATTCGGTGCCGAATCCGACGCCGAGATTGGTGTAGTGCTCACCGGCCTGCCCGCTGACGCTGATCGCATTTGCCGCCGTCGAGACGAACATCATGCCGGCGAGGGCCATAAATATGCTTTTTTTCATTTTTATCTATCCAGAAAATAATAATAAGAAAATCCCAAAAAACCGCGAAATTGTACTGCCGAATGCTAAGGAATCAATGAACTAAAGCAACGTTTGCCATTGTGATTGTAACCAGTTGCTACCGGAATTTTGCCAACGGCTCCGGGTATCAATTCGATAGCCAGAGCCAGATTGTCCGTGCTGGCTATTTATTCTACAAAGTGTGCTCAGCTTATTTTTTTCCTTCAGGGAGATGAATAAGTTACATAAAACTTTGTCAGGAGATAAAGATGAGCAAGAAAGGACTAACCACCGGTGCCGGCGCGCCGGTTGTCGATAATAATAATGTCGTGACTGCAGGTCCTCGCGGACCGATGCTGCTGCAGGATGTCTGGTTTCTGGAAAAACTGGCCCACTTTGACCGTGAGGTTATCCCGGAACGCCGAATGCACGCTAAAGGCTCCGGGGCATACGGCAAACTGACCGTTACCCACGATATCACCCGCTATACCCGAGCAAAGCTTTTTTCCGAAGTCGGTAAAACCACCGACCTGTTCCTGCGTTTCTCAACCGTCGCCGGAGAACGCGGCGCCGCTGACGCCGAGCGCGATATTCGCGGCTTTTCTATCAAGTTCTATACCGAAGAGGGCAACTGGGATCTGGTGGGCAACAATACGCCGATTTTCTACCTTCGCGACCCGCTGAAATTTCCCGACCTTAACCACGTTGTCAAACGCGACCCGCGCACCAACCTGCGTAATCCAACCTGGAAATGGGATTTTTTCTCCCTGCTTCCCGAAACGCTGCATCAGTTAACCATCGACTTTAGCGACCGCGGCATCCCGCGCTCATATCGCCATATGCACGGTTTCGGCAGCCACGCGTTCAGCTTTATTAACGCTGAAAATGAACGTTTTTGGGTGAAATTCCACTTCAAATCCCAGCAGGGGATCGCCAACCTGATGGATGATGAAGCGAAACGCCTGGTAGCAGAAGATCGCGAGAGTTCGCAGCGCGATCTCTATGAGTCGATTGAAAGAGGCGATTTCCCGCGCTGGACCTTCTACGTGCAGATAATGCCGGAAGCGGAAGCCAGCCGGGTCCCTTACAACCCCTTCGATCTGACCAAAATCTGGCCGCACGGCGATTACCCGCTGATTGAAGTCGGGGTACTGGAGCTTAACCGCAACCCGGATAACTACTTCGCTGAGGTTGAGCAGGTCGCGATGAATCCGGCGAACGTGGTGCCTGGCGTGGGCTTCTCTCCGGACCGGATGCTGCAGGGACGGCTGTTTTCCTACGGCGATACCCAGCGCTATCGTCTGGGCGTTAACCATCATCAAATTCCGGTCAATGCTCCGCGCTGCCCGTTCCATAACTATCACCGCGACGGCGCGATGCGCGTTGACGGCAATAGCGGCAACGGCGTCACCTATGAGCCCAACAGCTTTGGCGTGTTTCAGGAACAACCGGACTTTAGCGAGCCGCCTTTAAGCCTTGAAGGCGCGGCGGCGCACTGGGATCACCGGGAAGATAGCGACTACTTTAGCCAGCCGCGCAGACTGTTTGAGCTATTAGGCGAAGATGAGCATCAGCGAATGTTCCAGCGTATCGCCAATGATATGCGGGATATTCCTGAGTTTATTCAGCAGCGACAAATTGGCCTGTTCAGCGAAGTCCACCCCGACTACGGCGCGGGTGTTGCAGCGGCGTTACAGGCCTTAAAGCACGGGGAATAAGTACTGATGGCAGCCCTTAAGGCTGCCATTTTACGCTTTTTAAACGATTTTAGTGCCGGAGCTTAGCGAGCTGCTGCTGCGATAAACCGGTCAGCTTTGCGACCTGAGAAGGCTCAAGCCCCTCATCCAGCATCGCCAGGGCAATGCGTTGCGTCGCCTCCTGCAGACCTTGATGTCGGCCTTCATTTCGGCCTTCATTGCGACCTTCACGTCGGCCTTCATTGCGACCTTCACGTCGGCCCTTTTGTAAGCCCTTTTCTATCCCCGCCTTCATTCCCTGAAGGATCCCCTCTTTACGGCCACGCTCTTCCAGAAAATGAGCAATATTCATCAGCGTCTCCTTATGCGGCTTGAGCGGCGTCTTTTGCGCGAGCTTGCGTAAAAAGGCCACCGGATCGGCGGCGTTACCCGCCTGAAGCATATAATTCAGCAACGTTTTAAACTGCCGACGCGTAGTGTATCCCAAGGATAATATTCTGACCAGTTGCTCAGAGATGTCCATCAGGTCCCGCTGGCGGATATGTTTTTGCAGTAGCTCAAGCATAGCGACCCGGCGGTGCTGTACAAGCCGATCGTCAGGGATCTCAGTGACGTCTATCAGAGGAAAACTCCGGCTATACAGCCGCTCGGCCATCTCTGGCTGTGGAAAGCCATCCAGCCAGCGCGTTGAATACGGGTAGGGGCTGGTCCTGCCGTGATAAAAGAGCAGAGGAATCACCAGCGGCAGCTGATGATGCCCTTTATCAAGATGATGCTGCATCGCCGCGATGGCGTATCGCATCAGGCGAAACGCCATATGCCTGTCGGGAGAGCTTTGATGCTCAATAAGAATGTAGATATACCCCTCTCCGCCATGGGTTTTTAGCGAATAAAGGATATCCGAATGGCTGGCGCGTAAGTCCTCTTCAATAAAACTGCCGGACTCCAGCTGCAGCGTCCGCAGATCGCACTGTTCCCGCAAATGCTTCGGCAAATGAATATGCAAAAAATCGCGCGCCGTTGCCCGTTGGGACAAAAGATGTTTAAAGACCGCATCGTGCGGCGAGTGGCTTGCTATCTGTTCCATGATGGCCCCTGACCAATTAACCTGCGCTCACCCTACCACCACTCGCATTCACCGCGCGTTTTCGCTTGCGGTTTGCCGAGGCGGCTCGCAAACTGGGCCATTACAATTTTTATCCGCATCATCATTAAGGAGAAATCATGCGTCAAAGGACTATCGTCTGCCCGCTCATTCAACATGAAGGCCACTATCTGCTGTGTAAAATGGCCGACGATCGCGGCGTGTTTCCCGGCCAGTGGGCGCTCTCCGGCGGCGGCGTCGAGCCAGGCGAGCGCATTGAAGAGGCGCTGCGGCGAGAAATTCGTGAAGAGCTGGGCGAAAAACTGCAGCTGACCAACGTCACCCCGTGGACCTTTCGCGACGACGTCCGGGTTAAAACCTACGCCGATGGCCGCCGGGAAGAAATTTATATGATTTACCTGATCTTCGACTGCATCAGCGCCAATCGCGACGTGACGATCAACGAAGAGTTTCAGGACTACGCCTGGGTGAAAGCCGAGGATCTTCCTCACTATGATTTGAACGTGGCGACCCGCCGGACCCTCACCCTGAAAGGCTTACTCTGAACGCGCGCGCAAAAAGCGCAGCCTGACCTTCAGCCCGCCCAGCGTTTCGCTCCGCAGCAGCTGCGGATGGCTGCGGTGCAGGCGCGCAATATCGCTGACCAGCGCCAGGCCAAGCCCGGCGCCGGGGTTATCCCCCACGTTTTCCAGACGATGGAACGGCATGAGCGCCTGCTGAATCTGCGCATCATCGATCCCCGGCCCGCTATCTTCGACATCCAGCAGCACCGCCTCTCCGTCACGATGCAGGCTGACGGTGACGATCCCCCCCTGCGGCGTATAGCGAATCGCGTTATCCAGCAGATTCGCGCACAGCTCGCTCAACAAAACGCCGTCTCCGGCAATGGTCACCGTCGAGGTTTCCCCCTCATAACCGAGATCGATAGCTTTGCTCCGCGCCTGCTGAAGACGGGAAAAGCAGCTATGGTGAACGATCTCCTGAAGGTCTACCGGCGGGAACGCCTGTTCCCCCTGCTCTTTCCGTTTGATGGTAGCCAGCTGCAGCAGGCGCTCGGTGAGCAGGATCGTGCTATTAAGCGTGCCGCTCATCGCCTCCAGGCTCTCGCGCCACTGTCGGGGATCGCCGCTCGCCAGCGCCACCGAAGCCTGGGTTTTCAACACCGCTAGCGGCGTTTTGAGCTGATGAGACGCGTCGGCGCTAAACCGCTCCTGGCGGGAAATCATCACCCGCAGCCGGTCGATATAGCGGTTAAAGGCGACGATCAGCAGCCGGGTTTCCGACCACGGCAGCAGCTCCGGCAGCGGCGTCAACAGGCCGGGTTCGCGCCGTATCATCAGCGCCGAAAGCTGGCGCATTGGCCGCAGCACGCGGCGCAGCAGCCAGCCGGCGAGAACCAGCGTCAGCAGCACTAATAGCCCCTGCGAGATCCATGATGAAAACAGCAGCTGTCCCGCCAGCCAGCGCCGCGACTGCAGCGTTTCGGCGATATAGATTTCCGCCATGCCGACAACGCCGCCTTCGTTAACCGGCTGCAGCAGCCGCGCCACGCGAATGGCCTGGCCGCGATATTCGGTATGATAAAACCACGCCAGCGCCGGATAGAGATCGGTACGAGAGGTTGATGGCGGCATTGGCGGCAGGTCGTCAAAACCGGAAATCACCCGCCTCTCGGGATCGAGAACTTTATAGTACAGGCGATCGTTCATATTCAGCTCGAAGCTATCGAGCACCACCCAGGGAACATTCACTTCCAGCCTGCCGTGGCGTACCACCAGACGCTCCGCCACCGTGCGGGCGGAGGAGAGCAGCGTACGATCGTAAGCCTGGGTCGCCGCCTGCAGGGCGCTGACGTAGCTATTGAACGCCGACAGCCCCCACAGCAAAACCAGCGGCAGGCCGAGAAACAGCAGCAGCTGGGCGAATAACGACTGCGGTTTACCCCACCTCATGAGCGAGCTCCAGCACGTAGCCCAGGCCGCGCAGGGTCACGATACGCACGTTGCTCTCCTGAAGTTTCTTACGCAGACGATGAATATACAGCTCAATGCTTTCCGGGCTGACGTCATCGCTGAGGCTGAAAACCTGTTCAAACAGCTGCTGGCGCGACACCGGCCGCGTACGGCGGAACATCAGCACCGTCAGCAGCGCCTGCTCGCGCGGCGTCAACGACAGCGTCTGCCCGCGCAGTAAAAAATAGCCTTCATCGCGATATTCCAGCGCGCCAATCTGTTGCACCTCATGCACCTGGCCTTCGCTACGCCGCAGCAGCGCGCGCAGCCTGGCATCCAGCTCTTCGAGCTCAAAAGGTTTTGGCAAATAGTCATCGGCGCCGACGTTCAGCCCTTTAACCCGATCCGCCACCGCGCTGCGGGCGGTTAACAGCAGGACGGGAAGAGTCTGCCCGCGCTTTCGCAGGCGCTGCACCACCTCCAGACCGTCGAGTCCCGGCATGCCGATATCCAGCACCGCCAGCGCATATTTTTCGCTTTGCAGCAGATGATCGGCCGCCCGGCCATCAAATACGCAGTCCACGGCAAACCCGCCCTGTACCAGCGCTTTCTCCAGCCAGTGAGCCAGCTCACGGTTATCTTCTGCCAGTAAGAGACGCATATCACATCCTGAAAAGTTGCTGCCGCGTTGAAAGGGAAATGAAAGGTAATTGTTTTAACAATCATGCAACCGAATAGCCACATGCCGGTTCACATAATCAAAAAAACGTACCCTGTAACTGACTGAGGAAGCCTATGAATATTCCATTCCTGCGCCATCTTAGCGCCCTCGCGCTATGCCTTTGTACCGCCTCCGCCTGGGCCGTCGAGGCGCCTTCCCGTACCGAATGTATCGCGCCCGCCAAGCCCGGCGGCGGCTTCGATCTCACCTGCAAACTGATTCAGGTCAGCCTGATGGAAACCGGCGCCATCAAAAAACCGATGCGCGTCACCTACATGCCCGGCGGCGTAGGGGCAGTGGCCTACAATGCGATCGTCGCCCAGCGTCCCGGCGAACCCGGTACCGTGGTCGCCTTTTCCGGCGGCTCGCTGCTCAACCTGGCGCAGGGCAAGTTTGGCCGCTACGGCGTGGATGATGTCCGCTGGCTGGCCAGCGTCGGCACCGATTACGGCATGATCGCGGTACGCACCGACTCGCCGTGGAAAGACCTGCCGTCGTTCATGGCGGCGATGGAAAAAAACCCCGCCAGTATCGTCATCGGCGCCGGCGCCTCAATCGGTAGCCAGGACTGGATGAAAGCGGCGCTGCTGGCGCAAAAAGCGAACGTCGATCCGCACAAAATGCGTTACGTGGCCTTTGAGGGCGGCGGCGAACCGGTCACCGCGCTGCTGGGCAATCACGTGCAGGCAGTCTCCGGCGATCTCAGCGAAATGGTGCCTTATCTACAGGGCAATAAAATCCGCGTGCTGGCGGTCTTCGCTAACGAAAGGCTACCGGGCGCGCTCGCCGATGTCCCCACCGCCAAAGAGCAGGGCTATGACCTGGTATGGCCGATTATTCGCGGCTTCTTCGTGGGCCCGAAAGTCAGCGACGCCGACTATCAGTGGTGGGTGGATGAGTTCACTAAATTGCAGCAGACCGACGCGTTCAAAAAGCAGCGCGAGCTGCGCGGCCTGTTTGAATTCAACATGAACGGCAAGGAACTGGACGCCTATGTCAAAAAGCAGGTGGAAGCGTATCGCCAGCAGGCGAAATCCTTTGGCCTGGCAAAATAATTAACGGAGGTTGCGATGAGCGATCGTATTTTTGCCGGTGTGTGGCTGCTGCTCTGCGCGGGGGGAATGTTTATCGCCTGGCAAATCCACAGCGAATACGCCTATGAACCCGTCGGCCCGCGCCCTTTCCCGGTAGGCATTATCGGCCTGATGCTGCTGTGCTCTGTTTTACTGCTTCTGCGTCGGCCCGACGCCATCACCTGGCCTGGGCGTCTGGTTTTACAACGTTTATTGACGATGGTGGTGGCACTGGTGGTCTACGCGTGGGGTTTTGAATGGCTGGGTTTTCCTCTGGCCACCGCGCTGCTGACCGCCGTTTTTGGCCTGCTGTTTGGCGCCACCCTGCCCGCTGCCGGGGTAGCCGGCGTGGCGATGGGCATCGCGCTGTGGTACGTCTTTGACGCCCTGCTCGATGTCACCCTGCCGCTCGGCGTCTGGTTGAGTTAACGGAGGAGTTTATGGATATCTGGATTTATCTGTCGCAGGGCTTCGCCGTCGCCATGACGCCGACCAACCTGCTGATCGCGCTGATTGGCTGCTTCGTTGGCACCATCGTCGGCCTGCTGCCGGGCCTGGGCCCAATTAACGGCGTGGCGATCCTACTGCCGCTGGCCTTTGCCCTGCATCTGCCCGCTGAATCGGCGCTCATTCTGCTGGCCACGGTCTATATAGGTTGTGAATACGGCGGACGTATTTCATCGATCTTGCTTAACGTGCCCGGCGATGCCGCCGCCATTATGACCGCCATCGACGGTTATCCTATGGCGCAGCAGGGGCGCGGCGGCGTGGCCCTGTCGATCTCCGCCGTCAGCTCCTTCGTCGGTTCAATGATCGCTATCGGCGGGATGATTCTGTTCGCCCCCATACTGGCGCAGTGGTCGCTGGCGTTCGGCCCGGCGGAATATTTCGCCCTGATGGTTTTCGCCATCGCCTGCCTCGGCAGCATGATGGCGCAAAATCCGCTCAAGTCGTTCCTCGCCGCGTTGATCGGCTTGGGGCTGGCGACGGTGGGCGTTGATGCCAATACCGGGGTGTATCGTTTCACTTTCGACAGCGTTCATCTCTCCGACGGCGTGCAGTTTATCGTGGTGGTGATTGGCCTCTTTTCGGTTTCGGAGATCTTGCTGATGCTGGAGAGCACCAGCGGCGGGCAGAAGCTGGTGCGCAAAACCGGCCGTATGCTGTTTAACGCTAAAGAGGCGGGACAGTGCGTCGGCGCGACCCTGCGCTCATCGGTGGTGGGTTTCTTTGTCGGCATTCTGCCGGGCGCGGGGGCGACCATTGCCAGCGCCATCACCTATATGACCGAGAAAAAGCTCAGCGGCAACAGCGACACCTTCGGGAAAGGCGATATTCGCGGCGTCGCGGCGCCGGAAGCGGCGAATAACGCTTCCGCCTGCGGCTCGTTTATTCCGATGCTCACGCTCGGCGTCCCCGGTTCCGGGACCACCGCGGTGATGATGGGCGCGCTGACCCTCTACAATATTACCCCGGGGCCGGCGATGTTTACCGAACAGCCGGATATCGTCTGGGGGTTAATCGCCGCGCTGCTCATCGCCAACGTGATGCTGCTGATTATGAACATTCCGCTGATCGGTCTGTTCACCCGCATGCTGACCATCCCGCTGTGGTTTCTGGTCCCGGCTATCGCCGCCGTGTCCGCGGTCGGCGTCTACGCGGTGCACAGCACCACCTTCGACCTGCTATTGATGGTTGGGTTGGGCGTGCTCGGCTACATCATGCGTAAGATGCACTTCCCGATGTCGCCGCTGATCTTAGGCTTCGTGCTGGGGGAGATGCTGGAGCAGAACCTGCGCCGCGCGCTCTCCATCAGCAACGGCAACGTGGCGATTCTATGGCAAAGCGGCGTGACCAAAACGCTCCTGCTGCTGGCCATCGCGGTGATTGTTGTGCCCCCGCTGCTGCGATATATGCGTAAACGTCAGCAAAAAACGCCCGGCGATATTCCCTCCTCCTGATAGACAACGTCATTGGCGGTCGCCAACCGCCGCCAATGACGGTATCGATTGAATTTCTCCTGCATCTGCCTGATAGTTATCGTTTTAACTTTCTGGTGATCCGTTATGACCGTCGCAGCATCCCGTTCGGGGTTAACATTCGCCGCGCTGGCGCTGGCCCTGATCCTCGCTTACACCGGTATCAGCGCAGGGGACAAACTCACTTGGCTGATGGAAGTCACGCCGGTCATTATCCTCGTTCCGCTTTTGCTGGCCACGCGCTCGCGCTATCCGTTGACGCCGCTGCTTTACACGCTGGTTTTCTTTCATGCCATCATTTTGATGGTCGGCGGTATGTACACCTACGCCAAAGTGCCCATCGGCTTTGACGTACAGGAATGGCTGGGGCTGAGCCGCAACCCCTACGATAAGCTGGGACACTTTTTCCAGGGGCTGGTCCCGGCGCTGGCGGCGCGGGAGATTTTGCTGCGCGGCGGCTACGTTCACGGGCGTAAAATGCTCGGTTTCGTGGTCTGCTGCATTGCGCTAGCGATTAGCGCCGTCTACGAGCTGATCGAATGGTGGGCGGCGCTGGCGCTGGGACAGGGCGCCGATGAATTTCTCGGCACCCAGGGCGATCCCTGGGATACTCAGTCCGATATGTTCTGCGCCCTGCTCGGTGCGCTGACCACCGTTTTTGCGCTGGGCCGCTGGCATACGCAGCAGCTACTGCACGTCCAGCGCTTCTGAGGCGGAGCTCTCCTGCTGGTTGACCCAGTCGCGTAGCGCCCGGCGGGAAATTTTAATTCCGCCGGTTTTCAGCGATTCAGGCAGCCGCAGCCAGCGCACCGGCTGCTGAAACCGCGCCAGCTTATCGGCGCACCAGCCTGCCAGCTCGGACGGTTCGCAATGCGCGCTGCATTCCACCACCGCCACCGGCCGCTGGCCAAACTCCGCGTCATCCTGCGGCACGATAAAAACTTGCCCAATCAATGGGTGTGCGCCGATAACCCGCTCCACCTCTTCCGGCTGAATACCTTCTCCGCCGCTAAAAAAGAGGTTATCCACTCTTCCGAGGATAGTCAGCCTGCCGTGCTCCAGCTGTCCCCGATCGCGGGTGGCGAACCAGCCGTCGGCATCAGCGATGGGGACCGTTTGCCCATCGCGCCAGTAGCCTTCCGCCATGCTGTCCGAGCGCAGCCAGACCTCGCCATCGACAATCCGCACTTCGCGCCCCGGCAGCGGCCGCCCGACATCCGCCAGGCCGTCCGCCTCCTTGGCGCATACCGTGGAGGCAAACTCGGTTAGCCCGTAGCCGCACCAGCAGCGGATACCGCGCCTGCGGGCCTGTTCGGTGAGCGCCACCGGAATCGCCGCGCCGCCGAGCAGAACCGCTTTTAACGACACCCCGGCGTCGCCGTTAAGCAGGCGCCATAGCTGAGTCGGCACCAGGGAGGCGTGGGTACAGCCGCGTAACGCCTGTTCCAGCGGCTGCTTGTCGCGTACCGTCAGGCCTGCGCCAGCAAATAGCCAGCGCCAGAGAATGCCCTGACCGGAAACGTGAAACAGCGGCAGCGACAGCAGCCAGTCATCGTGTGGCGCAAAGGGTATCATCGCCAGCACGCCCTCTGCGCTGGCAAGATGGGCGCGAAAAGCGTGCACCGCCGCTTTCGGCAGCCCCGTCGACCCCGAGGTGAGCGTCATGGAAGCGATACGATCTTCTCGCCAGGCCGCCGCGTACGCGCCGTCGCCAACGCGCAAAACTAAGGCATTAAGCGCTACCGGAAGGTCGCCGCCGTTCAGCGCCAGCGCGTGGCGCAGGCCAAGGGACGGCAGCAGTTCCGCCAACAGAGGAGCCGGCAGCTGCGGATTCAGCGGCAGAACGCGCGCGCCGCACTGCAGCAGGGCCAGCAATGCCAGCAAAGCATCGGGCTGGTTGTAAGCGCGAAGCAGCACGCCATCGCCGTCGCTGACCCCCTGGGCGTGAAATCCCGCCGCCAGCGCATCAATGCGCGCGCACAGTTCTCGCCAGCTTAGCCGCCGCTCATTCAAGCGCAGCGCCCGGGCCTCTTCCCGCCGTTGCCGCCAGTGACGCCAGGGCCAGTCGCTAAAGGTCACAGTAGCGGCTCCAGCTCATCAACGCTCAGACACGGCAGCTCGCTATCCGGCCAACGGCGCACCAGCTGGCCGCGCATCAGGCTCAGGGTGTCCAGACCGGGTATCGTGTCCGGGGTAAACCAGGCGGCGATTCGCGCCAGCTGCGTCAGTCCAAGGCTCGACTCAATGGATGAGCTGATCACCGCCGTCAGCCCCAGCGCATGCGCCTGCGCCACCTGCTGGCGTACCTTTTGCAGACTGCCGGTCAACGTTGGTTTAATCACCACCGCCCGCAGCCCCGGCTCGGCGGCAAAGCTAAAGTCCGCCTCGCGCAGGCTCTCATCCCAGGCGATAGCGATACCCGTTTCTTTCGCAAAAGCGCGCGAATCGTCGCGATTTTTACAAGGCTCTTCGAGAAAGGCGATGCGGCTGCGATAGTGCGGATTAACATATTTAGCGAACTGCTGGGCTTTCAGCGGCGTCCAGGCGCGGTTAGCGTCGAGGCGCAGCGTCAGATCGGGAATCGCCTCCAGCAGCAGATTGACCACCATACCGTCGCGCACCGCCTCATACAGGCCAACTTTGACCTTGGCGACCTTCTCGCCGGGCATCAGCGAAAGCCTGGCGAACAGCTCGTCCGGGTCGCCGGAACAGAGCGGCGCCGCACGATAATCCGCCGCCTGCGGCAGCTCGCCGCACAGTTCCGCCAGTGCGCAGCTCGCCCCGAAAGCCGCCGACGGCGGGGCCGGCAGCGCGTCGTCTTCGCCATCTCGCCAGGCGCTCGCCCACGCCAGCAGCGCCGTCCGCGCGTCATCCAGCGTTTCCAGGCTGAATCCCGGCAGGGGAGAGATTTCCCCCCAGCCTTCGAGCTCGCCGTCGCGCAGGCGCAGAAGCAAACCATCGCGGGTTTTTAACCGCCGTTCACGCAGCACCACACCCGTGTCCATCGGTAGCTGCCAGCGGTAGACCTGCGCCTGTCGCATTACGGATTCCGTTTAAATTTGCTGAAGTCCGGCTGGCGCTTCTGGTTGAAAGCATTGCGCCCTTCCTGACCCTCTTCGGTCATGTAAAATAGCATGGTGGCGTTACCCGCCAGCTCCTGCAGTCCCGCCTGGCCGTCGCAGTCGGCGTTCAGCGCCGCCTTCAGGCAGCGCAGCGCCATCGGGCTGTTTTGCAGCATTTCCCGGCACCAGCGCACGGTCTCTTTTTCCAGATCCGCCAGCGGCACCACGGTATTGACCAGGCCCATATCCAGCGCCTGCTGCGCGTCGTACTGGCGGCACAGGAACCAGATCTCACGGGCTTTTTTCTGCCCGACGATGCGCGCCATATACGAGGCGCCCCAGCCGCCGTCGAAGGAGCCAACTTTCGGACCGGTCTGGCCAAAGATAGCGTTTTCCGCCGCGATGGTCAGATCGCACATCATATGCAGGACATGGCCGCCGCCAATGGAATAACCCGCCACCATCGCCACCACCGGTTTCGGGCAGGTGCGGATCTGCCGCTGGAAATCGAGAACGTTGAGGTGATGAACGCCGGAATCATCCTGATAGCCGCCGTAGTCGCCGCGGACCTTCTGATCGCCGCCGGCGCAAAACGCTTTGTCGCCTTCACCGGTCAGCACGATGACGCCGATATTGTCGTCATAGCGGGCATCCGCCAGCGCCTGAATCATCTCTTTGACGGTCAGCGGACGAAATGCGTTGCGTACCTGCGGGCGGTTGATGGTGATTTTGGCAATTCCGTCCGCCGATTTTTGGTAACGAATGTCGGTGTAGCCTTCGGAGCAGTCCTGCCATTCAATCGGGGCGTAAAGCATTGCTTCATCAAGAGAGATCATAAAGTGTCCTTCAGTTAACTCGCTAAAAACTGCGCCAGACAAGCCACGACAGCATCGGGGTTTTCCCGATGCGCATTGTGTCCGGCATGATTAATCACGTGCGTGGTGGCCGATAGCTCATCGGCGATGGCGCGAAACTTGCCGTCGCGTTCGCCGCAAAGGTAATGAAAAGGGAACTCGCGAGCCCGTAACGGTTCGCGGAGATCGGGCTGTTCCGCCAGCGAGCTGGCCTGCAGCATTGCCGCCAGCGCACCGCCGTTATTGCGGCTGCGTAGCGCAATCAGCGCCGCCCGCTGCGCGGCATCAAGGGAAGCAAAGACCGGCTGCTGATACCAGTCGGCAAACACCTGGGTCAGCGGCTCGCGGCGAAAGCGTTCAGCCCAGGCGGCATCGCCGTGGCGGCGCAGCAAACGTTGGTTTTCATCCGTTAACCCCGGATGCCCCCCCTCCACCACCAGCCCGCAGAGCCCTTCGCGCGGCTGGCAGGCAAAGTACATGGCCACCCGTCCGCCAAGGGAGTAACCCACCAGCCAGCACTTAAGTATGTTGTAACTATTAAGCGTTTTCTCAACAAGATAACCAACCTCGGCCAGGCTGTTTGCCGCAATATTCGCTGAACCGCCGTGGCCCGGCAGGTCAATATAGAGACGCGAATACGCGCCAAACGCCTGGCCGACCGTCAGCCATTCGTGACAATCGCCGGAAAAACCGTGCAAAAAGACCAGCCAGGGATGGCCCGGCTGGCCGCGTTCGGCCAGCGCGTGGAGGATCATAGCTGACTCACCTGCGCCAGCAGCCGCTGCAAAGTTTGCGTACCGTCGGTTTCGTTGACCACCAGCTCAATCAGCGTCGCGCCGGGCGCTCGCCAGGCAACGTCCAGCGCCCGTTCCAGTTCATTCCAGTCCGCAGGGCGATGATAGGTCAGATCGAACATCGCCGCCGCATGGGCGAAATGGATATTCTGCGGCATCAGATAGAACTGGCTTCGCTGCGCCTGCGGCGTGGGCAGCAGGGAAAAAATCTGCCCGCCGTTATTGTTGACGACAATCAGCACCATCGGCGCTGAAGCCTGACGCAGGAGCGCCAGCGAGTTGAGATCGTAAAGCGCCGACAGATCGCCGACGATAGCCAGCGTAGGGCGCGCGCTGGCGCGCTGCACCCCGGCCGCCGTCGCCAGCAGGCCGTCGATTCCGCTGGCCCCGCGATTGCTGTAGACCGGGTAACCCGCCGGTAGCTGCGACAGCGCGTCAATTAAACGTACCGCCAGGCTGTTGCCGACAAACAGCTGCCCTTGATCCGGCAGATAGCGCCGGATTCGCTGCGCCAGCTGGGCCTCGCCGAACGCCTCGCTGCTGGCGACCGCCGCCTGCCAGGCCTGGCGCGCCAGTTCAGGAATAACGACGGCCCACGGCTGGCGTTTTTCCGCCGGGTGCTGCTCAAGCCAGCGGTCGATGGCGCAGACCAGGCGACGACCGCGATGCTGGGCAGGATCCAGACGCCCCGGCAGGTTGTCCACCAGCCAGTACTCTTCGGGTTCGCAGTTAGCCTGCCACTGCAAAACGCGTTTGCTGGTCAGGCTGCTGCCCAGTTGAACAATGATTTGCGCCTGCGCCAGTTCGCTGACCGCTTTTGCGTTGCCGAGCCACAGATCGGCGCAGGGAAGCGGCTGCCCGGTTTGCGAGAGCACATCGCCAATCAGCGGCCAACCGAGCGTTTTCGCCCACTCGGCAACCTTCTGGCCCTCTTCCGCGCTCATCCGTCCGGCGACCACTACGCCGCGTTTTTGGCGCCAGAAAAACCAGTCACGCTGCTTTTCGCTTGAGGTCTGCAGAGACTGACGCAGCCAGGGCTTATCGCTCTGCCACCAGTCGCCGAGCTGCTGCTGCCATTCGGCGCCGGTGTCGTCCATATCGCCATACAGCGGTTCGGCAAACGGGCAGTTAATATGAACGCCGCCGACGTGCAGCGCGCCGAGCGCCTGGTCGAGGGTCGAGACCAGCCAGCGGGAGGAGATATCCTGCGACGGGCGCGGAAGGGATATTGTGTGCGACGGATGCGAGGCGAACATGCCCGGCTGGCGTATAGCCTGATTCGCGCCGCAGTCGATCAGCTCCGGCGGCCGGTCGGCGGTCAGCAAAATGAGTTTTTCGCCGGTCAACCCGGCTTCAATCAGCGCCGGATAGAGGTTAGCCGCCGCGGTACCGGAGGTCACAATTACCGCCACCGGCTGGCCGCTGGCTTTCGCCAGCCCTAACGCCAGATGGCCAAGACCGCGTTCGTCAAAGTGGGTATGGTGAATAAACGCGTGGTTTTCCGCCGCCGCCAGGGTTAAAGGCGTCGAACGCGATCCGGGCGCAATGCAGATGTGCTGCACGCCGTGGCGGGTCAAAGCTTCAAGGATCACCGCCGCCCAGCGTCGGTTAAATGCGCTTACTGACATGAATTTGTCCAGTATCAAATATTGAGGCTAAGTATAGATAAAGCAGACTGTTGCCGTTTTGATATGCATCGTTTTATCTATGTTTCTGTAAGCAGTAACGAACGCAATCCCGCGGCTTTATTTTCAATTTCCTGCCACTCCTGCTCAGGGTAAGAGCCGCTGACGATCCCCGCCCCGGCATACAGTCTGAGCGTATGGTTTTCGACTTTCGCCGAACGCAGAGAGACGCAAAATTCGCTTTGCGCCAGCGACAGATAGCCAGCAGAGCCTGCATACCAGCCGCGGGTAAAAAGCTCATTACGGGTGATAAAATCCAGCGCCACCTGACGCGGCAAACCCGCGACCGCCGCCGTGGGCTGAAGCAGATGAAGACAGCGGGCATCATCGGGTTTATCCAGCTCGGCCCATATACAGCGCCGCAAATGCTGAACTTTCCGCAAACGAACAATCTGCGGCGGCAGCACTTCCAGCGCGCGCGTCTCCCCTTGCAGCCGCTGGCAGATATCCTCCACCACCAGCATATTTTCGCGCTGATTTTTATCGTCGCCCATCAACCAGTTGCCCAAACGCTGGGCCTGACGATCGTCCGCATGGCTGGCGACGGTTCCCGCCAGCGCTTCGGTACGCAATAGCGCGCCGCGCCGCCGCCACAGCCGTTCCGGCGTTGAACCCACGAATGCCTCTCGCGGGGTAAAGGCCATCAGGAAGTGGAAGCAGTTAAGATTGCTGCGACGGCTGGCGGCCATAATCGATCCGGCGTTTAACGGCGCGGCGAAATGCAAATCGGTGGCGCGAGCCAGCACTACTTTATCCATCTCCCCCGCCGCTATCGCCTGCGTCGCCTGCGTAATCAGCGCTCGCCACTGCGGATAAGCCGGGAAATGCTGTTCGCTAAGCAGAGAGGGCATCGCGGTGGCCTGCGCCTGTTTCGCCGTCAGCGAATCGAGAAATTCACGCGCCGCGCGGGCATCGTCGCGGAGCGAGCTCTCGCTGGACAGCACCAGACGTAGCGTGGCGCTGCCGCCCAGGCGACGCCACTCCAGCCTCGGCAATAGCAACAGGCCCTGCTGAGGATCAAAGGCGTTAAGGCCGCAAATTCGCAGGTCATCACGCCCCTGCTGGCGCAAAAAATCGTGCGCCAGCGTCAGGGAAGCAAAGGTTTTTACAGCTCCCAGCGCCGCCAGCTCTTCATCGCCGCTGCGCTGCTGCCAGTAAAACTGCGGCCACTGCCGCTGATGGTTGCACCACAGCAGCGGATCAAAAGCGTCATTCAGCGCAAAGGAGATATCGTAAATTCGCGTGCCGGGCGATGGCGGGAACGCTTCATCCAGGCAGCGGTATAGGCTTTCCAGCGCGGTGGAAACAGACAGCACGCGAACCTCCACGGAGTAAAAACCCCACATTATACGGGGTCCTACTGAGGAATAGCAGTACCCACGATGAGGGAGCGGCTTTTAATTCGCGCGACGGTCAGTGGGTGGCGATTTCGTACGCCATGCCGATATGGTCGATGCCGTCCTCGTCGTAAACTTCGGTCACCGGCACAAAACCGAAGCTGGCGTAGAATTTTTGCAGATGCGCCTGGGCGCCAAGATAGATGGCCTTTTGCGGCCAGTGTTGACGGCAGCTGGCCAGCGCCTGTTCCATCAGCTGATAACCCAGCTTCTCGCCGCGCGCCGCCGGGCTGATAATCACCCGGCCAATCACTACCGGTTCAAACTCGTCATCGCTCTTGAGAATGCGCGCGTAGGCCACCAGTTCATCGCCGCGCCAGCCGAGAAGATGGCGGTTCTCTCCCACCAGATCGTCGCCGTCGATGTCCTGATAGACGCAGGATTGTTCGACAACAAACACCGCACAGCGTAATTTCAGCACGGCATATAGCTGGGGGACGGTCAGTTCGGCGTGGTGAAGATCCTGCCATGTCATCATCTGCGGTTCCTTAGTTGGTATACTTTGTTTTTTGACCCACGCCCTGAGGATATTGGACGATGGAATTACTCTTTTTGGGGACATCCGCTGGCGTGCCGACCCGTACGCGTAATATGACGTCGATAGTGCTGAATTTGCAACAGCCAACAATGGCGGAGATGTGGCTGTTCGACTGCGGAGAGGGAACTCAGCATCAGTTTCTGCGCACCGCCTGTCACCCCGGCAAACTGAACAAGATTTTTATCACCCATTTACATGGCGATCACCTTTTCGGCCTCCCCGGCCTGCTGTGCAGCCGCTCGATGCAGGGCAATACTCTGCCGCTGACGCTGTACGGGCCAAAGGGGCTTAAAGAGTTTGTGGAAACCGCGCTGCGCCTGAGCGGCTCCTGGACCGATTATCCGCTCACTATCGTCGAAGTCGAACCGGGGCTGGTGTTTGATGAAGCCGGCTTCCGGGTCACCGCCTGGCCGTTAAACCATCCGGTCGAGTGCTATGGCTATCGTATCGAACAGCATGATAAGCCGGGCACCCTCGATGCCGCCCGGCTTATCGCCGAAGGCGTGCCTCCCGGCCCGCTGTTCCACCGTTTAAAGCAGGGGCTGACGGTTGAGCTGGATGGTCGGGTGATTGACGGCAGCCGCTACCTCGGCCCGGCAACGCCGGGTAAGAAGCTGGCGATTTTCGGCGATACCGCCCCCTGCCCGGCGGCGCTGGAACTGGCCCGCGGCGTGGATGTTATGGTCCATGAGGTGACCCTCGAACAGGCGATGGCGGAAAAAGCGAATAGCCGTGGCCATTCAACCAGCCAGCAAACCGCCGCGCTGGCGCACGACGCCGACGTCGGTACGCTTATCGCCACGCATTTTAGTTCTCGCTATGACGCTGAAGGCTGCCAGCGCCTGCTGGCAGAGTGCCGAGAGATATTCCCGTCTACCGTGCTGGCGGAAGATTTCATGGTCTATACCGTAGAATAAAAAAGAGGCGTAACGCGGCAGAGACAAAAGCCGCGAATACGCCGCCAGCTACTCTTCAACGTAGCTGTTATAACGCAGGATAGATTTCAAATTCCGATAACCCAGGTAATCCTGGATAGAGTCGTCATCAATGCCTTTTTTTCCCAGTTCATAGCCGCAGGCATGGCGCAGCATCCGCGGGTGAATATTTTGCTTCAATTTTGCCAGCTCGCAGCATTCACGAATAATCTGGTAAAAACGCTGACGGGTCATTTTATTACCGCGAGAGGAGATAAATAATAAATCATTTTGCGCCGGATAACACTCTCTGGCCAGCAACCAGCGCTGCAGTGAGAGAACCTCTTTCGGTTGTAATGGATGATACCCAGAAATACCGTGACGCGCCCGGCGAATATAAACTCGTTTTCCCGGCAGGTCGATATCTCGCAAAGTTAATGCGGTAATTTCGTTAATCCGGCAGCCGTGCAAAAAGCACATTTGAATCATGCAGCTATTTCTTTCCGGGTGAGCACAATAGTTTGCGGCAAGTACCAGTCGCTCAACATCCTTTACGCTCAGATATTCCGTATCTTCCTGCATACGCCATTCCTTTTCATCCAGTTAGCTCATCAGGTCATTGATAGGTAAATGTTAACTGCACCACCGATTCAAAGTTACCCGCCGTCGCTCCGCCCTGAGTTGAATATAAACGGGCAGCCAG
This sequence comes from Klebsiella sp. MBT K-1, assembly GCF_002556465.1. NCBI lineage: Bacteria > Pseudomonadati > Pseudomonadota > Gammaproteobacteria > Enterobacterales > Enterobacteriaceae > Klebsiella > Klebsiella sp. MBT K-1. Next base: position 104,231 of record NZ_PDEL01000005.1, on the reverse strand, counting down.
CGGAAAAACGCCCTTTTGCGTACTGCTGTTAATCGCAACCGTCATCTTGTCCTGATTTTTATAGGTCGTGGAATGGTCGCTATTGGTTATTTGCAGCGCAATACGCTGCGCCGCATCGCTGGCCGCCACATTGGCGAAATGCGTGGCGTCATCGCCGTCCGTCACGCCGTCAAACTTCACCGTCGCTTTAGTGGTTCCTGCCGGGCAGTTTTCGACATTTAAGGTAAAGGTTTTCCACTCCGAAGCGGAGCCGGCCGCCTGAAAATTTGTTTTCACCAGCGTACCGAAATTCACCTCTTGATATTTTGTATCAGTGCTCACATCGCAGGGATAATAATAAATCGTGCCTTTTATATTTAAGGGTATTCCGCCCCAGGATGAAAAAACAGGCAGCAACAATGCCAACCATAGCGCCTTTTTCATTATTGACTCCTGCTATTCAATTTCAGCCTGAATGGTTGCCGTGGCGGTAAACCCACCGCCAGCGGGTAAATTACCGGTGGTATTTATCGGATAGACTTTCATAGTGGTATCCCCGGTCTGGGTCGAATAGTTCAGATCGACCGGCAGCAGCCCTGAAATCACTGGAATTTTGGTTCCGGTAATACTTTCAATCCGCACCGCAATATCGCTATTGGTCGTCACCAGCGCAGTGTTGTCATGGGAGTCAGCCGTGCCCTGGAATGAGAGAGCAATTTTAACCCCTGCCGAAATATTGGTGCAGGCCACGGTCATATTTACCTCGTAAGGAGTGAAGCCCGTCGGCATCTGGTTGGCCGTTTTGAAGTTATTGCCAGCAATATCGCCAAAATCAATGTTAATTGGCTGACCGGTATTTATTTCGCAGGACTGCGGTACCGTAACCGAGCCGCTCATTGAGATCTGCGTTAATGGATTTGCACCGTAGCTTCCAGAGATTCTTGTTCCATAGACATTAAGGATAACCGTCGGAGGGATAGTCACCTGACCAACAAATGGTCGAGTAAAATAGAGCGAAACGTATCCCACTGAACCACTCTGAAAAGTTGAACCGCCCGCATTGCAAGCAAAGCCCTGGTTATTGTTATTGCTTTTATTGTCGATAGGTGTTGGGAAATAGTCATTCACGCCCCCGGCAATATATAGCTCGCTGGCAATTTCCAGATATTTATTAAGCTGATAATAATTTACCCCGCCTCGACTTTGCGTCGCAGCCATCCCAGGTACCGTGGCTTTAAAATATGTAGGCCCAGTGATATAGCTGCCACAATCACATTTTGCATTATAATTTCCCCCGGTATTCCAACGGTACAGGCGAGGAAACGTCATCCCAGCCTGGTTTTGCGAGGGATTAGTAAAGGTTTCAATAAATGAGAATGTATTGCGAAATGGAGCGTGACCAGCCGAAGTCGTCTCACACCACCCGGTTGCCGCCATCGCCTGCGGCGATAGCGCCAGCGCCGACAGGCCTGCTAATATTGCCCATAAAAATCGTTTCATTATTTCTGCATCCTTTCGATTAGCGGCATAGCCCCGGGGCTACAATAATGCCGGTGAGAGTTTTACCTGACGGCAGCGCGTACTGAATCCGGCAGCGCTCCTGTGCGGCCGCTCCCCATTTCACGTTAAGCGCTCCATTAGACTCCAGCCCGGTCAGATAAACTTGTCCGCCCTCGCCAACGATAAATGCCTGCTCTGACGCCGCGGCTCCGGGTACGCTGACCATCGCGCCGAAAGGTACCGGCTGACCATTCGCCCGACGAACCGTCATCAGAACCCGGCTACCGACGCTGGTGGAGTAGTTTGCGCGAACCACCGCCCCGCGGGTTGGCACCACCGTTTGAGTGGTTAGCTCGAGATCGACATCGTCCGGCATCGTGCTGGTGTCAAGGGTCAAGATATTCTTGCGATACGGCGAGGCGTAAGGCACCACGGCGTAGCCCCGCCAGTCGGTTCTGACGCCGGTCTGGTTATTGATCCCAACCCCGGAAGCGCCGGGCGCTTTAACTAAAGCGAGGGTTTCGCCAAAAGGCTGCCCCAGCGTCAGGCCATTTTCATGCGCCAGGACTCCACCGCGCAGGGCGTAGTTCAGGCGATGGCTGTATTTATCATGGCTGTAGCCGCCGGTAAGCTCGCCATAGGTCGCGCGCCAGTCGGCATTAATGCTGCCGCTCTCCCCTCGTCCCTGGCTGGTGTATCCTTCCTGTACGCTCCAGCTCAGGTTATCACGCTCAAGCAAAGTGCCGGAAAGGCCCAGGTTGTTGCTGGTGGAGCCATTCTTACTGCTGTTCAGGGAGTAGCTGGCATAAACTGGTTTCGGCAGCCATTCCCCCAGCGGCACGCTGATGCTCAGAGCGAAAAGGTGGTCTTCATCATTGCGCGTTCCGGTATTCTGGTCGGTGGTATTACGGTTATAGCTGTAGTTCATGCTGTAGCTGACGCCGCGCCAGCTATTGTTGTATCCCACGCCGACGGACTCCATCGTGCGCCCGGTGTTCCAGTAATCTTCGCGGATATAGTTTAGCGAGAGAGACCCCATTTCTTCGCCAAGGCTCTGGCTGAGCGTCACTTCCCCGCGATTGCGCCGCCGTTCTATTGAAGGGGTATAATTATCGTCCCGATAGGTATCCAGCACCTCCTGCATATCCCAGTAGCCGCTGGTAGCATAGCGATATCCGGCCAGGGAAATGTTAGTCCCTAAGCCTGGAAGATCTTTGCTATAACGAATACGCACCGACTGCCCGCTCTCTTTGTCTTGATCCTGTCGGTTCGACCAGGCCTGGGTGACATCGGTCGATACGGCGCCAAGATCGCCAAGGTTTTTCCCCACCCCCAGCGCCAGGGACTGATATTTGCTGCTAAACTGACCGCCGCCGTACAGGGTTATCCCCAACGGTAGACCGTAAATAGCCGTCCCCTGAGTAAGGGGCGTTTCATCAATGCTATTGTCGTAGGCCCGGTATACGCCGGAGGTCACGCTATATTTGAGGCGGCCCTCGCGCTGCAGGACAGGCAGTGAAGCATAAGGCACGATCAGGTTTTGCTCGCTGCCATCGGATTCTTTAATAGTGACCGCTAAATCGCCCGAGCCACCGGTCGGATACAGATCGGTGATTTCGAACGCGCCGGGGGAGACATAGGTCTGGTAAATCTCATAGCCGTTCTGGCGAATAATGACCTGGGCATTGGTACGCGCAATCCCGCGAACCACCGGCGCATAGCCGCGCAGGCTTTCCGGCAGCATATCGTCATCGGAAGCCAGCATCGCCCCGCGAAAAGGGATGCCTTCGAAAATGTCGGCGTCGGTGCTGCTATCGCCCAACGTCATCACCCCTTGCAGGGCATTAATATTACGCTGGGCATAGGTATAAACCGTATCCCAGCTGTTACTGGACTCGCCTTCGCTGCTGTTACGTGACCAGGTAGTGTAGTTGCGCAAACGCCACGGACCCATGTTGATACCGGGACGCAGGTTAACGTATTGGTTGTCACTATCCGGCATGTCATTCTTGCGCGACCAGTTATTCGCCCCGCTTACGGAGTAGTTCAGCAGAAGGGCCGCTATGCCGTCATCCCACTGCTTCGGGTCGACCCAGCCCCGCGCCGCGCTGGTAACCGCCGCCTGAGGGAAACTTAATAACAGGCGTTGCTGACTAAAACGAAAGTCAGCCGTTGCCTGTGGTATAACGCCCAAATCCGCGCAGTCCGCCGATTTACGGCCTAATTCAGGGAATTGCTTAACGCGCACGCCCCATTCGGCAAGCTCTTCAACGTTCAGACACGGCTGCAGGGCCGTTTCCCCCGGGATCCGGCTTTGCTGAAAAGTGACATCCCGGGTCTCCATAAAGATATTGTTGAGGTAAATATCGACCCGATAGGTTCCCGGCTGCTGCCCTCCAGCGTGTTCATAAGCCGATAAATCCCTGACCCCCGTCTGCGGGCCATCCATTTCCAATAACGCCGGGTTAAACACATCCCGCGCCAGCGCAGTATCACACCACGGTATCAAGGCAACGGCCAGAGCTCCGGCTATCCGGTTAAGCCGCCATTTGTTATGATTATTGTTCATTGTCTCTGGAACTCCCTGGCCTGATAGCCTTTACAAATTAGCGCTGTGCTGCGCGCCAATACCGCCGTAATCATTAATCAGTTTCCACTGCAAAGAGCCTGTACTGCCGCGCGGCAAATCAAAACGCGCCGTCGCGCCAGGCGCCACCCAGTTGGCTTCTTTGACTTCCGCGCCACCGATTTTCACCTCGGCGAAATTCATATAAAACGCGGTGGGATTAGTGACCTGTAGCGTATTGCCGCTGCGCGTCCAGCGAAGCTGATCCGTCACTGTTTCCGGCGTTCCCTCGACGGATTTCGGCCGATAAATTAATTTGATACGGGTTTTAATAGCGATCTGTAATGTGTTGGCGCCAGCTTTGGCCTGTGAGGATGGAATCGCTTTGATATTCATCCAGAACATACTTTCTTTGTTTTCGGGCAATCCGCCGCTATAAATCACCCGCAGGCGGGTCTGCTGCTCACCGTCCAGGCGAAATAACGGCGGCGTTAACAGAAAGGGCGCGGCCCCTTTATCATTCTCCACCCAGCTCTGAATAAGATAGGGTGTAGCATCATTGTTGGTTACGCTCAGCGTGGCCTCTTTTTTACCGCCCGGATAAATCAGGCGAGTACCGCCGGTCACGACGCCCGCATGTGCCGTAGCGCCCACCAACAGCCATCCAGCCATCAACACTTTCAGGTATCGTTTCATCTCCAGCTCCCTGGAAAAGCGAGCCGATTTCGGCTCGCTAGCACGGTCTAATAGACGGAGGATCAGTTGTAGCTGATAGTGAAGTTAGCGCTACCGTTAGCTTTACCAGCAACAACAGTTGTGTCGGTCTGGATATAACGAACGCGGAACGGCAGATCGATATCACCGGTAGATGGGATGGTCAGGCTGGTAGAACGGGTGAACAGCGGCAGGGTACTGTTAGTGCTGCCATCAACCAGCTGCAGAGCCACGCCTGTAGCGACATTAGGTTCTGCGGTCAGCTGCAGTTTGCTATTGTCGCCGCCGACATTAGTGCCGGAGAACAGTACCGATGCTTTAGTAACCGTAGTCGGGCAGTTTTTCAGTTGGATATCAAAACCTTGCTCAGCCGCAGTAGAACCGGTACCGGTAAACGCCGTCTTGGCGATCTGTCCCATTTGGACTTCCAGCGGGTTAGACAGGTCGTTGACCACGTCGCAGCCAGCATCAATGATGTCGCCAATAAACTTCACCTGACCGTCATCTGCCAGCGCAGCACCAGAGATCGTCGCGCAGGCGGCAACAACAGCAGCAAGTAATGTTTTTTTCATGATTTGTCCTTTTCAATGCAGTCAATGCATTAACTTAAAAGCGCAATACCGTGCGCATCCTTTTATTTACGTTTGATATTAATAACGCAACAAAACATTGACCCATGAAATGGATATAATATTCTGAAGTGGTCATTTTGTATCAATTTGACCACTTCAATTAATTGAAATATATATTGCCAGGGAGGGCATTTTTTATTTCGTATTTACCAGGAAAAAGCCTAATAAACACGATAAAAAACTAAAGAGTGGGAAGAGGTACAAACCATACGTGAAGCTAATTAAAAAAACCGAAAAATAAATGACGTCTATATTTAATGTAACCACATGAAAATAATAACAAAAAACATTGTTAATCATAAATTGACATTGTTACCACCTGTGGATAGCATAGGAGTCAGTTTGATACAAAATGACTATTTCATTTACCAAACCTCTCTAAATCTTGCATCATTACTTGCCGTATAAATAACCGTATGCTGAATATTCCGGTGCCCAAGAAAATCCTGAATTAATCGCGTATCCACACCGTTATTCGCCAGCGCGAAACCACACGCGTGGCGCAGCATATGCGGATGCGCATTAATTTCCAACTGGGCAACAAGGCTCAGATTTTTCATCATTTGATATATTCTCTGGCGGGATAAAGGCTGGCCATTACGTGATAAAAAGAGCCAGCCGGAATTATTCCCGGGGTAATTATTACGCACACGCAGCCACTCGTTGAGTACCTTTACCTCTTGTTTATAAATAGGATGCGTGGTTGAAAAGCCATTTTTCAGCCGACGAATATAAATGACCCCGCTTTGAATATCGATATCAGAGAGCTTCCAGTGACGAATTTCGCTCACCCGACACCCATGATTAAAACACATCCACAGTAAACAGACATCGCGTTCCGGATTTGCCCCCCGCCTGGCCGCTTCAACCAAACGCTGAACCTCCCCGATGGTCAAATGCTTACGCCTTGTTTTCATTCACTTTCTCCATCTACAAAACACAACAGTGTGCGTAGTAATAATAGTACGGAAAATAAGAGGATGAGTGGAAATGTAAAGTGAGATTAATATGATAAAAAGCATGAATATTACAAAAAATATTAAAGCAAAGGTCCCACCGCTTTCGCGTAGATAAAAAAAGGACCGCCGAAGCGATCCTTTTTACCCACGACGGATATGATTACATCAGCGGCGTAGCCAACTGTACGATGCTGATTAACGGCTGCGGCCATACGCCCAGTACCAGCACCAGCAGCGCGGAGATCAGCACCACGATGCCCCCGGCGCTGTACTGCCAGTTAGACGGCGCATCGCGATTCAGTTTCTCTGGCGCGCTCAGATAGAGGCTCACCGCCACGCGCAGATAGTAGTAGAGGCCAATCGCTGAACCCAGCACTACCGCCCCGACCAGCCACCACAGGTGCGCGTGCACGCCTACCGCCAGCACGTAAAACTTACCGATAAAGCCCAGCGTCATTGGGATACCGGCAAGAGACAGCATCATCACCGTCATCACCGCCGACAGAATCGGACGATGCCAGAACAGGCCTCGGTAGGAGTAGAGCGAATCGGCATCAGGGCCGCGGTACGGGCTGGACATCAGGCTCACCACCCCGAACGCGCCGAGGCTGCTGAACAGGTAACCCGCCAGGTAAACCCCCACCGCTTCCATCGACATCTCGCCGCTCTGCAGGGCAATCAGCGCCACCAGCAGGTAGCCAAGATGAGAAATGGATGAGTAGCCGAGCAGACGTTTAATATTGGTCTGGCTCAGCGCCATCAGGTTACCGAAGATAATCGACGCAAAGGCGATAAGACCCAGCACCACGCGTACCGCCTCACTGCCGCCAACCGGCATATAGAGGAACAGACGCATCACCACGCCGAAGATGGCGATCTTGCTGGCGGTCGCCAGGAAGGTGGAGACCGGCGCAGGCGCCCCCTGGTAAACGTCCGGCGTCCACAGGTGGAACGGCACCAGCGACAGCTTAAAGCCGAGGCCGACAATCATCAAACCGAGACCGGCCAGCAGCAGCGGCTCGTGCAGCATGCCATCCGTCAGGCTCTTACCGAGCGCCAGGAACGAAAGGTTGCCGGAATTGGCATATACCAGCGCCATACCGAACAGCAGGAACGAAGAGGCAACGGCGGACAGAATCGTGTACTTGATGCTGGCTTCCAGCGAACGTTTCTGGCGGAAGGCGTAGCCGACCAGGCCGAACAGCGGCAGCGAAATCAGTTCGATACCGAGGAACAGCGCCGCCAGATGGTTAGCGCCCGCCAGCAGAATGCCGCCCAGCGCGGCGATCAGCACCAGCAGATAGAACTCTTCTTTATTGTCCTTGTAACCCTCAAGCCATGGGTAGGCGAAAGTACAGGTGGCGAGGCTCGCCAGCAGCACCAGCCCGGTGTAGAGCATCGAATAGCCGTCTACGCGAATCATCGGCGTGACGTCCATCGCTCCGTTCTGACCCACGAACCAGAGTGATATCAACGCGGCGTTCAGGCCGAGAACCGACAGCGTGGCATTGAGGAAATGATTGCGTCGCCACGCAATGGAGAGCATCACAACCACCACCGTCAAGCCGACGATCAGCAGCGGTAGCAGTGCGATCAGTTGTTGTGGAGTTATTGTCATGGCGAATTACGGCCTTGTAGTAGAAACAGAATTAACAAACCACTGCTGAATGTTGCTCATCGCAGAGTGCGAGGTGTCCAGAATCGGCTGTGGGAAGAAGCCCAGCAGCACCAGCAGAACAACCAGCAGCAGGATGATCGACAGTTCACGCAGGGACATTCCCGGCAATGCTTTCGCGGCGATTTCGCTTTTTGCTTTACCAAAGTACGCGCGATGCAGCATCGACAGCGAGTACACGGAAGCGAACACCAGACCGAAGGTAGAAATAATCGTAATCACCGGTACGGTTTTATAGCTGCCGAACAGAATCATAAATTCGCCGACGAAGTTACCGGTACCCGGCATCCCGAGGGTCGCGACCGCAAAGAACATCGACAGCGCCGGCAGCCACTTGATTTTGCTCCACAGACCGCCCATCTGACGCATATCGCGCGTATGCAGGCGCTCGTACAGCTGGCCGCAAAGGATAAACAGGCCGGCAGCGGACAGGCCGTGGGCAATCATCTGAATCACCGCGCCCTGGTAAGCCAGCTGGCTGCCGGTATAGATAGCAATCAGCACAAAGCCCATGTGGGAAACGGAGGTGTAAGCAATCAGACGCTTGATATCGTACTGGCTGAAGGCCATCCACGCGCCGTAGAAAATACCGATGACGCCCAGCCACATGGCGATAGGGGCAAATTCGGCGGAAGCGTTCGGGAACAGCGGCAGCGCAAAGCGCAGCAGGCCGTAGGCCGCGGTTTTCAACAGAATCCCCGCGAGGTCAACGGAACCGGCGGTCGGCGCCTGAGAGTGCGCGTCCGGCAGCCAGCCGTGCAGCGGAACCACCGGCATTTTTACCGCGAAAGCGATAAAGAAGCCCAGCATTAGCATGTATTCCACGCCGTGGGACATCGGGGTTTTCAGCAGTTCTTCATAGTTGAAGGTCCACACGCCGGTAGCGTTGAAGTGGACAAACGCCAGCGCCAGGATGGCAATCAGCATCACCAGCCCGCTCGCCTGGGTATAAATGAAGAACTTGGTTGCCGCCGTGATACGCGTTTTACCGTCGGAGGCTTTATGGCCCCACAGCGCGATCAGGAAGTACATCGGCACCAGCATCATTTCCCAGAAGAAGAAGAACAGGAACAGGTCGATAGCCAGGAATACGCCGATCACGCCGCCGAGGATCCACATCAGGTTAAGATGGAAAAAGCCCTGATATTTCTCGATTTCGCGCCATGAACAGAGCACCGCCAGCACGCCGAGCAGCCCGGTCAGCACCACCATTAGCAGCGACAGGCCGTCGATAGCCAGATGGATGCTGATACCGAATCGCGGGATCCACGGCATCACGAATTCCGACTGCCACTGCGGAATACCGGTTGATTGCGTGAGAGAATAGCCGCCCTGCATCCACAACTGCAGGCCAAGCAGAAACGTCAATCCCATAGTGATCAGCGCGATCCAGCGCGGCATCTTCACGCCAAAGCGTTCAGTCTGCCAGCACAGGAAGCCGCCGATAAAGGGAATTAATATTAGCCAGGGTAATAACATGGCGATCTTTATTCCTTGTTAAAGTCCCGTTCAGGACCGATTTTCAACGAATTCTCACAGAAAATTCACTTCGAATTGCGGGTTTTGTTGCCCGGCGGCGCTCTGCCCGCCGGGCCTACGGGTAAGCGCTACCCGACAACGCCCGCCCTCCGCAAACTCAACGCAATACCATCAGCAGCGCCAGCACCACGACCGCGCCGATGCCCATTGAAGCCACATACCAGCGCAGATAGCCGTTCTCACTCACCACCAGGCCTTTGCCTGCGAAGCGGGAAAGGATTGCCGGAATGTTCATCAGCGCATTCAGCGGATCGCTCTTCAGCAGCCACGCCACGCCGAGAAACGGCTTGACGAATACTTTGTCATACAGCCAGTCAAAGCCCCAGGCGTTGTACCACCAGGTACCGAGCAGACGACCCGGCGCGCTGTTGGCAATCGACGTCACCAGCGTGCGTTTACCCAGCCACAGCCAGGCGGCAATCAGAATGCCCGCGATGGCAATCACCCCGGAGGCGATTTCCAGCGTCATGACGCGTCCGTGTTCAAGCTCGGTGGTCTGCGGCAGCACGCCTTCCAGCGGCGGCACAATCAGCGCGCCAACGAAGGTCGAGAGCACCAGCAGCACAATCAGCGGCAGATGATGGGTTATCCCCTTCCCTGCGTGAGCGTGAATTTGTTCTTTACCGTGGAACACGATGAAAATCATACGGAAGGTGTACAGGGAGGTCATAAACGCCCCGACCAGACCGGCGACCATCAGATTAAGATGACCGTTCGCCATCGCGCCCGCCAGAATCTCATCCTTACTGAAGAAGCCGGCAGTCACCAGCGGCAGCGCGGACAGCGCCGCGCCCCCGACCAGGAAGCAGACGTAGACCAGCGGAATTGACTTACGCAGGCCGCCCATCTTGAAGATGTTCTGTTCGTGGTGGCAGGCGAGGATCACCGAGCCGGACGCCAGGAACAGCAGCGCTTTAAAGAACGCATGGGTCATCAGATGGAAAATCGCCGCGTCCCACGCCTGCACGCCGAGCGCGAGGAACATATAGCCAATCTGGCTCATGGTGGAGTAAGCGAGCACGCGTTTGATATCGGTCTGCACCAGCGCGGCGAAGCCTGCCAGCACCAGCGTTACCGCCCCGACGATCCCCACCAGATGCAGGACTTCCGGGGTCATCAGGAACAGGCCATGCGTGCGCGCAATCAGATAGACACCGGCGGTGACCATGGTCGCGGCGTGGATTAGCGCGGAAACCGGCGTTGGGCCCGCCATCGCGTCCGCAAGCCAGGTCTGCAACGGCAGCTGCGCGGATTTACCCACCGCGCCGCCCAGCAGCATCAGGGTAGCCCACATCAGCATGTTGTTGCCGGCCTCAAAGTGCGCAGGCGCCAGTTCGACCATTTCGCGGAAGTTCAGGGTGCCCAGTTCGTTGTAGAGAATGAACAGCGCGAACGCCAGGAACACATCGCCGACGCGGGTCACCACAAACGCTTTCATCGCCGCCGCGCCGTTCTTCGGATCGGTGTAGTAGAAGCCGATCAGCAGATAGGAGCACAGGCCCACGCCTTCCCAGCCGAGGTACATCAGCAGCAGGTTATCCGCGAGCACCAGAACGACCATGCTGGCGATAAACAGGTTGGTATAGGCGAAGAAGCGGGAGTAGCCCTCTTCACCGCGCATATACCAGGAGGCGAACATGTGGATCAGGAAGCCGACGCCGGTGACCACGGAGAGCATGGTCAGAGAGAGGCCGTCCAGCACCAGGTTGAAGCCAATGTTGAAGTCGCCGACCGACATCCAGGTCCACAGCGGTACGCTGAGCGCCTGTTTGCCGTTGGCAAAGAAGTCGACGCCGACAAACGCCGTCACCAGCGCCGCCAGGCCTACCGAGCCAACGCCTACGGTGGCGGATAAATTTTCCGACCAGCGGCCGCGGGAGAAGGCCAGCAAAACAAAGCCAATCAATGGCAAAAGAATGGTTAAGGCAAGCATGTTCATCCGCGCAACTCACTTACTGAATCGATGTTCAGGTTCTGGCGACGACGATGGAGCTGCAGCAGCAGCGCCAGGCCGATACTCGCTTCCGCGGCGGCGAGGGTGATGGCGAGGATATACATTATCTGGCCATCGGTCTGGCCCCAGTAGCTCCCTGCAACCACGAAAGCCAGCGCGGCGGCATTGATCATGATCTCCAGGCTAATCAGCATAAACAGCAGATTGCGGCGGATAACCAGCCCCGTCAGGCCGAGGACAAACAGGACAGAGGCGAGGATCAGTCCATGTGTTAAGGGGATCATGCGTGTTCCTCCGTTTTTCTTTTATCGCTGTCGTTCGGACGATTGCTCAGCACTTCCCCGGCGCGTTCTTCGCGACCGATATGGAAGGCGACAACCAGACCCGCGAGCAGCAGCATGGAGGCCAGCTCCACCGCCAGAACGTACGGCCCAAACAGCGCGATACCCACCTCTTTGGCGTTAATCGCCGCGCCGTCGATACCCTGATCGTTAACGCCGAGAATGGCGTAAACGATCACCACCAGCAGCACCGCGGAAAGAATGGCCGGACCAATCCAGATCCCGGGTTTCAGCCACTGACGTTCCTGTTCGATTTCGCTGCCGCCCAGGTTGAGCATCATCACCACGAACACGAACAGCACCATAATGGCGCCCGCATAAACGATAATTTCCAGCGCGCCGGCGAAGTAAGCCCCCAGCGAGAAGAACACCCCGGCAATCGCCAACAGCGAAATGATCAGGTACAGCAGCGCGTGCACCGGATTTGTGTGGGTGATCACCCGCAGGGTTGCGAGGATGGCTATCAGGCCACAGATATAAAAAGCGAATTCCATTGCCCTCTCCTTACGGTAACAGGCTCTTGACGTCGATAGGCTTGGCTTCGTTCTCTGCTTCGCCCTTATCTTTGCCGTCGATTGCCATACCCGCCATCCGGTAGAAGTTATATTCCGGGTATTTACCCGGACCGGAAATCAGCAGATCCTCTTTTTCGTACACCAGATCCTGACGTTTGTATTCGCCCAGCTCAAAGTCCGGGGTCAACTGAATCGCCGTGGTCGGGCACGCTTCTTCGCACAGGCCGCAGAAAATACAGCGTGAAAAGTTGATGCGGAAAAACTCCGGGTACCAGCGGCCGTCTTTGGTCTCCGCTTTTTGCAGAGAGATACAGCCTACCGGACAGGCTACCGCACACAGGTTACAGGCAACGCAGCGCTCTTCGCCGTCCGGATCGCGCGTCAGCACGATACGGCCACGGTAGCGCGGCGGCAGATATACCGGCTCTTCCGGGTACATCCGAGTTTCTCGTTTGGCAAAGGCGTGCATCCCGATCATGCAGATACTGCGGACCTGGGTGCCAAACCCTACCAATAATTCTTTTAAGGTCATGGTCAATTCACCCCTTATTGCGCCTGCCAGAGAATGACAGCCGCCGTTACCAACAGGTTGATCAGCGTTAACGGCAGGCATACCTTCCAGCCAAAGGACATTACCTGGTCATAGCGCGGACGCGGTAATGATGCGCGGATCAAAATGAACATCATCATAAAGAACGCGGTTTTCAGCGCGAACCAGATGAAAGGAGGTAACCATGGGCCATTCCAGCCGCCGAAGAACAGCGTCACAATCAGCGCCGATACGGTAACAATGCCGATATATTCACCGACGAAGAACAGACCGAACTTCATGCCGGAATATTCGATGTGGTAACCGTCGGCCAGCTCCTGCTCCGCTTCCGGTTGGTCAAACGGGTGACGGTGACATACCGCCACGCCCGCAATCGCAAAGGTCACGAAACCAAAGAACTGCGGGATGACGTTCCACAGATGCGCCTGGTTATTGACGATATCGGTCATGTTGAATGAACCGGCCTGCGCCACCACGCCCATCAGGGAAAGGCCGAGGAACACTTCGTAGCTCAGGGTCTGGGCAGAAGCACGCATCGCGCCAAGCAGCGAGTATTTGTTGTTGCTCGACCAGCCGGCGAACAGCACCGCATAGACCGCCAGGCCCGCCATCATCAGGAAGAACAGAATCCCGATGTTCAGATCGGCCACCACCCACGTCGGGCTGACCGGCACGATGGCGAAGGCCAGCAGCAGCGAAGTAAAGGCGATAACCGGCGCCAGAGTAAAGATCACGCGATCCGAGAAGCGCGGAACCCAGTCCTCTTTAAAGAACATTTTGATCATGTCGGCGACGAGCTGCAGCGAACCGCCCCAGCCCACGCGGTTAGGTCCGTAACGGTTCTGGAACAGGCCCAGCAGACGACGTTCGCCGAAGCTCATAAACGCGCCGCAAGTCACCACGACCAGCAGAATCACCACCGCTTTAAGGATGCTTAACAGAATGTCGATGAGATCGGGAGTTAACCAACTCATGCTTTCGCCTCCTGCAGAGTATCAATACGCGCTCCGGTCAGTACCGGCGCAATCCCTGGCATGCCCATCGGTAAGCCAACCTGCCCTGCCGTCAGCCCCGCCGAAATCACCAGCGGCAGGCTAAGCGCCTGGCCATCAACGCGCAAAGAGACCATTGCGCCTTCGTTCACCCCAAGCTTCGCGGCATCTGCCGGGTTCAGCTTAACGTACGGCTGCGGCATGCGGCTCTGGAATACCGGAGAACGCTGCGACAGCTCGTCGCTGCCGAACAGGTGATAGTAAGGCGCGATACGCCATTTCCCGTCCTCTGCCTGGAAGCTTGCCGGTACTGCGGTAAAGTACTCAAGACCGCTAGCGGAAGCTTCAAACAGACGCACGCCCGGATCGCCGTGGCGCAGTTTACCGCCCACTTCATCCTGGAACTTGTTCCACGCCTGCGGGGAGTTCCAGCCCGGAGCCCAGGCAAATGGAATTTGCGAGCGCGGCGCGGACGGCTGGTTGTTCCCTTCCATGGAGAAGGCGAACATGGTGTCTTTATCCTGCGGCTGACGCGGTTCATGCACGCTGATGTTGGCGCGCATCGCCGTACGACCGCTGTAGCGGTGCGGTTCACGGGCCAGCTTCTGGCCGCGAATGCGGAAGGTCGCATCCGGCGCGGCGTCTTTGATACCAGCCAGCTGCGGCAGTGCGGCAACGGCAGCGTCAATCACGTGGTCCAGCTGGGTCCAGTCAACCTGACGATTGTTCACGGTGCTGTGCAATGAGTGCAGCCAGCGCCAGCTCTCCAGCATTACGGTTTTCGCGTCGTAGTAGGCCGGGTCGTAAACCTGGAAGAAGCGCTGGGCGCGACCTTCGTTGTTGACCACGGTACCGTCGCTTTCCGCAAAGCTTGCCGCGGAGAGCACCAGATGCGCTTTTTCCATAATCGCCGTACGCTGATGGTCAACCACCATCACCAGCGGCGCTTTCGCCAGCGCCGCATCAACGCGGGCGGCTGAAGCGTGGCGGTGCAGGTCGTTTTCCAGCACGATAACCGCATCGGCTGCGCCGGTTTCCAGTTCGCTCAGCGCCTCTTCAAGCGAGCCGCCGCCGATCATGCCGAGGCCAACGCTGTTGACCGCGCGGGCGACCATCGTCACGCCGACATCGGCGCCGCGGCCTTTCAGGGCTTTCGCCACGTTGGCCGCCGCCTGAATCACTTCAATGCTGCCGGCGTTGGTTCCGGAGACAATCAGCGGTTTTTTCGCTCCGGATAACGCCTGAACGATCACGTCGATTTTGCCTTTCAGCTCGCCGCTCAGCCCTTCGACCGCCGGGGCGCTTTCATCCAGCGCATGGGCGATGGCAAAGCCGAGGCGCGCCTGATCTTCCACCGGCGCGCGGTAGGTCCATGCGGCGATGTCATCGAGGCGGGTGTCATCAATATTGGTGACAAACAGCGGATGCTTCGCGCGCTGGCCGATGTTAAGGATCGCGGCGATCTGCCAGTCGGCGACTTTCTGCGCCGCCGCCATTTCGCGCGCTTTGCCTTTCACCGCCTGACGCACCGCCAGCGCGATACGCGCGCCGGTCTGGGTGATGTCTTCGCCGAGGATCAGCACCGCATCGTAGGATTCGATTTCGCGCAGCGCCGGGGTATGGATACCGCCTTCGCGCAGCACTTTCAGCATCATCTGCAGGCGCTCTTGTTCGCCCTTCGCGATGCCGGTATAGAAGTTCCCGGCGCCGACCAGTTCGCGCAGCGCGAAGTTGCTTTCGAGGCTGGCGCGCGGGGAGCCGATACCGATCACTTTCTTCGACTGGCGCAGAATATCCGCCGCCCCCTGCATCGCCTGCTCGGCGTTAAGGGTAATCAGATCGTCACCGCGGCGTTGAACCGGCTGACGCGGACGGTCTTTGAGATTCACATAGCCGTAGCCGAAACGACCGCGGTCGCAGAGGAAGTAGCGGTTAACGGTACCGTTATAGCGGTTTTCGATACGACGCAGTTCGCCATAGCGTTCGCCGGGGCTGATGTTACAGCCGATGGAACACTGCTGACAGATGCTTGGCGCAAACTGCATGTCCCATTTACGGTTATAACGCTCGGAGTGCGTTTTATCGGTAAACACGCCGGTCGGACAGACTTCCACCAGGTTGCCGGAGAACTCGCTTTCCAGCGTGCCGTCTTCCGGGCGCCCAAAGTAGACGTTGTCGTGAGCGCCGTAAACGCCAAGGTCGGTGCCGTCGGCATAATCTTTGTAGTAGCGGACGCAGCGGTAGCAGGCGATGCAGCGGTTCATTTCGTGCGAGATGAACGGCCCCAGATCCTGGTTGCGGTGGGTACGCTTGGTAAAGCGGTAGCGACGGAAGCTATGACCGGTCATCACGGTCATATCCTGCAAGTGACAGTTGCCGCCCTCTTCGCACACCGGACAGTCATGCGGGTGGTTGGTCATCAGCCACTCAACTACGCTTTCGCGGAACTGCTTCGCTTCTGCGTCGTCGATGGAAATAAAAGTGCCGTCGGATGCCGGAGTCATACAGGACATCACCAGGCGGCCACGCGTGTCTTCCGCGTTCTGATATTGCTTCACCGCACACTGGCGGCAAGCACCGACGCTCCCTAGCGCCGGATGCCAGCAAAAGTATGGAATATCAAGGCCCAGAGAGAGACAAGCTTCTAGCAGGTTGTCCGCTCCGTTGACCTCGTATTCTTTGCCGTCTACATGAATCGTAGCCATTTGCGTGCTTCCAAAAATAAAAAACCTTTAGATTACCAGCGCGTCTTAAGCAGGTTCGGCTGAATACCGTTAATTGCATGGGTATTGCTGAACTGCTGCTTAATGCCAGCCTCGAATTCTTCGCGGAAATATTTGATCGCGCTCTGCAGCGGTTCAACCGCGCCCGGCGCGTGCGCGCAGAAGGTTTTACCCGGACCGAGGAATCGACACAGTTGCTCAAGCGTCTCGATATCCCCCGGCTGGCCTTCGCCGCGCTCCAGGGCGCGCAGGATCTTCACGCTCCACGGCAGGCCGTCGCGGCAGGGCGTACACCAGCCGCAGGATTCGCGGGCAAAAAATTCTTCGAGGTTGCGCACCAGCGGAACCATGCCGATCTCGTGGTCGACGGCCATCGCCAGCGCGGTACCCAAACGGCTACCCGCTTTACCAATGCTTTCGAACTCCATCGGCAAATCGAGGTGCGCTTCGGTCAGGAAGTCGGTGCCCGCGCCGCCCGGCTGCCAGGCTTTAAACTTCAGACCATCGCGCATGCCGCCCGCGTAATCTTCGAGGATCTCGCGCGCGGTGGTGCCGAACGGCAGTTCCCAGACGCCCGGGTTCTTCACCCGTCCAGAGAAGCCCATCAGCTTGGTGCCGGCGTCTTTACTGGTAGAAATGTTCTGATACCACTCGACGCCGTTGGCCAGAATCGCCGGAACGTTGCACAGGGTTTCAACGTTGTTCACGCAGGTCGGTTTCCCCCATACGCCGGAGCTGGCCGGGAACGGCGGCTTCGAACGTGGATTGGCGCGGCGGCCTTCGAGGGAGTTAATCAGCGCGGTTTCTTCGCCGCAGATATAGCGCCCTGCCCCGGTGTGCACAAACAGTTCGAAGTCAAAACCGGTGCCAAGGATATTTTTCCCCAACAGGCCCGCTTCGGTCGCTTCGGCGATTGCCCGGCGCAGGTGCTGCGCCGCTTCGATATATTCGCCGCGCAGGAAGATATAGCCGCGGTAGGCTTTCAGCGCGAACGCGGAGATCAGCATGCCTTCCACCAGCAGGTGCGGCAGCTGTTCCATCAGCAGGCGGTCTTTATAGGTGCCCGGCTCCATTTCATCGGCGTTACACAGCAGGTAACGGATGTTCATGGACTCGTCTTTCGGCATCAGGCTCCACTTCAGACCGGTGGAAAAGCCCGCGCCGCCGCGCCCTTTCAGGCCGGCGTCTTTTACCGCAGTGACGATTTCATCCGGCGCCATGCCGGAGAGCGCTTTACGCGCCCCGGCGTAGCCGTTTTTACTCTGGTATTCATCCAGCCATACCGGCTGTTTGTCGTCGCGCAGACGCCAGGTTAACGGATGGGTTTCGGCAGTACGAATAATGGTTTTCATTTATACCGCTCCAGGAGGTCAGGAATCGCTTCCGGCGTCAGATAACTGTGAGTGTCCTCATCAATCATCATGGTCGGCCCCTTGTCGCAGTTGCCCAGGCAGCAGGTCGGCAGCAGAGTGAAACGGCCATCAAAGGTGGTTTGACCCGGTTTGATATCCAGCTTCTTCTCGATCGCCGACTGAATGCCCTGGAACCCGGTGATATGGCACACCACGCTGTCGCAGTAGCGAATCACGTGACGACCCACCGGCTGGCGGAAAATCTGGCTGTAGAAGGTCGCCACGCCTTCTACGTCGCTGGCCGGGATCCCCAGCACATCGGCGATAGCGTAGATTGCGCCGTCCGGCACCCAACCGCGCTGCTTCTGAACGATTTTCAGCGCTTCAATGGACGCCGCACGCGGGTCTTCGTAGTGGTGCTTTTCGTGCTCAATCGCCTCACGCTCTGCCGCACTCAGCTCAAAAGCCTCGGTTTGTGGTTGTTGATTCTCGTGCATAATTAGCGGTCCACGTCTGACATAACAAAATCGATACTACCCAGATAGACAATCAGGTCGGAGACCAGACTGCCGCGAATAGCGGCCGGGATCTGCTGCAGGTGCGCGAAGCTTGGCGTGCGCACGCGGGTACGGTAGCTCATAGTGCTGCCGTCGCTGGTCAGGTAGTAACTGTTAATACCCTTGGTCGCTTCAATCATCTGGAAGGATTCTTGCGCCGGCATGACCGGCCCCCAGGAAACCTGCAGGAAGTGCGTAATCAGGGTTTCGATATGCTGCAGCGTGCGCTCTTTCGGCGGCGGCGTCGTCAGCGGGTGATCCGCCTTGAACGGGCCTTCCGGCATGTTATCGAGGCACTGCTGAAGAATGCGCAGGCTCTGGCGCAGCTCTTCCACTTTCAGCATCACGCGGGTGTAGCAGTCGGAGACGCCACCGCCGGTCGGGATTTCAAAGTCGAAGTTTTCATAGCCAGAATAAGGACGCCATTTACGTACGTCGAAGCCGATGCCGGTCGCGCGCAGGCCCGCGCCGGTGGTGCCCCACTCCAGCGCTTCTTTGGCGTTGTAGGCGGCAACCCCTTTCGAACGACCGATCAGGATGGTGTTGCGCAGCGCGGCCTTTTCATAGGAATCCAGACGCTTCGGCATCCACTCGAGGAATTCACGCAGCAGGCGATCCCAACCGCGGGGCAGGTCGTGCGCGACGCCGCCGATACGGAACCAGGCCGGGTGCATACGGAAGCCGGTAATTGCTTCCACCAGATCGTAGATCTTTTGGCGGTCGGTAAAGGCAAAGAACACCGGCGTCATCGCCCCGACGTCCTGGATAAAGGTGGAGATGTACAGCAGATGGCTGTTGATACGGAACAGCTCGGAGAGCATTACGCGGATGACGTTGACGCGATCCGGCACGGTTATTCCCGCCAGTTTCTCCACCGCCAGCACGTACGGCATCTCATTAACGCAGCCGCCGAGGTACTCAATACGGTCGGTATACGGAATGTAGCTGTGCCAGGACTGGCGCTCGCCCATCTTCTCAGCGCCGCGGTGGTGGTAGCCGATATCAGGAACGCAGTCGATGATCTCTTCGCCATCAAGCTGCAAAATAATACGGAACGCACCGTGCGCGGAGGGGTGGTTAGGGCCGAGGTTAAGGAACATAAAGTCCTCGTTTTCGGTCCCGCGCTTCATGCCCCACTCTTCCGGTTTGAAGGTCAGCGCTTCCATTTCCAGATCCTGTTTGGCTTTGGTCAGCTCAAACGGGTCAAATTCGGTTGCGCGCGCCGGGTAGTCTTTACGCAGCGGGTGGCCTTCCCAGGTCGGCGGCATCATGATGCGGCGCAGATTCGGGTGACCATCGAAGGTCACGCCAAACATCTCCCAGGTTTCACGCTCATACCAGTTGGCGTTCGGGAACAGTTTGGTGAAGGTCGGCAGATGCAGATCGTTTTCAGACAATGCGACCTTGAGCATGATGTCGCGATTGCGGTCGATTGAAATCAGGTGATAGAAAACGGAAAAATCCGCGGCGGGTAAACCGTCGCGGTGCGTGCGCAGACGTTCGTCCATGCCGTGCAGGTCAAACAGCATCACGTAAGGCTTCGGCAACTTCTTCAGGAAATCACCCACCTCAAGCAGCTGTTCACGCTTCACCCAAACCACCGGAACGCCGGTGCGGGTTGGCTGAACGGTAAAGGCATCCGGCCCAAAACGGTTGCGCAGTTCGCCGATCACCGGGTCATCAAGGTGATCGCGGGTTTGCCAGGCTGGTGCGGCGTCATGCGCGGTTAAATCGGTCATATTGTTCACCATTGCAAAAGGTCCGTGGTGACTGCCGGCGAGACTTCGCGCTGTAGTAGATTGATTTGCGAAGTTTTCATCCCGCCCGCAGGCGCAAGTTAAATCTCGTCCGGAGTCCGCAGATTGGTCACTGCAATACGTTCGCCGCGTTTACGCTCGCGTTCCGACTGCATATTGGCGCGATAAACGCCCTGATCGCCTACCACCCAAGAGAGCGGACGACGTTCTTTACCAATGGATTCCTGCAGCAGCATCAGCGCCTGCATATACGCTTCCGGACGCGGCGGACAGCCCGGGATGTAAACATCAACCGGAATAAACTTATCCACGCCCTGCACGACAGAGTAAATATCGTACATACCGCCGGAGTTGGCGCATGCGCCCATCGAGATAACCCACTTCGGCTCCAGCATCTGGTCATAAAGACGCTGAATGACCGGCGCCATTTTGGTAAAGCAGGTGCCCGCGACCACCATCAGGTCAGCCTGACGCGGGGAGGCACGCAATACTTCTGCACCAAAACGCGCAACGTCATGCACCGCAGTGAATGACGTCACCATTTCCACGTAGCAGCAAGAAAGGCCAAAGTTGTAAGGCCAGATTGAGTTCTTACGGCCCCAGTTCACCATGTCATGCAAAGCGTGTTCGAGTTTCCCCATATACACGCTTTTGTTGACTTCTTGCTCCAGGGGGTCGGTTACGATCTCCTGTTTTTGCAGGGGGTAACGGTCGTTCTCACCGTTAGGATCGATGCGGGTGAGCGTATAATCCATCTTATTGCCTCGCTTTTACTGCGTATGACGGTTAGTGGGACTGTCTGTTTCCGGGTTAACCAGCGTGCGACGGGAGCGCGCAGGCGTCCAGTCCAGAGCGCCAATACGAACGAGGTAAACCAGACCAGCCAGTAGCACTAAAATGAAAATTGCGGCTTCCACAAAGCCGACCCAGCCGCTTTCACGGATAGAAGTCGACCATGCGTAGAGATACAGGGCTTCCACGTCGAAGATAACGAAGAACATGGCAACCAGATAAAACTTCGCAGAAAGACGTAAGCGAGCCGAACCGACGGAGTCGATCCCGGATTCAAACGGCGTGTTCTTGCTACGCGCGCGCGCGCGTCCGCCAAGGTACCAACCGCCGATAAGCATCAGGCAGCACAGGCCGATAGCGATGATGAGAAATATAGCGAATGCCCAATGATGAGCGATGACTTCAGTGGATGTTGACATACGCATTGCTTAACCAAAAAAGTGTAGCGCTAAAACCCTCTGCTCTTACTGGCAGATGAACGCCACAGCGTTTCACGGGGAGGAATAAAAAAATAGCCGTGCAAAAAAGCGTCCCTGGGTGATGTGGAAGGCCAGTTGCGGTGGCTTTTTACTCCTTTCATTAACCTTTTGTCAACTTTAACAAAAGTTTTCACAACATTAATTTACATTGGATTTTTTTCATTAACATTAAATGCCCTTTTATGCGGAATAACCTTGCATACTCTTCGGATTTAGTGCTGTTGAATCGTGTCCGTTTCCGCCGTAAATCAAAATTACCCGCCTATTTTGACAGGATTTAGCCACGATTCCTCCCCCTAAAGAGGGGTATTTTCTTGATCTGTGACACGCTTTTGTTAATTCAACCAAGAAAACGGCAACAAACTATCCGGTTTTTTAACATTAGCAGGAAGTATTGAAAGTGCAGAGAAAAGTCGAGAAATGAGAGGAAGAGCAGATCTAACTCACTGATTTACATCAAAACAAATCAACAAAACATTCTATTAATCAATAAAATTTGAAAAAAACGAACCGCAGCGGCGATTTCACACGTCGGGGGTTCGTTTTTACACTTACATTTTGTTACCAGTTTTTGTGATGTTTGTTAGCTTTTCCCACTCAGGAAATAAGGGAATTATCTCCCCCTTCGGGGGTATAAACACGTTGCGTGGACCACGGCTGGTACTCCGCGCTCAGCGACTGAAAAATAGCCTGCGTCAGTTCGCTTGCCTGCTGAGAATCGCAGTTCAGCATATAGTGGGTATCCGGCAGCACGGGTAAGCCGTCACACCGCCCCGGAACGCGGAATTCAGGGCTCATCATCTCTACCGGCTGCGCGGTCACCCCGAGCCCGGCCTTCACCGCCGCCTTCACCCCGGCCATTGAGGTTGCCGCGTGGGAAAGATGCCAGGGGACGCGAGCGGCGTTGAGTACCGCAACGATCTCTTCCCGAAACGGATCCGGGGCATCCAGCAGAACAAGCGGGACAGACTCGCCCTGAGGGAGGACGTAGTCCGCTGCGCAATACCACAACGTTGGCGAAGCGCGTAGCGTCAGCATGTCAAAACCCTTCGTGGGTCGGGTGGTCAGCGCAAGATCGATAGCTCCCTTCTTCAGCCGATCGACGATATCAATATGATTGAGAACTTTGATTTCAAGCGTCAGCCGCGGATAAAAACTGCCAATCCGATTTAATAAACACGGTAAAATAGTATCCGCTGTCTCATCTGACGCACCAACGGTCAGCGTTCCCTGCAGGCTGCCGAACATGAGCGACATGCAGGCTTCATCATTAAAACGCAGAATTTTCCGCGCATAGCCCAACAGCTGAATGCCCTGCTCGGTCAGAAGTTTATTGCGTCCATGGCGAGCAAAAAGTTCTTTGCCGACCAGCTGCTCCAGCCGCTGCATCTGCTGGCTTACCGCTGACTGAGTCCGGCATACCGCAACGGCGGCAGCGGCAAATGTATTGAGATCGGCGACGGCAACAAAGGTTCTCAAGAGGTCGAGGTCTAAATTTAGTATCGAACGATTTTCATTTATCATATTTGCTTCACATTCAGGCGGCTAATGCTGACCTGCCTTGTTGATGCTGTGCTCCAGGTTTCCGGCTATTCCTTAAGCTTCGCGTGACCCGCCACGGACAGACGGATGAACAACTGGACGAACGTTATTGCATTAGAAAGCACTCATCCGCAGCAAATGCGCGGAATTTCAGAGTAATATTTTGCTCGTATGCCTGAGCGCTTTTAATTACGGCGCTTTGTTTTTTGTGATGAGACGCAAAAAATAGCCGTCAATGACCATTGCCTGCATCCGCACCAGCGACAAACTTTGCCATCGCGCTCAGGAAGATAACAAAAACCTGCAATAACAATGTATTAATAAAGAAACAGGCTACCTGGCATAGCCTTATATCGGTATTAACGACGTTATTCTAACCGAAAACCACAATATTTATAAGAGTTAATCAGTATTATCTCAGGCAATTTTAAATGCTGACCCGCGCTTTAATTAAATTAAAAATCTAAGAATATTCCTTGCATAAAATAAAACTCATTTATCAATTAAATGCTTTTCATTAAAAATATCTGGCAAAGTTGTTAAAACATTCTGTGTATTGTGAATTAAACGTACATATGAAAGTGACGCGGTTTTTGCGCAAAAAATAAGCACTTATTTCCGTTAAATCAACAAGCCAGATAAACGTTTACAGAATCAGTGGATAACGCAATATATGACCACCAATGAAAGTATTAAAGGTTTATTGTATAAACAAAACACCCACCCACCAGAGAAATCAATTAAACCAAAAAAACATGAATAGCAAAATCTTCTCCTGTTAACCCTTCAAAACAGCGGGGATGCGGAGTACATTATTCCGTGCTGACTTCCACGGCAGGGAGTGGCGATAACAGCTAAAAGGTCAAGGTTCATGTCCCCCATCGAAAAATCCAGCAAGTTAGATAACGTCTGTTACGACATCCGCGGCCCGGTTCTGAAAGAGGCGAAACGCCTTGAAGAAGAAGGCAACAAAGTCCTGAAGCTGAACATCGGCAACCCAGCGCCGTTTGGCTTTGACGCGCCTGACGAAATCCTCGTTGACGTCATCCGCAACCTCCCGACTTCCCAGGGCTATAGCGATTCAAAGGGCCTCTATTCCGCACGTAAGGCCATCATGCAGCATTACCAGGCTCGCGGCATGCGTGATGTGACGGTCGAAGATATTTATATCGGCAACGGCGTTTCCGAACTTATCGTTCAGGCCATGCAGGCGCTGCTGAATAGCGGCGATGAAATGCTGGTTCCGGCGCCGGATTATCCGCTCTGGACCGCCGCGGTCGCGCTTTCCAGCGGTAAAGCGGTGCATTATCTCTGCGATGAGTCGTCCGACTGGTTCCCGGACCTCGACGATATCCGCGCGAAAATCACCCCGCGTACCCGCGGCATCGTGATTATCAACCCGAATAACCCAACCGGCGCGGTGTACTCAAAAGAGCTGCTGATGGAGATCGTCGAGATCGCCCGCCAGCATAATCTGATTATTTTCGCCGATGAGATCTACGACAAAATCCTCTACGATGAGGCGCAGCACCACTCTATTGCGCCGCTGGCCCCGGATCTCCTCACGATCACCTTCAACGGTCTGTCAAAAACCTACCGCGTTGCCGGCTTCCGCCAGGGCTGGATGGTGCTTAACGGGCCGAAGAAACACGCAAAAGGCTATATCGAAGGTCTGGAGATGCTGGCCTCTATGCGCCTGTGCGCCAACGTCCCGGCCCAGCATGCGATCCAAACCGCTCTCGGTGGCTATCAGAGCATCAGCGAATTTATTGTTCCCGGCGGGCGCTTATATGAGCAGCGCAATCGCGCCTGGGAGCTGATTAATGACATTCCGGGCGTATCGTGCACCAAGCCGAAAGGCGCGCTATATATGTTCCCGAAAATCGACGCTAAGCGCTTTAATATTCACGATGACCAGAAGATGGTGCTCGATTTTCTGCTGCAGGAAAAAGTCCTGCTGGTTCAGGGTACCGCCTTTAACTGGCCGTGGCCGGATCACGTGCGTATCGTGACCCTTCCGCGCGAAGACGATCTTGAAATGGCGATTACCCGTTTCGGGCGTTTCCTTTCCGGCTACCACCAGCTCTGACTTCATCTGTCCAGCCGCCGGGATTTGCATCCGGCGGCAATCCCTGCGCACAATGTCACCCGACGTCGTAACTGATTAAGGGTTCCTATGAGTCAGAGTCATTTCTTTGCCCACCTCTCCCGCCTGAAACTGATCAACCGCTGGCCGCTGATGCGTAATGTGCGCACCGAAAACGTCTCCGAACACAGCTTACAGGTCGCGATGGTGGCCCATGCGCTGGCGGCGATCAAAAATCGTAAATTTGGCGGTCAGGTTAACGCCGAGCGCATTGCCCTGCTGGCGATGTATCACGATGCCTCGGAAGTTCTGACCGGCGACCTGCCGACGCCGGTAAAATATTTCAACTCGCAGATCGCGCAAGAATACAAGGCCATCGAGAAAATCGCCCAGCAGAAACTGGTCGATATGGTTCCTGATGAACTGCGCGATATTTTTGAGCCGCTCATCGACGAACAGCACTACAGCGACGAGGAAAAATTCCTTGTCAAGCAGGCAGATGCGCTTTGCGCCTACCTGAAGTGTCTGGAAGAGCTATCGGCGGGGAATAATGAATTTCTGCTGGCCAAAGGCCGCCTTGAGAAAACGCTGGAATCGCGCCGCAGCGCAGAGATGGACTACTTTATGCAGGTTTTCGTGCCGAGCTTCCACCTTTCGCTTGATGAAATCAGCCAGGATTCGCCTTTATAAAATAACCGCTCCCCGGCCAGCCGCAGCCTGACCGGGGAAAGAACGCTGCTGAATCAGAACGGAAACAGCACCGGGATCAGCAGAACGCACACCACCATCACCAGGATAGTAAACGGCACGCCGATTTTGACAAAATCGCTGAATGAGTATTTACCCGGCCCCAGTACCAGGGTGTTCACCGGCGACGATACCGGCGTCATAAACGCCGCCGAGGCCGCCATGGCGACCACCATCGCAAAAGGATAAGGCGAAACGCCCATCGACTTTGCCGCGGCCAGCGCAATGGGCGCCATCAGTACCGCGGTGGCCGTATTGGATATAAACAGGCCGATAGCCGCGCACATCACAAACAGGCAGCCAAGCATCAGGTACGGTCCTTTACTTCCCGCCACGTCCATTAATCCCTGCACCACCAGATCCACGCCGCCGGTTTTCTGCAGCGCCAGAGCAAAAGGCATCATCCCGACGATCAAAATAATGCTCGGCCAGTGAATGGCTTTATAGGCGCTTTCGGCGTTAATACAGCGGAATTTCCCCATCAGCAGGCAGGCAACGATCGCCGCTATGGGGTTCGGAATTTCGTCAGTCAGCATCAGCGCGACCATCAACACCAGACAGAAAATCGCGTGCGGCGCCTGGCTGTGCGCCGGCGAGGCGTCATTAACCTCAATAGGCATATTCAGCACCACAAAGTCACGACCCCGCTTGGCCAGCAGCGCTATCTGCCGCCAGTTCCCCACCACCAGCATGATATCGCCAAGCTGCAAAGCTTCATCGGTGACCGCGCCGTCAAGAGCTTTGCCATCGCGTTTCAGACCCACGATGTTCAAATCGAAACGGGTACGAAAGGCGATTTCGCGCACCGTCTTGCCAATCAGTTCGGAATCCGGGATCAGGGAGACTTCCGCCATCCCTACGTCCAGCGCCTGATCGGAAAAGTATTCGCCGCGCAGCACCATGGGCTCCAGCATTTGCTCGCCGCAGAACTGACGTAAATCCACATCGGAGGCCGACATATCGATCAGCAAAACGTCGCGGGCGCGGAACTCCGATACGCCGTTAACGTTAACGATAACCCGCCGGAAGCGCCGCCAGCGCTCAACGCCGATGACGTTCGCCCCATAGCGCTCGCGCAGTTTCAGGTCGTCCAGGCGCTGGCCAATCATCGGCGAGCCAGGGCGAATGGCCAGGCGGCGCGCGCGCCCTGTGAGGTGATAATCTTTGATAAGATCGCGGAAGGTGCTTCGCTTACGGCCATCGCGGACCTGTTCGCCTTCGTCTCCCTTAAGCATAAACCGCATCACCAGCATATAGAAAACGCCCAGGACCAGCACCACCAGGCCTATCGGCGTGACGCTAAAAAAGCTGAATCCTTGCAGCCCTTCGCGTAATAGCTCGCTGTTGACGACCAGATTGGGCGGTGTGGCCACCAGAGTCATCATTCCGCTAATAAGTCCGGCAAAACTGAGCGGCATCATCAACCGCGAAGGTGACGTGTTCATGCGCATTGACACGCTGAGCACCACGGGAATAAAAATGGCCACCACGCCGGTCGAGCTCATAAAAGCGCCTAGTCCGGCAACGGTTAGCATTAAATAGACCAGCATTTTGGTTTCGCTGTTACCGGCAACCTTCACCAGCCAGGAGCCCATTTTGGTGGCGACCCCGGTGCGCACCAGCCCATCGCCAATAATGAAAAGCGCGGCGATAAGGATAACGTTGGGATCGCTAAATCCCGAGAAGGCCTCGCTGAGCGTTAAGGTGCCGCTAAGGACAAAAGCGACAATCACCAGCAATGCGATAGCATCCATGCGCACTTTTCCGGTGGCAAAGAGTACGACGGCTACGGCAAGAAGAGATAACACCCAAATCAGTTCACCGTTCACAACTTATCCTTGTCAGAAGATGGAGTTGGAAGTTTGGCATAAAAAAGCCCCGCCGGCGCGGGGCTAAATCATGAGATTAATCTTTAAGGCTAACATTCACATTGCCGTCAGGCAGGCGCTCAACCAGCAGATTTTCAAGCGTTGTTAACACCAAATCAGCTTCATCAAGACGCGGCGCATCGGCGGGCACATTGACCGCGATGGTCCGACAACCGGCATTCAGCCCAGAGAGCAACCCGGCAGGGGCATCCTCCACCACGGCGCAATCTCCCGGCGCCAGCCCTAACAGCTCGGCCCCAAGCAGATAGGCATCCGGAGCGGGTTTCCCGTGCTTTACGCGCTCGGCGGTGACGAAAACCTTCGCCTCAGGCAGCCCCGCGGCGCGGTGACGGGCGTGGGCGACGGGAATCGAACCTGACGTCACGATCGCCCAAGGGATCCCCGCGTCATCAAGCGTCCTGAGCAGCGCCACCGCTCCCGGCAGCGCCGTTACGCCATCCGTATCCGCTGCTTCGACCTTTTCCAGCCAGACGAACTCGGACTGAATCTCTTCTTCGCTGCGGCCGGGAAGAAAATGACGTAATGAGGTTATCGCCTGTTTGCCATGAATAAAGTTCAACACTTCATCATGAGGGATACTGAATCGATCCGCCCATTTGCACCACGAACGCTCCACAACCGGCAACGAATCGACCAATGTCCCGTCAAGATCAAACAGGAAACCTTTACACTGCACGGGAACCTCCATCAGGCGTTGATAATTTGATTAATTTCGTTACTGCTTAAATGATACTGGCGCGGGCAGGAGTGCCAGGTGCTCAGCATGCGCTGGTATTTTTCCCACATTGGGGTCTGGGAGTTAAAGCCGTGAGTCCCGGCGTCAAAGTGGCTGTAGCGCCCTTCAACGTTAACCATAAAGCGGACATAGCCGAGGTAGCGGGCCTCGGTCGCCACGTCAAAGCCGAGGAAGGTGACCCGACGCTCGTCAATCCCGCTGGCGTCCTTCAGATTCGTCCAGGAGACATGCAGCGCGTGATACATCTCCATGATATCAATGATGGTGCGACACGTTTCTTCGGTAAGCTGGCCAAACTCGCGGTCCAGCTCGCGCATCTGCAGCCCGTATCCACGCTCAATGATGGTCTGCAGGCGGCGGTAGCGTTCAGCGTTGTCCGGATCGAGCATCGTCATCATTTTGTATTGATTCGACAGAATCAGACGCTGCGCATTGGTCATTTCCATTTTTGACTCCTGTTGCACTTTTACGGCGTGAAAAAAGAAGGCGCATGAATTATGCGCCTTCTTTTATATGCGTTTTCCCGATGCAATTACAAATCATCAAGGAAAGTTTTATCCAGTTGTTTGAAGGCGCGCTTAAGCGTGTCAGCTAAAGCCTGATAATCAGGCTTTCCGTCTACCGGCGTTAACGCCTGCCCGGCCTCCTGCAGTTTACCGCGCACTTCATAAAACCAGCTCAGTATCGACGGCGGCAGCGGCGTCACTGAACGCTTGCCCAACCACCATAAACCCTGCATCGGCAGGCTCAGCGCAAACAGCGCGGTGGCGACGGCCGGGCCCAGCTGGCCACCGAGGGCGATTTGCCAACACAGCGTGAAAATCGCCACCGGCGGCATGATACGAATCGCATAACGCGTGGCGCGAATAATGCGGTTTTCAATAAACACCGGAGCAAGGCGCTTATCCAGAGGCCAGGTCTTTGCATAATGCTGCCCGTGGCGAAACAAGCCAAAAAAACTCACAGAGCGATTCTCGGGACCGGACATGGCTTACCTCAACTTTACATATAAAACTTAAAAAATTTGTGCAAAACACCAACTGTGTATGACAACGTTCAAAAGATTTTGGCAATGGCGCACTCAATCAGGTATTCTGTGCGCACCTGAGGGGCGGTTAGACCCTTTTACCAGGTTAGTCAAATTATCGCATATTCTGCCACTGGCTGAAAATTATGCAAAATGACATAAAATCAAATGTACTTCTCTCATCGTGCCCGAAAACAGTACAAGGCATGATGTTAATCATAAATGTCAATGTCATCCTGCGCTACGCTTTGTGACACACTGACGTTTTTTTAGCCACGTATCATAAAAGGTACTTCCATGTCGAGTAAGTTAGTACTGGTTCTGAACTGCGGTAGCTCCTCTCTGAAATTCGCTATCCTTGATGCCGTCAACGGTGACGAATACCTGTCTGGTTTAGCAGAATGTTTCCATCTTCCTGAAGCCCGTATCAAATGGAAAATGGATGGCAGCAAGCAAGAAGCCGAATTAGGCGCTGGCGCTGCTCACAGTGAAGCGCTGAACTTTATCGTTAACACTATTCTGGCACAAAAACCAGAACTGTCTGCTCAGCTGACCGCAATCGGCCACCGCATCGTTCACGGTGGTGAAAAATACACCAGCTCCGTCGTTATCGATGACTCCGTTATTCAGGGAATTAAAGACTCCGCGTCTTTCGCCCCGCTGCACAACCCGGCGCACCTGATCGGTATCGCAGAAGCCCTGAAATCCTTCCCTAATCTGAAAGACAAGAACGTTGCCGTGTTCGACACCGCGTTCCATCAGACCATGCCGGAAGAATCTTACCTCTATGCCCTGCCGTACAGCCTGTACAAAGAACACGGCGTACGTCGCTACGGCGCGCACGGCACCAGCCACTTCTATGTGACTCAGGAAGCCGCGAAAGTTCTGAACAAACCGGTTGAAGAGCTGAACATCATCACCTGCCATCTGGGCAACGGTGGTTCCGTTTCCGCTATCCGCAACGGTAAATGCGTTGACACTTCCATGGGTCTGACTCCGCTGGAAGGCCTGGTGATGGGTACGCGTTCTGGCGATATCGACCCGGCAATCATTTTCCATCTGCACGATGCCCTGGGCATGAGCGTAGACGCCATCAACAAAATGCTGACTAAAGAGTCCGGCCTGCTCGGTTTGACCGAAGTGACCAGCGACTGTCGCTATGTTGAAGACAACTACCAGGAAAAAGCTGACGCTAAACGTGCAATGGACGTTTACTGCCACCGCCTGGCAAAATACATCGGCTCCTACACCGCGCTGATGGACGGTCGTCTGGACGCCGTTGTGTTCACCGGTGGTATCGGTGAAAACGCCGCGATGGTTCGCGAACTGTCTCTGGGCAAACTGGGCGTACTGGGCTTTGAAGTTGATCACGAGCGTAACCTGGCTGCCCGTTTCGGCAAGTCTGGCTTCATCAACAAAGAAGGCACTCGCCCGGCTATCGTCATTCCGACCAACGAAGAGCTGGTCATCGCGCAGGACGCCAACCGTCTGACCGCCTGATTCCACACCGCCAGCCTAGCTGGCGGTGCTGTTTTGTATCCCGCCTGATACTGGCGGTAACGAAAGAGGATATATCGTGTCCCGTACAATCATGCTGATCCCTACCGGAACCAGCGTAGGCCTGACCAGCGTCAGCCTCGGTGTCATCCGTGCTATGGAACGTAAAGGCGTTCGCCTGAGCGTCTTTAAACCTATCGCTCAACCGCGTGCCGGTGGCGATGCGCCAGACCAGACCACCACCATCATTCGCGCGAACTCCGACCTTCCGGCCGCAGAGCCGTTGAAAATGAGCCACGTTGAGTCGCTGCTCTCCAGCAACCAGAAAGACGTGCTGATGGAAGAGATCATCGCCAACTACCACGCCAACACGCAGGATGCTGAAGTGGTGCTGGTTGAAGGTCTGGTCCCGACCCGCAAACATCAGTTTGCCCAGTCTCTGAACTACGAAATCGCGAAAACGCTGAACGCTGAAATCGTCTTTGTGATGTCCCAGGGTACCGATACCCCGGAACAGCTGAAAGAGCGCATTGAGCTCACCCGCAGCAGCTTCGGCGGCGCGAAAAACACCAGCATCACCGGCGTCATCGTCAACAAGCTGAATGCGCCGGTTGACGAACAGGGCCGTACTCGCCCGGACCTGTCGGAAATCTTCGACGACTCTTCCAAAGCAAAAGTCGTGAAGATCGATCCGGCTCAGCTGCAGAACGGTAGCCCATTACCGGTTCTGGGCGCGGTGCCGTGGAGCTTCGATCTGATCGCCACCCGCGCGATTGATATGGCGCATCACCTGAACGCCACCATCATCAACGAAGGCGACATCAATACCCGCCGCGTGAAGTCCGTCACCTTCTGTGCGCGTAGCATTCCGCACATGCTGGAACACTTCCGCGCAGGTTCTCTGCTGGTCACTTCCGCGGACCGTCCTGACGTACTGGTCGCCGCCTGCCTGGCCGCGATGAACGGCGTGGAAATCGGCGCCATCCTGCTGACCGGGGCCTATGAAATGGACCCGCGCGTCAGCAAGCTGTGCGAACGCGCGTTTGCTACCGGCCTGCCGGTATTCATGGTTAACACCAACACCTGGCAGACCTCTCTGAGCCTGCAGAGCTTCAACCTGGAAGTGCCGGTTGACGATCACGAGCGCATCGAGAAAGTTCAGGAATACGTGGCTAACTATATCAACGCCGACTGGATTGAATCCCTGACCGCGACTTCCGAGCGCAGCCGTCGTCTCTCTCCGCCAGCCTTCCGCTATCAGCTCACCGAGCTGGCGCGTAAAGCAGGCAAGCGTGTTGTGCTGCCGGAAGGCAACGAACCGCGTACCGTTAAAGCCGCGGCTATCTGCGCCGAGCGCGGTATCGCGACCTGCGTACTGCTGGGTAACCCGGATGAAATCACCCGCGTTGCCGCTTCTCAGGGCGTAGAGCTGGGCGCCGGTATTGAAATCGTTGACCCGGAAGTGGTTCGCGAAAGCTACGTTGCTCGCCTGGTCGAGCTGCGTAAGAGCAAAGGCATGACCGAAGCGGTTGCCCGCGAGCAGCTGGAAGACAACGTGGTTCTCGGCACCCTGATGCTGGAACAAGACGAAGTCGACGGCCTGGTATCCGGCGCGGTTCACACCACCGCCAACACCATCCGTCCGCCGCTGCAGCTGATCAAAACTGCGCCGGGTAGCTCTCTGGTCTCTTCCGTATTCTTCATGCTGCTGCCGGAACAGGTTTACGTTTACGGCGACTGCGCGATCAACCCGGATCCGACCGCTGAACAGCTGGCTGAAATCGCTATCCAGTCCGCAGACTCCGCGATTGCCTTCGGCATCGAACCACGCGTAGCCATGCTCTCCTACTCCACCGGTACCTCTGGCGCCGGCAGCGATGTAGAGAAAGTACGCGAAGCGACGCGTCTGGCGCAGGAAAAACGTCCTGACCTGATGATCGACGGCCCGCTGCAGTACGATGCTGCGGTCATGGCTGACGTAGCGAAATCCAAAGCGCCGAACTCTCCGGTTGCCGGCCGCGCTACCGTGTTCATCTTCCCGGACCTGAACACCGGTAACACCACTTACAAAGCCGTACAGCGTTCTGCCGACCTGATCTCTATCGGGCCGATGCTGCAGGGGATGCGTAAGCCGGTGAACGACCTGTCCCGTGGCGCGCTGGTTGACGATATCGTCTATACCATCGCCCTGACCGCGATTCAGTCGTCCCAGCAGCAAGCATAATCTGCCCGCTGGATGAAAAAAGGCGACCTCACGGTCGCCTTTTTATTTACAGCAGCTCTCGCGCCGCCGAGACAATATCATGCGCCGTCAGGCCATACTCCTTCTGCAGAAAGTCCTGCGTTCCCACCTGGCCATAGCGCTCCTTCACCCCCACACGACGCATCAGAACCGGGCAGGTCTCCACCAGCACTTCCGCCACCGCCGATCCCAGCCCGTTATGAATACTGTGATTTTCACAGGTCACGATACGCCCGGTTTTTTCGGCGTAATTTTTCACCAGCATGCGGTCGATGGGCTTCAGGGTAAACATATCAATCACCGCCGCGCTGACCCCTTCCTGCTCAAGCTGACGCGCTGCCTCAAGGGCTTCCGCCACCATGATCCCGTTGGCTATCAGGGTGATGTCGTCACCTTCGCGCAGCACATTACCTTTGCCAATCGTGAACGTCGAACCCGGCGCGTAGACGCTCGGCGCCTGTTTGCGGATCGTGCGTACCCAGTAAAAACCGTCGAGATCGATAAGCTGCCGCAGGATATCCTCGAACATCACCGCATCGGTCACTTCCAGCACCACCGAATGCGCGAGGCCGCGCACAATCCCCATATCTTCAAATGACATATGGGTTCCGCCGTTATGACAGGCGGTCACCCCCGCGTCAGAGGCAATCACTTTGACGTTATTCCGCTGATAGTCCAGCGCCATAAACAGCTGGTCGAAGCAGCGGCGGCTGGCGAAAGCGGTAAAGGTATGGACAAACGGCTTGCGCCCGGTCAACGATAGCCCGGCGGCGGTGCCGATCACGTTCGCTTCCATAATGCCGCAATTGATGACGTGCTGTGGATGCTGCCGCGCAACGCCGTCCATCGCCATAGAGCTCATCAGATCCGCTTCCAGGGCGATAATCGGGCTATGGGCTTCAATCTGCTGCGCGACAAACCCGGCATAGACTTTACGCATCTCTACGGCATCTTTTTGTCCTGCAGGTGCAACTTTAATCATGTTCGGCCTCCAGCTGGCGAATCGTCTCGTTTAGCGTCTCTTTCATCTCGTCCGTCAGGCGCAAGTGATGGTTATTACTGAGATTCTCGAGATACGGCACGCCCTGGCCTTTCACGCTATCGAGAATGACTACCCGCGGGCGCGCATCGACGGGAGGAACGGGCTGCACCGCCGCCAGCAGTCCGGGGATGTCATCGCCTTTGACGGTAACGACGTCAAAACCAAAGGCGCGGAATTTATCTTCCAGATTGAAGGCGCGAATGATCTCGTCCAGCCTGCCGTCAAGCTGTAGCTTGTTCCAGTCAACAAACACGGTCAGATTATTCAGGCAATGATGGGCAATAAACTGGAACGCTTCCCAGCACTGGCCTTCATTCAGCTCGCCGTCGCCAACGATGCAGAATACCCGATTCGCCCGCCCCGCCAGCTTATGCGACAGCGCCATTCCGCCGGCGATGGAAATCCCCTGTCCCAGCGAGCCAGTAGTGGCGTCCACCCCGCGCGTTTTCAGCCGGTCCGGGTGGCTTGGCAGCCGCGTACCGTTCTGGTTTAGCGTACTCAGCTCTTCTAGCGGAAAATATCCCTTAATCGCTAACGTGCTGTATAGCGCCGGGCCGGCATGACCTTTCGACAGCACAAAGTAGTCGCGCTCGGGCCAGTCCGGATCGGCGGGGTCGATTTTCATCACCGCGCCGTACAGTACCGCCAGCGTCTCCACAACCGACATACTGCCGCCGTAGTGGCCGAAACCGAGATCCGTCAGCGATTTAAGGGTGGCGACGCGAATATCCCGCGCCAGTTGGGTCACTTCTTTCACATTCATGATTTAGCTCCGCTGTTCTCCTGCGCGCCGCCGCCCGCAGATCTCTTTTTCGCAAAAACGTTGTACACCACCAGCAGTACGAACAACGCCACCACAAGTCCGGTAATGGCAAACGGCGACAAATAGCGGGCCAGGTTACCCAGCACGATACCGACGGCGCCGAAATCCGCATCCGAGAAAGTGGTGTTGGCAAAGCCAATCGCGCCCAGCACCGGCAGCAGCAGTACCGGCAGGAAGGTGATCAGCAGGCCGTTGGCAAACGCCCCGATCATCGCCCCGCGCCGCCCACCGGTGGCGTTGCCAAATACGCCGGCGGTCGCGCCGGTAAAGAAATGCGGCACCACGCCGGGCAGAATCAGCACCCACTTGAACTGCCCGCAGAGGAACAGCCCGACCAGGCCGCCGAGGAAGCTGAACAGGAAGCCAATCAGTACCGCATTGGGCGCATAGGGATAGACCACCGGGCAGTCCAGCGCCGGACGGGCATTAGGCACCAGCTTCTCCGAAAATCCGGTAAAGGCCGGGACGATTTCCGCCAGGATCAGACGTACCCCTTGCAGGATGATGAACACCCCGGCGGCGAAGGTAATCGCCATGATGATGGCGTATACCAGGTAGTTCTGGCCGCCGCTGAAGGTGCTTTCAACATATTCACGCCCCGCGCTCACCGCCATAATCAAATAGATAATCATCATGGTCAGCGAAATGGAGATGGAGCTGTCGCGCAGGAAGCTCAGGTTTTTCGGTAGGTTCATCTCTTCGGTTGAACGCGAGCCTTTACCGCAGACGCTACCGATCCATCCCGAAAGGACATAGCCCAGGGTGCCGAAGTGGCCGAAAGCGATGTCATCCGTGCCGGTAATACGCTTCATATAGCGCTGGGCCAGCGCCGGGAAGAACGCCATCACCAGGCCGAGGATCAGGGAACCGGTAAAGACCAGCCCGATACCTTCAAAACCCGCCACGGTAAGAATCACGCCGATCATACAGGCCATATAGAAGGTGTGGTGGCCGGTGAGAAAAATGTACTTCAGGCGCGTAAACCGGGCGACCACAATATTCGCTACCATCCCGAACGCCATTATAAGCGCGGTTGAAGCACCATATTTTTCCAGCGCAATAGAAACTATCGCCTCATTATTAGGGATAATTCCCTGAATATTAAATGCGTGTTCAAACATCCCCCCCAATGGATTCAGCGAACCGACTAATACCGTCGCGCCGCCGCCGAGAACAATAAAACCCAGAATAGTTTTAATGGTTCCCTTGACGACATCGGAGAAAGATTTCTTTTGCGCTACCAGACCAATTAAGGCAATTAAACCGACCAGTACCGAAGGTACTTTGAGTATATCAACAACAAAATTCAGCGTTTCAAGGATAAACATATCCACCTCGCTATAAATAGTTATTGTCTGGCGAACCACGCGCGCAGCTGCGCTTCGAGTTCGTTAATATCGATGATGTTGGTAATCACCACCAGCTGGCTTTCCGGGACGCTGGCGCTGGCGGCAATATCTTTTGCCATCACGAATAAATCTGCCGCGCCCGGCGTTGCCGACGACAGATCGGAGTGCTCCACCTCAGCCTCGATATCGAGCTTTTTCAGCACCTTTTTAATATTCATCTCAACCATAAAACTACTGCCCAGGCCAGAACCGCAAATTGCCATAATTTTCATTGTTATCACCTTTTTTGGGTAGAGTACGTCCGCATCACGCAGGTGCGTAATGGGTTATAAGTCGGATAATAAAATTAAATCAGAAACGCGCGATGATAGTTTTTATCTCCTCCAGGTTGGTTGCCTGATGTAATTTATTCATATCTTCATCGCTGGAAAATAATTCCGCCAGCGCAGAGATTGTTTCGATATGGCTATGCTTATCCGGGGCCGCAAGCATAATGACAATATCAACCGGGTCGAACTCTTCCGAGCCAAAGGACACGCCCTGCCCCAGCTTCAGCAGCGACAGCCCTAAGCCTTTCGCTCCCTCCTCCGGTCGCGCGTGCGGCATCGCCAGACCCGGAGCCAGTACATAGTAGGGCCCCAACCTTTGATGCTGCTCCACGATGGCCTTTACGTACGCAGGTTCTATCACACCGGCCTTGAGCAGCGGTTGGGCACAGATGTCCAGCGCCTGTGGCCAGGTTTCCACGCTCTGCCGCAGCATGATGGTGGCATCCGAGAGCCATGTTTTGAGCATTTTGTCACCCCCACTTTTAGCAAAAGATGGGCAAACTTTATGCAAGCCGCCAAGAGTTATCTGCGAGAGCGATCACAAAGATAGCGCTACCAACGTTGAACATTCAGATTTGTGATAGCGCTATCAATTCGCAATCATCCCATCAAAACGCAGCAAAAAGGCCGGTTTAAGGCGTATACTCCTGACACGTGAAGTAATGGATGATAATAAAAAACGTCTGTTTAGCAGGAATGTGTATGTCTCTAACCCGAAAACGGCGTAGTACCGGAAAAGTCACGATCGCCGACGTTGCGCAACTGGCTGGCGTAGGAACAATGACCGTGTCCCGCGCCCTTCGCACGCCGGAGCAAGTTTCCGATAAGCTACGTGAAAAAATCGAAGCGGCGGTGCAGGAGCTGGGGTACATGCCTAATCTTGCCGCCAGCGCGCTGGCGTCAGCCTCCTCACGAACCATCGCCATGGTGGTGCCAAATCTTGCGGAAGCGGGCTGCTCGGCGATGTTTGCCGGGCTTCAGCAGATATTACAGCCGGCAGGATATCAAATCATGCTGGCGGAATCGCAGCACCGTCTGGAGCAGGAAGAGAAACTACTGGAAACGCTGCTGGCTTCTAATATCGCCGCCGCCATTCTACTGAGCGTTGAGCACAGCGATACCGTACGCCACTGGCTGCAGAACGCCTCGATTCCGGTGGTGGAGATGGGCGCAATGCGCGCCGATCCTATCGACATGAATATCGGCATTGATAACGTGGCGGCGATGTTCGAGCTGACGGAGATGCTTATCCACCGCGGCTATCAGAATATCGGTCTGCTGTGCGCCAATCAGGAACAGTGGATTTTTCAGCAGCATTTACAGGGATGGTATAAAGCCATGCTGCGCCATCACATGTCGCCAAACCGGGTGATTAACGCCGCGCTGCCCGCCAACTTTTCCACCGGCGCTTCACAGCTGCCGGAGTTTTTGCTGGCATGGCCGGAACTCGATGCGCTGGTCTGCGTTTCCGATGAGCTGGCATGCGGAGCGCTGTATGAATGCCAGCGTCGGCGCATCAAAGTTCCTGATGATTTAGCCGTCGTCGGCTTTGGGGATAGTGACGTAAGTCGGGTCTGCCAGCCGCCGTTAACGACGATGGCGGTACCGCATCACAAGATTGGCATCGAAGCCGGCCGTGCTCTTCTGGAGCGGCTTAGCGAGGGAAACTGGAGCGACAGAAGACCCATCGCATCCAGTTTATGCATGAGGGATAGCTGTTAAAACTACTCGGCCTCTTCCTGCTTTTCGCTTTTTGCTGACTCATTATTGGCATTGCGGGTCATCCACAGCGCCAGCGCTTTTAATGAATCCGGGGTGAACTCATCGCAGCGGGCGGTGATCTCTTCCGGCGTCAGCCAGCACACTTCGCTCACTTCTTCTTCCTGCAGGGCGAACGGCCCGTGCGAGACGCAGCTAAACAGGCCGCCCCAGACGCGGCAGTGTTTATCTTCGTAGTAAAACTGCCCGTGGTCAGCAAAAGGCACGCCGGCAATACCGAGCTCTTCTTCCGCCTCCCGGCGCGCGGACTCCAGCATTTGCTCGTCAGCCTGCACCACGCCGCCGGCGGTAGCGTCCAGCATGCCAGGCTGGAAATCTTTTGTTTCGGTACGGCGCTGTACCAGGATTTTGCCCATCCCATCATGAACAACAATGTAGGTCGCACGATGACGCAAACACTCCGCGCGCATTTGTTCGCGGCTGGACTGTGCTATCACCTCATTGTTTTCATTAACAATATCGACCCATTCTGT
The DNA here is from genome assembly GCF_002556465.1 of Klebsiella sp. MBT K-1. NCBI lineage: Bacteria > Pseudomonadati > Pseudomonadota > Gammaproteobacteria > Enterobacterales > Enterobacteriaceae > Klebsiella > Klebsiella sp. MBT K-1. Next base: position 65,094 of record NZ_PDEL01000005.1, on the reverse strand, counting down.
GCTTGCCAAATGATTCTGTTCCGCCATCAGGAAACCTTACTTTTTAAAGCGCTCTTGCGGCGCGTCTATACGGTTGAGGGGTAAATTACGGGTAAATTGCGACCTCTGCAATAACCTGATTATCATCGAGTGCTAAAACCTGCAATTGCCCCTCGTTCAGCAGACCGTAGCTGGCGGTAAATCCCCCTTTAGGGATGCTGACCGAGCCGGGGTTGAAGAGGAAAATCTCACCGCGTTTCTCGGCAACCGGAATATGAGTATGACCATAAGCCAGCACATCGCCAGCGGCGAGGGGAGGCAAATTATCGGGGCTATACAGATGTCCGTGGGTCAGAAACAGGCGGGTTCGCTCGCTCAAAACCTGCTGCCAGGGGGCGGTAATGGGGAAATGGAGCAGCATCTGATCGACTTCGCTGTCGCAGTTGCCGCGTACGGCAATCACCCGCTCCGCCACGCGATTGAGCGCCTCCGCGACCTGGGCCGGAGCATAGCCTTCGGGAAGGGCGTTACGCGGCCCGTGGTTAAGCACATCGCCGAGGATAACCAGCCACTGCGCCCCACTGCGCGCGAACAGCTCAAGCACGCGTTCAGCGGCAGGCAGAGAGCCGTGGATATCCGAGGCAAACATCAGCTTCATACAATTTATCTCCACGCATGACGATGCGTCTATGATAACGGAACCGCTGAAGCTTATCAGCCCGCGCGTTTGGCTGAGAGTGCGACGTAGCGCTGTACCGACGCCCGCTGCCACTGGAAGGCGGCGTAATCCGCCAGCGCGGCGGGGACCTCATCGCCGTTAAGGACCAGTCGATTGAGCATCAGCGCCAGGTCGGTATCGGCAATGGACCACTCGCCAAATAGATTCTGCCCGCCGTGGGACAGCAGTACGCCAGCCGTTTCAAACAGCTTAGCGGCGCTTTTTTGCCCGGCGTCGCTGAGCGGAGGCTTCTTTGCGCCGCCAAAGACCACGTCCGTTGAGCGTTCTTCACGGATCGGCATTAAATCGCTGCGCAGCCAGGCCTGTACCTGACGCGCCCGCGCGCGCTTTTGCAGGTCATGCGGATAAAGCCGCTCCCATTCCGGGGGCGCAAAGCGCTCGTCCAGATATTCGGTAATCGCGGAGGATTCGCTCAGAAAAAACTCGCCGATCTCCAGCAGCGGTACGCGTCGCGTCGCGCTGTAGCCTTTCCAGCCGCTTTGCAGATGCTCGCCGCTGTCGAGGTTGACGGTTTTTAGGGTAAAAGGCAGGCTCTTTTCCTGCAGGGCAACGTAGACGGACATCACATATGGCGAGAAAAAATCGGCGTCGGACCACAGGGTAATCGCGAGCTGGCTCATAGCATCCTCAATGGCTAATGTAATGGGGCGATACGCCAACATATCCTGTCTTTCAGAGGATGTCACTGACCGCTAGCCTCAGGATCTTACATACTTCTCTGAGGTGTACGCTATCGGCGAAAGTCATCCAGAATGAGGCAAACCTGCCGGATGATGCCAGTTCACCTATACTCGAAAAGTTTGCGACCTGTGACGGCGAGGGACTCTCATGATCGATCTTTACTACGCACCCACCCCTAATGGCCACAAAATCACGCTCTTCCTTGAAGAAGCGCAGCTGCCTTACCGCCTGATCCGGGTGGATATCAGTAAGGGGGAGCAGTTTCAACCGTCGTTTCTGGCGATTTCACCGAACAACAAGATCCCGGCGATCGTTGACGATGCTCCCGCCGACGGCGGCGCCCCGTTAAGCCTGTTTGAGTCCGGCGAGATCCTGCTTTATCTGGCTGAAAAAACCGGCAAATTACTGAGCGGCGAACTCCGCGAACGCCACGTTACGCTACAGTGGTTATTCTGGCAGGTCGGTGGGTTAGGGCCGATGCTCGGGCAAAATCATCATTTCAACCACTTTGCTCCGCAGGCGGTGCCCTACGCCATTGAACGGTATCAGGTGGAAACGCAGCGTCTGTATGGCGTGCTCAATCGGCGCCTTGGCGAGAGCCCCTGGCTTGGCGGCAATCACTACAGCATCGCCGATATCGCCTGCTGGCCGTGGGTGAATGCCCATCAGCGCCAGCGTATCGACCTCGCCAGTTTTCCGGCGGTGCATAACTGGTTCGAGCGCATTCGCCAGCGCCCGGCCACCGTTGAAGCGCTGCTGAAAACAGAAGCCCATTAACCCCCTGCTCGCCCGGGAAGCTTTGATGTATGATGGCGGAAATTACTACACGGAGGAAGCCTGCAATGTCTCAACCAGACGCCATTATTCGAATTAAGAACCTGCGCCTGCGTACTTTTATCGGAATTAAAGAGGAAGAGATCGCCAACCGCCAGGACGTGGTGGTTAACGTCGCTATCCATTATCCGGCGGAGAAATCACGCAACAGCGAAGACATTAACGATGCGCTGAACTACCGCACCATCACCAAGCGCATTATTAGCCATATTGAGAATAACCGCTTCTCTCTGCTGGAAAAATTAACTCAGGATGTGCTCGATATCGCACGCGAACATCACTGGGTCACTTATGCTGAAGTAGAGATCGATAAACTGCATGCGCTGCGCTACGCCGATTCGGTATCCATGACGATGAGCTGGCGGCGTTAGGCGCATCATCTTAGGGAGGCGCTATGAACGTTCTGCTTACTGGCGGTACCGGCCTGATAGGCCGACATCTGATCCCCCGGCTACTGGAGCTGGGGCATCACGTAACGGTTTCAACGCGCAGCCCGGAAAAGGCCAAAAGCCGCCTCGACCCACGCGTCACCCTGTGGCGCGATTTCGAGCATCAGGCGAACCTCAACGGCATTGATGCCGTCATTAATCTGGCAGGCGAGCCGATCGCCGATAAACGCTGGACGGCGGAGCAGAAACAGCGTCTCTGCCACAGCCGCTGGGATATCACGCAAAAGCTGGTCAAGCTGTGCAACGCCAGCGATACGCCACCCACGGTGCTGATAAGCGGTTCCGCCACCGGTTACTATGGCGACCTCGGTGAAGTCGTGGTTACCGAAGAAGAGCCGCCGCACAACGAGTTTACCCATAAGCTTTGCGCCCGCTGGGAGCAAATCGCCTGTGAAGCACAGAGCGATCGCACCCGCGTCTGCCTGCTGCGTACCGGCGTGGTGCTGGCGCCGCGCGGCGGCATTCTGGCCAAAATGACGCCGGCTTTTAAACTTGGCCTCGGCGGCCCTATCGGTAGCGGAAGGCAATATCTGGCGTGGATCCACATCGACGACATGGTCAACGGTATCCTCTGGCTGCTGGATAACGACCTGCGGGGGCCGTTTAATATGGTTTCCCCTTACCCGGTGCGTAACGAGCAGTTCGCCCACGCGCTGGGCCATGCGTTGAATCGGCCCGCCATTTTCCGCGTCCCGGCGGCGGCGATTCGCCTGCTGATGGGAGAATCTTCCGTTCTGGTACTCGGCGGCCAGCGCGCGCTGCCAAAACGCCTGGAAGCCGCCGGATTTGGCTTTCGTTGGTACGATCTGGAAGAGGCCCTTGCCGATGTCCTGAAATAGTTCAGGGGCCTTCAGGGAGGTCTCGGCGATCTCCCTGCTCTGTTATTTGTGGAACCCTCCTCGCAACGCGCAAAAACCACCGCGTCTGTCGCGTCTTAACTGTGAATCTCATTCCAGCGATCTCCCCTTCACTCTGTCATAACCCCTGCGTGTGATTTAACCTTACCCGATCGTTGACATCCGTCAACATTATATTCAGTATTAGCAGGACACATTGATGAAGGAACATCCGGATAAACATATCAGAGCCGCTATTGACTACGCGCTGGCGCGCGGCTGGATTTTTCTCCCTGGCGGCAAAAGCGCGCACTGTTTTGGGCGACTGATGTGCGGAACAGCCCACCATCGGGAACACATGATGAGCATCTGGTCAACGCCGGCGGCGCCCATTCACCATGCCAGGCAAATCATCCGCATGGTCGATCGCTGTCTGGTACCCGTATCGGGTCAGATTAACCACAAGAAGGATTAAACCATGGCGCTGTATAACTTTACGCTCACCCTCTCCGGCGTCACCGCGCATACCGTAGGACTAGAGGATGCGCTGCATGCGGCAGGCTGCGCTGATGCCCTGGTCTGCTTTTACGGAACGGCGGTCTATCTGGAGTTCGACCGCGAATGCGATTCTCTCGAACAGGCCATTTTGTCAGCGATTGCCAATATCGAATCCGCCCCGGCCCTGAATGCGCGGGTCGAATCCGTCGATTCCGCGCTGGTTGGATTAAGCGATATTGCTGAACTCACCGGCCTGACGCGACAGGCCATCGCCTTATTGAAAGATGGCGCACGAGGCTCGGGCCAGTTTCCAGGGCCGGTACAGCGGGTGAAAGGCAATTCGCCGCTGTGGCGCTGGAAAACCGTCGTCGGCTGGCTGGTGATGGAGGGACGGCTTGCCGGGGATTCACCGCTGGTCGCCCACGCCGAGGTGCTGGACAACCTCAACCTGGCGCTGCAGTTGAGGGCGACGCAAGAGAGCAACACCGTGCTGCGCTATCTCGGCGGGCTCGAAAATCAGCGCCGGGCTTCACCGAGGGTCGGTTAGACTCAGCGCTTTATGATGTTAAGGTGGTGGAATAATCCACCTCTATGGACTGCATGATGATAATACTCACTACGCCGCGCCTGCGCCTCTCGCCGTTTCACGCATCCGACTGGCCATTTTTCCTGCGCTTACGGCGAGACCCGGAAGTGATGCGCTATATGGGCGAGGTTCTTGAAGAGCCAGCGCTGCGGACGCTGTTTGAATCCCGCTGCGCTGACCCTGGCGTATTCGTACTGCGCGACGCCAGCGGCGCGGCGGTTGGCGATATCGGCCTGCGCATCAGCGGTAAAAATCCGCACGAAGCGGATATCGGATACGCTCTCCTGCCCGATGCTCAGGGAAAGGGATACGCCAGCGAAGCGTTAAAAGCAATTTGCGACTACGGCTTTAACCAGCTCGGCGTTCACGCGATAAATGCCTGGGTGCTGAGCAATAACGCTGGCTCTTCCCGCCTGCTGGAAAAACACGGTTTTATCCGCATTCAGGTGCTCGAAAAAGCGTATCATTTGAACGGAATGGACTACGATGACTGGGTGTATCGGCTGGAGCGCTAGCCGTCCCGGCGGAGGGGATTCCGCCGGGGGCATAGGCAGTATTACTTTAACGAGCCCTTCAGGAACTGCTGCAGGCGCTGGCTTTTCGGATTGCCGAAAACATCGTCAGGGTGCCCTTCTTCTTCAATCTTGCCCTGATGCAGGAAAATCACGTGCGAAGAGACATGGCGCGCAAAGCCCATTTCATGCGTTACCACGACCATGGTTTTCCCCTCTTCCGCCAGCTGCTGCATAATACGCAGCACTTCGCCCACCAGTTCAGGGTCAAGCGCCGACGTCGGTTCATCAAACAGCAGTACGTCGGGCTCCATCGCCAGCGCGCGGGCAATGGAAACACGCTGCTGCTGGCCGCCGGAGAGGTGCACCGGATATTTAATCTGCTGGCGTTCGTCAATACCGACTTTTGCCAGATATTTGACCGCCCGATCGCGAGCTTCCTGTTTGCTCAGGCCTAATACCTGAATCGGCGCTTCCATCACGTTTTCCAGCACCGTCATATGGCTCCACAGGTTGAAGTGCTGGAACACCATCGTCAGGCGGGTACGCAGAAGGCGCAGCTGGTTCTTATCAGACACCTTTAACTGACCGTCTTTATCGCGAACCAGGCCAATGTTTTGCCCGTTAACGACGATCGTCCCTTCGCTGGGCTTTTCAAGAAAGTTAATGCAGCGCAAAAAGGTACTTTTACCGGAACCGGATGAGCCAATAATACTGATCACGTCTCCGGCTTTCGCCCGCAGTGAGACGCCTTTCAGTACCTCATGCTCGCCGTAACGTTTATGCAGATCGATTACATTTAATTTATTGTCGGACATGGCGTTCTCAGTGCGTCGAAGAAGGTTTGATGTGCTGGAGCCAGCGCTTTTCCGCCCTGCGGAACAGGCTAATCAGCACATACGAGATAATTAAATACAGTACTGCGGCAATACCAAAGGCGGTAAACGGCTGGTAGGTTGCCGAGTTAATATCGCGGGCAATTTTCAGCAGATCCGGCACCGTGGCGGTAAAAGCCAGCGCGGTGGAATGCAGCATCAGAATCACTTCGTTGCTGTACGCAGGCAGAGCGATACGCAGCGCGGAAGGCAGGATAATGCAGCGATACATTTTAACCGAGGAAAAACCGTACGCCCGGGCAGCCTCTATCTCGCCTGCCGGCACTGAACGAATCGCCCCGGCGAAAATCTCCGTGGTATAGGCGCAGGTGTTCAGCGTCAGCGCCAGCACCGTACAGTTCAGCCCGCTGCGAAAGAAGGCGTTCAGCAGTTCAGTGCCTTTGACGATTTCCAGCGTATACATCCCGGAATAGAACACCAGCAGCTGAACGTACAGCGGCGTGCCGCGAAAGATATAGGTGAAGAGCCAGATGGGGAACTGGATAAATTTGTTGCTCGACACTCGGCCTATCGCGAGGAAAACCGCCAGGATGCCGCCCATCACCACGGAAGAGATCAGCAGCCAGAGCGTAATCGCGACGCCGGTAAAGCGGTAGCCGTCGGTCCACAGCAGGGATTTCCAGTACTCCTGAATAATGTCAATCACAGGTCAGCCCTCTTCACGCCCACCGAGTAACGGCGTTCGAGCATCAGCAGCACACCATTGGAAACCGTTGTAAATACGAGATAAATCAGGCCGCAGACGATGGCGAAGTAGAACGGCTCCCAGGTGCTTTTACCCGCCAGCTGGGTTGCCTTGACCACATCCTCCAGCCCCAGCAGCGAGACCAGCGCGGTCGCTTTGAGGATCACCTGCCAGTTGTTGCCTATTCCAGGCAGCGCATAGCGCATCATTGCCGGGAACAGAATGCGACGAAAGGTTTGCCCGCCGCTAAAGCCGAAAGCCGTCGCCGCTTCAATATGCCCCGTCGGCACCGCCAGGAAGGCGCCGCGAAAAGTTTCGGTGAAGTAGGCGCCGTAAATAAAGCCCAGCGTGATGATACCCGCCACCATTGGGTCAATATCAAACTGCGCCAGGCCAAGCGCATCGGTCACGCTGTTAAGCGCGATCTGCAGCCCGTAGAAAATCAGCAGCATCAGCACCAGATCGGGGACACCACGGATTAAAGTGGTATAGCCTTCAAAAATCAGCGCTAATGGACGATTGTTAGAAAGTTTCGCCCCAGCGCCCGCCAGGCCGATAAGCACCGCCAGAACGACCGAGCTTAACGCCAGCTCAAGGGTGACCAGCGCGCCCTGAAATATAACCTGTGAAAACCCGTACAGCATGCTGTCTGCCCTGTCTGTCATCAACCATCGCGCGTGAAATCACGCGCGATGGGGTACGCGGGATGATTAGTCGCCGTACACGTTAAAATCGAAATATTTCTTCGCCAGCTTGTCGTAGGTGCCGTCCTGGCGCATCTCGGCAAAGGCTTTATTCAATGCTTCACGCAGTTCGTTGTCCTCTTTACGCAGCCCCATACCGGTGCCGACGCCGAACAGCTTCTCGTCTTTAATCGACGGGCCGCCAAACTGATAATCCTTGCCGATAGGCTGTTTGAGGAAGCCTTCGCTGGCGGCGACTTCATCCTGGAACGCAGCATCGATACGTCCAGCGGTCAGGTCAGAATAAATATTGTCCTGCCCCTGGTAGGAAACGATTTCAATACCCTTCGGCGCCCAGTGCTCGTTGCCGTAGGTTTCCTGAGTGGTACCCTGCAGAACGCCAACGCGTTTACCTTTCAGCTTCGCGAGGTCTGGCGTAATATCGCTGCCTTTTTTCACGACCAGGCGCGAATCCGCCGCGTAAAGCTTGTCGGTGAAGGCAATTTCCTGCTGACGTTTTTCGGTGATTGAAAGCGAAGACATAATGGCATCGATTTTCTTCGCTTTTAAAGACGGGATCAGCGCGTCCAGCGGGTTCTCAATGAAGGTACATTGCGTATTGATGCGCTTACAGAGCTCTTTTGCCAGATCGATGTCAAAACCAACCAATTCACCCTGTGCATTCTTGGATTCGAACGGGGCATAAGTAGGATCGGTGCCGATGCGGACTTTTTGCGGAATGGCTGCGAATACAGTGGAAACGCTGGAAAGGGCCAGCGCTAAAGAGAGAGACAACGCCAGTTTTTTCATAACTATCCTCAACAGACTGTCATTCTAACGGATTTATTAGAAGTACTTACGGCAGTTATCGTGCCATTATTCGCCCCGGTAAGGCAAAACATTCCGCGCCGGGAAGCAAATTTTTTCGCATCAGAAACGCTTAACTATGCACTTATTAACATCCCGTGCGGAATTCTTTGCACCAAAGCGATCCGCAAAAAGTGCAGTTGCACCAATAATGGGCAGAAATAGATACGCGTGGCCCGGAGTCCGGGCCAGCGGGCGTCTTACTCACCGTAAACGTTGAAGTCGAAGTACTTCTTCGCCATTTTGTCGTAGGTACCGTCTTTACGCATGTCAGCCAGCGCTTTATCAAACGCGGCCTTCAGCTCGCTATCGTCCTTACGCAGGCCGATGCCGGTACCATCACCGAAGAATTTTTTGTCTTTAACGGAAGGACCGGCAAACGCGAAATCTTTACCGGCGGGTTGCTTGAGGAAACCTTCGCTCGCGGCCACTTCATCCTGCAATGCGGCGTCAAGGCGGCCAGCGGAGAGGTCTGAGTAAATCAAATCCTGGTTCTGATAAGCCACGACATCGACGCCGTGGCTGCGCCAGCGTTCATTACCATAGGCCTCCTGGGTAGAGCCCTGAAGCACGCCGACATGCTTGCCTTTCAGCGATTCCAGCGTTGGCTGAATCGGCGAGCCTTTGGCGGCAATCAGGCGCGAGTCGGCGGCGTAGAGCTTGTCAGAGAAGGCGATTTCCTGCTGGCGTTTTTCCGTAATCGACAACGAAGAGATGATAGCGTCGATTTTCTTGGCCTTCAGCGACGGGATCAGGGAGTCGAAATCGCTGCCAACCCAGGTACATTTTACTTTGATACGCGAACAGAGCTCATTGCCCAAATCAATGTCAAAACCCACGAAATCCCCTTTCGCATCCTTAGAAGAGAAAGGCGCGTAGGTGGCATCGGTGCCAATGCGAATACTCTGCGGCAGCGCGGCGAACGCGCTGGAGGCGCTGCAAATGCCCATCATTAAAGAGAGAGCCAGGACCGTCTTCTTCATAGGTTACCCTTAAGTGTCGTGATGTTGTTATGCGATGCGTTATTTTGTTATTTATGCTGCCGACAAAATCTTGCACGTTTTATGCCATTTTCTCAGTGCGTGCTGGAAATGGCGTTAAATTTGTTAAATAAAGGTTGCAAGTTTGTCTTAAAAGGGAAGATACCAGCAATAACGGATAAACCGCAGTGTCACAGCGCAAAAAAACAAATTAAATGTTTAGGATTTGATCGAGGCGACAAAATTGCACTGCGGCAATGCAGATGTGAATAAAGCGCACTATCTTAGTGCGCTTTACGCTCCCTGCCAGCGGGTAAAGAGGTCTTCAGGAAGAGAAATATCAAACTGATCGATAACGCGGTTGACCGTTTGGTTTATCACGTCATCAAGGGTCTTTGGCCGATGATAAAACGCGGGAACCGGCGGCATAATCACCGCGCCCATTTCCGCCGCCTGGACCAGCAGACGCAGGTGGCCAAGGTGGAACGGCGTTTCCCTTACGCACAGCACCAGCGGGCGACGCTCTTTGAGCACCACGTCTGCCGCCCTGGTCAATAGCCCATCGGTATAGCTATGAACAATGCCGGAAAGGGTCTTCATAGAACACGGCAAAATGACCATTCCCGCGGTTTTAAAAGAGCCGGAAGAGATGCTGGCGGCGATATCGCGGGCATCGTGCACCACATCGGCTAACGCCTGCACCTCCCGCAGGGAGAAATCCGTCTCCAGCGCCAGCGTCTGCCGCGCCGCCTGGCTTAAAATAAGATGGGTTTCGACATCAGGCACCTCGCGCAAAACCTGGAGCAAACGCACGCCGTAGATTGCGCCGCTGGCGCCAGATATACCGATAATGAGTCGCTTCACGATGATTGCCCCTTTCACACGATGGCGCAGACTTTGCCGGATTATGCCTGCGGACGCAACCGCAATGAACTCTCACGAACCACTAACCGCACCGGCAACAACAGGTTTCTGTCACCCTCATCGCTGAGTAAAAGACGGAACGCATCGCGGCCAAGCTCACGCTTATCAATGGCCACCGTGGTTAACGGCGGCCAGGCCCAGGCAGCAGCTTCAATATCATCGAAACCGACGATCGCAATCTCATCCGGCACCTTGATGCCCTTCCGCGCGCAGACTCGCATCGCCACCAGCGCCGCCATATCGTTATAAGCAAAGATAGCATCCGGCGGCTGCGGTAGCGCCAGCAGTTTCTCCATGCCCTCCACCAACGGCTGTTCTATCTCCTTAACCGGCGGGATCTCGACTCTATAATCCTCGCCCAGAGAAATGCCGGCATCAAACAGCGCCTGCTGATAGCCTTCAGTACGCTGGCGAATACTGTAATGGCGCAGGGAATGGCCAAGTAACGCAATGCGCTTTCTTCCCTGTTCTAGCAGGTGGCGGGTGGCGATAAATCCGCCGTGATAGTTGTCAGGATTGGCGCAGGGAAAATCCGCCGCCCACAAATCAACCAGGGCAACGGGGAGCGCCGTTTTTTTCAATTCCGTCAGTATCTCTGCTTCAAGATAACCCGCGCAGATCAGCGCATCAGGCTGATGGAGATTAATCAACTCGCCAACTGAATCTCCCGGACCAATGGGCTGGAAGCTCATGGCAATTTCATTTTCTCTACAAGCGTCAGCAACGCCAAGCATGACGGTCGAATAGAACGGCAGAGCGCTGGCAATATTGTGTTCCCTGTGCATTAAAAACAGCAGCCGCTTGATGCGACCGTTGCGCAAGCGGCTAAAATCATAGCCTTCGGCTTCCGCTATCGACAGGATCCGCTGGCGGGTCTCCTCGCTAAGCCCCGGCTGCCCTTTTAGCGCTCTTGATACTGCGGCAATCGACACGCCGCAGGCCGCCGCAATATCTTTAATTCTGGTCTTTTTTACCATTCCGTTCGTTTTCACCTGTTTTACGGGGTTTACGCTGATTATCCCTGCAGCGCCTGCTCTCCAGCCCATGCTGCGCCGCGTACGCCGCTGCTGTCGCCATGCTTTGCCGGCAGAACCGGCGTCACGCAGCGTCCTCCGAAGACGTACTTTGCCATCTCAGCCGACAAATCGCTATACAGCTCATCGACGCCCGACAGCCCCCCACCTATCACTATCACATCCGGATCGAGCGTATTCACGACGTTTGCGAAGGCGCGCGCCAGCTGATTACGGAATTGCCGCCACAGCGCCAGCGCTTGAGGGTGTCCTTCACGCATCTTCAACACCAGTTCTTCAGCGGTTCCGCGTCCTTCATTATGTAAGCGAAACTGTCGGGCCAGCCCGCTGCCAGAGATAAACGATTCTACGCAGTTATGCTGACCGCAATAGCACAAGTGCGCAGGCCCATCGTGTTCTGGAGAATAGTGCGGCAAAGGATTATGCCCCCATTCACCGCTGCAGGCATTCGGCCCGGTCAGCAAACGCTGATGCACCACCACACCGCCGCCGCATCCGGTACCAAGTATCGCCCCAAACACCACTTCATGACCGGCGCCGCAGCCATCTATCGCTTCCGACAGCGCGAAACAGTTAGCATCGTTTGCGACAGCCACCGGCTGGGAAAAATAGTCGCTCAGGATATCATGCAGCGGATGCCCATTGACCACCTGAATATTTGAATTTTTTACTAAACATGTAGCGGTGTCAATCGCGCCGGGCAAACCGAATCCCAGGCTTAGCTTTTCGCCTGCCCAATCCTGCGCGGCCTGGACTTCCCCAATGATACCCTGTAAGAACTGCTCAATACTGGCTTTCGGTGTCGCAATGCGCTGCTGCCGGACCAGTTTTCCCTTGTCATCCAGCACGACAGTCTCAACTTTGGTCCCACCGATATCCATTCCTAGATGCATTTAATTCGACCTTTTCTCGTAAAAATGATGCTCAGCTTAGCGAATAACGCAAAAAATCCCGGCATCCCTCACGGATAAATGTGATCAAGATCAGCATTAAAAATAATTTATAGTAAAAATCAAGATCAAAATCACAAGCGAGAAAGTCAAAAATGTACGAAAAGAGAAGATTAGATCTATGCTCGGAAGCGTATTAAGTTTACTAAAAAAAAACAGATCGTAATGACCTGTGTACCCTCACACTCTGCTAAGCAAATAAGGATTGGTTATGGCTACAGTCGATAATCTGGACACGAATGTGCAGATGGTTGATGCGGGCGAAACGCTCTCCACCCGCGAAAAAATAGGCTATGGGCTGGGAGATGCCGGTGGACACTGCATCTCTGACTTAATCAGCGGCTTCCTGCTTTTTTTCTACACCGATGTGTTCGGCCTCAGCCCGGCCATCGTCGGGGCAATGTTCTTTACCCTGAGAATTTTTGATGCGGTATCAGACCCGGTTATGGGCGTTATTGCTGACAGAACCCGCAGCCGCTGGGGCCGCTTTCGCCCGTGGCAGCTCTGGACTGCCGTGCCGCTTGCGGTTATCGGCATCCTGACGTTTACCGTGCCAGACATGAGCCCAAACATGAAAATTGCCTGGGCGTTCGGGACCTATTTTTTGCTCTCTATTGGCTATACCGCCAATAACGTCCCCTACTGCGCCCTGATAAACGCCATGACCAACCGTCACGATCAGGTAATGTCCTGCCAGTCCTGGCGCTTTGTCTTAAGCGGTATCGCCGGCTTCCTGGTCTCCGTCGGGCTGCCATGGATGGTCGAGCTTTTTGGCCAGGGGAATCTGGCTAAAGGCTACCAGTACGGCGTGGCCGTGCTGTGCGCCGTTGGTATGATCATGTTTTTACTTTGCTTTTTCTGGGTCAAAGAGCGGGTTCCGCTGTCGCTGGCCGGGAAATTCACGCTGCGCCAGCATCTGCAAGGTCTGCGTAAGAACGACCAATTACTGCTGATGCTGGTGATGTCCTTCCTGCTGGTGAATATTCTGTGCATTCGCGGCGGCGGCTACATGTACTTTATCTCCTACGCGCTGCAGGGCAGCGCCGGCTTTATGTCGCTGTTTTTTGCCATCGTCACCGTGGCCGCAATTATTGGCGCGGTGATCGTCAACCCGCTTTCCCGGCGCGTCGACATGGTTACGCTGTACTTCCGCACCAACCTGGTGCTGGTTATTTTCGGCCTGGCGATGTGGTTCCTGCCGACCGGCCCGCAGCATCAGACGCTATGGCTGGTCTGTATCCTGATCAACAACATTGTGCTTGGTTTCACCCTGCCGCTGCACTTCTCGATTATGGCCTTCGCCGATGATTACGGTGAATGGAAGAATGGCGTGCGTTCCTCCGGTATGAACTTCGCCTTTAACCTCTTTTTTATCAAGCTCTCCTGGGCCTCATCCGGCGGCATTATCAGCCTGTTGCTGATCCTGGTCGCGTACCGTCCAGGCCTGGAAAATCAAACTGCCGTATCTGTTCAGGGCATCACCCTGCTGCAAAGCGTAATACCGGCAATTTTCCATCTGGTGCTGGCTCTGTGCCTGCTGAAGTGCCGACTGAACGGCCCAATGATGAAACGTATCTCCACCGATCTTAACCAAAGACATAGCCAAATTTCCTGAGGTAAACATGATGCAGTCCGATGTAATTGAAGCCGATCTGAACCGAATTACCGTTACCGATCCTTTCCTGGGAGAGTATCAGCGTTTGATTCGTGATGTCGTCATTCCTTATCAGTGGGAAGCGCTGAACGACAATATTCCCGATGCGGAGCCTAGCCACGCGCTGGCCAACTACCGCATTGCCGCGGGACAAGAGGATGGCCAATTTTACGGAATGGTTTTTCAGGATAGCGACGTCACCAAATGGCTTGAGGCGGTCGCCTGGTCGTTAAGCCAAAAACCTGACGCGGCGCTCGAACAAACCGCTGACGAAGTGATCGAACTGCTGGCGCAAGCGCAGTGTGAAGACGGCTATCTCAATACCTGGTATACCGTCAAAGAACCGGGTCAGCGCTGGACTAACCTTGCGGAGTGCCACGAACTGTACTGTGCCGGGCATCTTTTTGAAGCAACTGTCGCTTTTTATCGCGCCACCGGCAAACGTCGTCTGTTGGAAATCTCCTGCCGCTTTGCCGACCACATTGATACCGTCTTCGGACCTAACCCCGGACAGCTTCGCGGCTATCCGGGACATCCGGAAATCGAACTGGCGCTGATGCGCCTGTATGAAGTCACCCGGGAACCTCGCTATCAGGCGCTGGCCTGCTTCTTCGTCGAAGAGCGAGGGAAGCAGCCCTACTATTACGATATCGAGTTCGAAAAACGCGGCGGTACCCGGCACTGGATCGGTTGGGGCGACGCCTGGCCGGGAATGATCAAAGACAAAACTTACACCCATGCGCACAAACCGCTCGCTGAACAGAACGAAGCGGTCGGCCACGCCGTACGTTCGGTCTATCTGATGACCGGCCTGGCGCATATCGCCCGTATGACCAATGACGAAGAGAAACGTCAGACCTGCCTGCGGATCTGGAACAACATGGTACAGCGTCGGATGTATATCACCGGAGGAATCGGCTCCCAGGGGATCGGCGAAGCTTTTACCAGCGACTACGATCTGCCCAACGATACCGCCTACGGCGAAAGCTGCGCTTCGATTGGCCTGATGATGTTCGCCCGTCGGATGCTGGAAATGGAAGGCGATGCGCACTATGCAGACGTGATGGAACGCGCTTTTTACAATACGGTACTCGGCGGGATGGCGCTGGATGGTAAACACTTCTTTTATGTTAACCCGCTGGAAACCTATCCGAAAAGCATTCCTCATAACCATATTTACGATCATATCAAACCGGTTCGCCAGCGCTGGTTTGGCTGCGCCTGCTGCCCGCCAAATATCGCCCGCACGTTGGTGGCTATCGGGCACTACCTGTTCACGCCGCGCCGGGACGCGCTGTTTATTAATTTCTACGCCGGAAGCGAAGCGCAGTTCACCATTAATGACCAGCCGCTGGCGCTAAAAATCAGCGGTAACTATCCATGGGATGAGGAGGTCATCATCACTTTCAGCCACCCGCAGGCCGTTCAGCATACGCTGGCGCTGCGCCTGCCGGAGTGGTGTGAAGCGCCGCAGGTGCTCATCAACGGCGAAGGCGCGCAGGGCGAACAGCTGAAAGGCTATCTGCATATTACGCGCCAATGGCAGCAGGGGGACGTCATTACGCTGCGCCTGCCGATGACTATCCGCCGGGTCTACGCCAACCCGCTGGTGCGCCATAACGCCGGTAAAGTCGCCATTCAGCGCGGACCGCTGGTTTACTGTCTGGAAGAGGTTGATAACGGCGCCGAACTGCACAACCTGTCGCTGCCGAAAGCGAGTCAGATACGCGAGATTCAAGGGACTGGGGTGCTAAAAGGAAAAATAGTGCTGCAGGCGGAGGGGCTTCGGGTACTGACCGCCCAACAGGATAAACCGCTCTACAGCTTCGACCATCGCCAGACGGCGGTAGAGAAACAGACCTTAACCTTTATTCCATGGTTTAGCTGGGCCAATCGTGGCGAAGGCGAAATGCGAATTTGGATCAACGAAGCCTGACCTCTATAAACAAAAAGCCCGCAGTCTCCGGACCGCGGGCTTCTGGTGAATCAAGGCATTACCCTTCGTTGTGCATCTCCAGGTTTTCCACTTCGTTCTGCAGCTGAACCGCTTTTGCGTCGTCGTTGCGCAGAGAGTCAAGGAAATCCAGATAGGTCTGATCAACATCTTTGGTGACGTAGATACCGTTGAACACCGAGCATTCGAACTGCTGAATATCCGGATTCTCAGCGCGCACCGCGTCAATCAGATCGTCCAGATCCTGGAAAATCAGGCCGTCTGCGCCGATGATCTGGCGAATCTCATCCACTTCACGCCCGTGTGCGATCAGCTCATTGGCGGTCGGCATATCGATGCCATACACGTTCGGGAAGCGAATTTCCGGTGCCGCGGAGGCCAGATACACTTTCTTCGCCCCGGCTTCGCGCGCCATCTCGATAATCTGCTCTGAGGTAGTGCCGCGCACGATGGAGTCATCCACCAGCAGCACGTTCTTATCGCGGAACTCGGCGCGGTTGGCGTTAAGCTTACGGCGCACGGACTTACGGCGCAGCTGCTGGCCCGGCATGATAAAGGTGCGGCCAACGTAGCGGTTTTTAACAAACCCCTGGCGGTAAGGTTTGTCGAGAATACGGGCAATTTCCAGCGCGATATCGCAGGAGGTTTCCGGGATAGGAATGACCACGTCGATATCCAGATCTTCCCACTCGCGGGCAATTTTCTCGCCCAGCTTCGTGCCCATATTAACGCGCG
This sequence comes from Klebsiella sp. MBT K-1, assembly GCF_002556465.1. Taxonomy (NCBI): domain Bacteria; kingdom Pseudomonadati; phylum Pseudomonadota; class Gammaproteobacteria; order Enterobacterales; family Enterobacteriaceae; genus Klebsiella; species Klebsiella sp. MBT K-1. The sequence continues at coordinate 48,618 of NZ_PDEL01000005.1, read as the reverse complement.
CGCTATAGACGGAGATTTTATCGATGAAGGAGTCCGGACGCGCAAAGTAGACGTATTCGAACAGGCACGGGTTGCTGACCGGGTTCTCCGCGCATTGACGAGTGAACAGCTGACCTTTTTCGGTGATGTACACCGCTTCGCCAGGCGCCACGTCGCGCAGGAACTCAAAGCCCAGCGTATCCAGCGCCACGCTTTCCGAAGCCACCATATACTCGGTGCGGCCATCGCCGATATCGCGCTTGCCCAGCACCAGCGGACGGATGCCGTTCGGGTCGCGGAAGGCGATCATGCCGTGGCCGATAATCATCGCCACGCAGGCGTAAGCGCCGCGAATCTGGCGGTTGGTGGCAGCGATCGCCGCAAAAATGTTGTCTGCTTCCAGCGGATAGTGGCGGTAATTGTCCAGCTCGCTGGCGAAGATATTGAGCAGAATTTCGGAATCAGAGGTGGTGTTGATATGGCGGCGTTTTTCTTCAAACAGCTTTTTACGCAGCTCGTGAGCGTTAGTCAGGTTACCGTTGTGCGCTAACGTGATGCCATACGGCGAGTTGACGTAAAAAGGCTGTGCCTCGGAGGCGCTGGAGCTGCCCGCCGTCGGGTAACGAACGTGACCAATACCCATATTGCCCTGCATACGCTGCATATGGCGAGCTTCAAAAACGTCGCTCACCAGTCCGTTCGCCTTACGCAAACGGAAACAGTTGTTCGCATCAATAGTGATGATGCCTGCGGCATCCTGGCCACGATGCTGAAGCACCGTTAACGCGTCATAAATCGACTGGTTTACCGGCATAACACCGGCGATACCGACAATACCGCACATACGTCTTTTCCTCGTTAAGCTACATCCCAACGCTTATGCTTTGGGCAAGAAACTTGACGAGCTCTGCAGATAGTCAAAAAACCATCTGATAACGAAACTGAACTGCGGGATAAGCTCAGACTTTTGCCAGTCTTCGCTTTTCGCCATACCGGTAAAGCTATCGAGAAAGAACAGAATCGCTGAGACGATTAACACCCCGCGCAGGGCGCCAAAGCAGATCCCTAACACCCTGTCGGTTCCCGACAGGCCGGTTTTTTCCACCAGCTGACCTATCACAAAGTTAACGATAGCGCCGACGATAAGCGTTGCGATAAACAGTATCGCGATAGCAATCCCATTTCGGACCAGTTCGTCTTCAAAGCCCGTGAACCAGACAGCCAGGTAAGTGTAGTAATGACTGGCAACAAAGAAAGCGCATCCCCAGGTTACCAGCGATAAAGCTTCACGAACAAAGCCGCGGATCAGGCTAACCAGTGAGGAAAAACCAATCACCGCAATTATGGCGTAATCAATCCAGACCATATACGTCCCACGATTTTACGCCCTGTCGTCCGGTTCGGGGCGCATTCTAACAGAAAAAGAAAACGTTTGCGTAGGGATTTCCATGCCCTACAGAAATAAAAATGGCGCTGAAAAAACATTCAACGCCATACTGCCTTTCGCCTCTTCAGGGCGCGTCAGACAGGGGTTCCGGCCCTCTACTCCTTTAAAAAAGAGAGAGTTAGTTCGGGCTGTAGCCCATGACCACGCCGCTAAGTCCTGAAATCTGCTTCAGCTCGCCAAGCTGGCCTTTCAGCTTATCCTTTGAAGTATCCGGCCCCACGAGGATACGGGTGATTTTACCCTGCACCGGCGTCGAAGGCGATGTGTAAACTTTAAAGCCGGAAGCGCGCAGCTTACCAACAATTTCGTTGACCTTATCGGCGTTCTTCAGCGCGCCCAGTTGCACAACATAAGCTTTGCCGGTCGGCGCCGGAATTTCAGCCTGCTGCTGCGGTTTAGGCGGCGGCGTCTGCGCCGTAACCTGCTGCGTCTGCGGTTTCTCTACCGGCTTAGGCTGAGGCTTCGGCTGAGGTTTCGGCTGCGGCTTCGGCGTCACAACCGGCTCCTGGACCACATCAAAACTGTTGTTGTTCACCGGTATTCGCGACGGATCCAGCGATGGCGCAGCGGCATCGCCTGCTCGTACCTCTTCCGCCGCCCCTTCCGGAGGCTGCGAAGGCAGCGCTTGAGTCGCTGCAGGTAACATATCCGGCTCATCGCGATCCCCCGGCTTTGGCACCAGCGGGATCGCGGCAAACTCATCCTGATAATGTTTTTTCTGACCATCCAGCAGCCCTGGCAGGATAATCACCCCCAGCGCCACCAGCACAATCGTCCCGACTAAACGGTTCTGAAACTTACTCGCCACCGATTCTCCCCGCGTCTATTTCTTCCATTACATGCGCCACCGTGTGGAATGAACCACATACCAGCACCGTATCTTCAGGTCTGGCGTCCGCCATCGCGGCATGCCACGCCTCAGCGACGCTAGTATAGACTTTACCTGCGCGCAAATGTTCCAGCAGCTGCTCCGCCGTGGCTCCGCGCGGCCATTCCAGCGGCGCGCAGTACCAGTCGTCAACTTCGGCCTGCAAATTTGCCAGCGTTCCCGCGATATCCTTGTCATGCAGCATACCAATAACCGCCAGCACGCGCCCCGTTTTCGATAAGGTTTTGAGACGCCCGGCGAGATAGGCCGCCGCATGCGGATTATGGGCAACATCCAGGATCGTCCGGGGAGCATCGCTGATTATCTGGAAACGCCCCGGCAGCATCGCGCGTTGTACGCCGTCGCGAATCGCCTGCTCGCTAACCTTAAGCCCGCTGGCGCGCAAGGCCGCAATCGCCGTAGCCGCATTCGGCATCGGAACCTGCGGCAGCGGCAGGTCGGTCAACGCCCCCTGCCGATCGTAGAAAGACCAGCCTTGTTCCCCGGCCTCGTACCGCCAGTCAACGTCACGGCGCAGGAGCCGCGCCCCTTTTTCATCCGCCACCTGAGCAATGGTCAACGGCATATCGGGTTCACCGACGATGGCCGCTTTGCCGGTGCGGAAAATACCCGCCTTTTCGCGGCCGATGCTTTCGCGATCCGGCCCCAGCCAGTCGGTATGGTCGAGGGCGATACTGGTCACCACCGCCACGTCGGCATCGACGATATTGGTCGCATCCAGGCGGCCGCCCAGGCCCACCTCAAGAATCACCACATCCAGCCGCGCCTGCTGAAACAGCCACAGCGCGGAAAGCGTACCGAACTCAAAATAGCTCAGGGAAATCTCACCGCGCGCGGCTTCAATTTCGGCAAAAGAGGTAGTGTGCGCCAGCTCCGTCAGCTCCTCACCCTGCACGCGCACCCGCTCGGTGTAGCGTACCAGATGCGGCGAACTGTAAACTCCAACCTTGTAGCCCGCCGCCATCAGCGCCGACTCCAGGGTACGGCAAGTGGTGCCTTTACCGTTGGTCCCCGCCACCGTGAAGACAAACGGTGCCGGTTTTAATACCGCCATCCGCTGCGCGACCTCGCTGACGCGCGCCAGCCCGAGATCGATAGTTTTGCTGTGCAGATGCTCCAGATAAGAAAGCCACGTAGCCAGGGGCGACGCGGCCTGAGGAATAGGTTGTTTTTCCATGATGTCCGGCAAGAGTTAAGATCGCTACGCGTATAAAAAAGGGCAGCGCCGTCAGGCCTGCCCTCTCCATTATCAGGCCTCTGGTTCCTGATCCGGTACCGGCGGCACCACCTCGCCTTCGTGAGCGGGTTCCGGACTTGGCGCCGGAAGGTTCATCAGCTTCGCCAGGATACTGGCCAGCTTCAGACGCATTTCCGGGCGGCGTACGATCATGTCGATCGCCCCTTTCTCAATCAGGAACTCGCTGCGCTGGAACCCCGGCGGCAGCTTCTCGCGAACGGTCTGCTCGATAACGCGGGGACCGGCAAAGCCGATCAGCGCTTTTGGCTCAGCGATGTTGAGATCGCCCAGCATCGCAAAACTCGCCGAGACGCCGCCCATGGTTGGGTCGGTCAGCACAGAGATATACGGCAAGCCGCGCTCCTGCATTTTCGCCAGCGCAGCGGAGGTTTTCGCCATCTGCATCAGCGACATCAGCGCTTCCTGCATACGCGCGCCGCCGGATGCGGAGAAGCAAATCAGCGGGCAGTTGTCTTCCAGAGCCTGCTCAACCGCGCGAACAAAGCGCGCGCCGACCACGGAGCCCATTGACCCGCCCATAAAGGAGAATTCGAAAGCGGCGGCAACAACCGGCATATCGTGCAGGGTGCCTTTCATGACCACCAGCGCGTCTTTTTCGCCGGTCTCTTTCTGGGCGGACGCCAGACGGTCTTTATACTTTTTCGAATCGCGGAACTTCAGCACATCTTTCGGCTCGAGCTCGCTACCCAGCTCCACGAGGGAACCTTCGTCCAGCAGACTATGCAGGCGGTTGCGCGCCGACATACGCATGTGGTGATCGCACTTAGGGCAAACCTCCAGGTTGCGCTCCAGCTCTGCGCGGTACAATACCTGTCCGCAGCTGTCGCACTTGGTCCATACACCTTCAGGAATACTTGCCTTACGGGTGGGGGTTATATTGCTTTTAATTCGTTCAATCCAGCTCATTGATAACCTTTCTACCTGAACCTGGTCGATGCCAGTTTTGTCGCAAGGGGCGCATAATGCCATTTTTGCCCCTTACAGACCATGAATGTTGCACATTAAATCATAACATCCCGTAACATGGGATAAAAAAGTGGTCGAACCGCTCACACTTCACTCTACGGACGGCGGCATACCGCCCGAAGATCGTCGCCGCGTTATTTCGCCTGTTTCGCCGCCGCCCGCTTGTGGCGGATGACTTCAATCACGCCAGGCAATACGGAGAGGACGATAATCGCCACAATCAGCAGCTTAAGGTTTTCCTGTACGATCGGCAAATCGCCGAACAGATAACCCGCATAGGTAAATAACAGCACCCACAGCAGCGCGCCAACAACGTTATACATCGCAAAATGACGATAGGACATATGCCCCATTCCCGCCACAAACGGCGCAAACGTTCGGACGATCGGCACGAAACGCGCCAGAATGATAGTTTTACCGCCGTGGCGTTCGTAGAAGCTATGGGTCTTATCCAGGTAGCTGCGGCGGAAAATTTTCGAATTGGGATTGCTGAAAAGCTTTTCACCAAACAGCCGGCCAATCGTGTAGTTCAGCGCATCGCCAACAATCGCGGCAATGACCATCAGCAGCACCATTAAATGCACGTTGAGATCGTTGGTCGGCAGCGCGGAGAGCGCGCCCGCCACAAACAGCAGAGAATCCCCCGGCAGGAACGGCGTGACCACCAGACCGGTTTCGCAGAACAGAATCAAAAATAAAATCGCGTATACCCAAATACCGTACTCCGCGACCAGCTCAGCCAGATGCACATCAATATGCAGGATAAAATCAATTAAAAAGTGAATCAGGTCCATAGTTTGCGTTAGCCCTTAATAACCCGGTTAGTCCGCCAGAAACAGCGGGCCCATCGGCATGACCGGGAGGTCGTAGCGGGCCGGGTAGTCCACCGACACCAGATACAATCCTTCCGCCTTTGCCGTTGCGGCGGCAAGCGTCCTGTCTTTTGCCGCCAGAAGTTCTGCAATCCAGCTCTCAGGCTGGTTACCGGCACCTACTTCCATCAGACTGCCGACAATGTTCCTTACCATATGATGTACAAAGGCATTCGCTTTGATGTCCACCACCACATATGCACCATAACGGGTGACGTTGATGTGCATCACGTTGCGCCACGGCGTGCGCGACTGGCACTGTACCGCACGAAACGAGGTGAAATCATTCTCTCCCAGCAGACACTGAGCGGCGCGCTGCATCCGCTCCGCATCCAGCGGCAGATAATAATGGGTTACGCCGCGGCTCAATACCGCCGGCCGCAGACGATGATTATAGATAACATAACGATAGCGACGCGCCGTGGCGCTGAAGCGGGCGTGAAAATCTTGCGGAACCGGCTTCACCCAGCGCACCGCAATGTCGCCGGGTAAATTGGCATTAACGCCAAGCGTCCATGCGGCATCCTGACGCTGCGCGCGCGTTTCAAAATGCACCACCTGACCGGTGCCGTGAACGCCGGCGTCCGTACGGCCGGCGCAAAAAACGTTAACAGGCTCGTTCGCCACCTGCGAAAGCGCCTTTTCCAGCTTCTCCTGCACGCTGCGAACTTCATTCTGCCGCTGCCAGCCGTAGTACTTGCTGCCATCATATTCGATGCCCAGCGCAATTTTGTAGACCGGCGGCTGCTCCATCTCAGACATCAGTACAGATACTCCTGAACCAGCTTCTCAGCGATTTTCACCGCCATCAGCGCGCCGCCAAAACGGACGTTATCGGCAACGGACCAGAACTGCACCTGCTCCGGCATCCCGTAATCGTTATGCACGCAGCCGACGGAAAGGCGGCCATTACCGGAAGCATCGCCGACCTGCGTCGGGAACTCGCCCTCTTCTGACAGCTCGATATCTTCGCCGCGGCTAAGGGCATCGCGCGCCTCTTCCGCCGCCAGCGGGCGCTGCGCTTCAAAGCTGACCATCTGTGCATGACCGTAGAATACCGGCGACTGAACGACGCTTGCGGAGATCATCAGGCCGTCATCCTGCAGCATTTTGCGGACTTCATCGACGATACGACGCTCTTCGCGCACGCTTCCTTCCCGATCGGGCAGCAGCGGCAGCATATTGAACGCCAGCTGGCGGCCGAAGAAGTCGTCCTCATCGATCGGAACACCGTTAAGCAGTTTGGCGCTCTGCCCCGCCAGCGCATCGACCGCTTTTTTACCGTGGGCGGAGGCGGACAGCAGGTTGGTCACGCTGATGCGCGACAGGCCGCCCTGATCGATCAGCGGTTTTAACGCCGACAGCAGCTGGCTGGTCAGGCTATTCGGTACCGCAATAACGTTACGATTGCGGTAATCCGCCAGCACGAACGGGTTGACATCCGGCACCACCAGCGGCACGTCCGGCTCCAGCGCAAACAGACCGCTTAAATCAATCACCAGGCAGCCCGCGTTTGTGGCGTCGTCGATATACGCCGCGGTCGCTTCGACGCCGGCGGCAAAAAAGGCCAGCTGGACCTGGGTCCAGTCGAATTCGGTCGCATCCTGTACGACAACCGACTTGCCCGAAAAGCGCAGATGTTCCCCAGCGCTATCGCTTCGAGCCAGGGCATAAATATCCCCCACCGGGAACTGACGATCGGCAAGCGTTTCGAACAGGGCTTCGCCTACGGCGCCCGTTGCGCCCAGTACGGCAATATTCCAGCCTTCAGACATGGTGGTGTACTCCAGAAAAAAGCGGCCCTGCCGGATTATCCAGCAGGAGCATTAAGATGATATTAACGAACAGGATGATGTACGGCGTTGAAGCCCAGCTGGCGCAACAGCGTCGCCGCCTGCGCATCGCTGCACTGCACGTACAGCGAAGACCATTCACGGCGTTCCTGATAATTTTTACGCAGTTTGTCGAATTCGCCCGCAACGCCCGCGACTTTTCGCAGCGGCGCATCATCGCGGCGCACATCATACACCAAATGCGCCAGCCGTTTTAGCGTTGCCTGATCGAGCGGCCCGTGCAGCGTAATGCGGCCAAATTCCGGCGCCGGCAGCAATGTGTCCAGCGCCACCTGCTGCGGATGACCAATAAACGCGCTGTAGGCCTCAAAAACCTGCGTCGTGCCGCGCGCTTTTCCTTCAAGGGTATAACCGGCAATATGCGGCGTACCAATATCCACCCGCTTGAGCAATTCGGTATTCAGGTCCGGCTCCGGCTCCCAGACATCCAGTACCACGCTTAACGACTGATTGGCCTGCAGTCGCTGCAGCAGCGCGGCGTTATCCACCACTGGCCCACGGCAGGCGTTGATTAAAATCGTCCCCGGCTTCAGGCGGCGAATCAGCGCCTCATCCGCCAGGTGCAGCGTTTTGTACTGCCCTTCCTTATAGAGCGGCGTATGGAAAGTCAGAATGTCCGCTTCCTGCACCAGCTCGTCGAGGGTGTGAAAATCGCCCTCATCGCCACGATCGGCGCGCGGCGGATCGCAAAGCAGGGTTTTTATTCCCAGCGCCTCAAGGCGCTTTTGCAGGCGCCCGCCCACGTTACCGACGCCCACGATCCCGACGGTACGGTCGCTAAGCGCAAAACCATCGCGCTCGGCCAGTATTAACAGCGCCGAAAACACATATTCCACCACCGCGATAGCGTTGCAGCCCGGGGCAGCGGAAAAGCCGATTCCCGCCTGCTGCAGCCACGCTTGATCGACATGATCGGTACCCGCCGTCGCGGTGCCAACAAATTTGATCGCCTTGCCGGAAAGCAGTGCTTCGTTAACTTTGGTGACGGATCGCACCATCAGCGCATCGGCGTCATTCAACGCATCGACCGGGACAGGGCGGCCAGCAACGGCCTTGACTTCCCCCAGGCGGCTAAAAAGCTCGCGCGCATAGGGCATATTTTCATCAACGAGGATTTTCACGGTTCAGTACCTGTCTGAGAGCGAGAGTAAACCGGGGAAGTGTGCCATAATCTGGCCGCCAGGAACATCATCACCCGGCCCTTAGTACAGCAATACGCAAAGGATTAATCATGACGCAACCCGTTTCAGGTATGTCCGAACGCCCTCCGGGATCGGGCGAACCTCCGCTCACCACTCAGCAGCGTACCGCGCTTGAGCGGCTCATTACGCGCCTGGTGGCCTTAACCTCGCAGCAAAATGCGGAAGTGTGGGCCTGCGTAAAACACGATCTTAGCCTGAAAAACGACGCGCCGCTGCTGGCAAGCCATTTTGCCGCCGCCGAGCACAGCCTGAACCAGCGCTTAATCCTCGCCCAGCAAAATCATCACCGTCGGCAAATCCTGGCGCAGCTGAGCGAACTGCTGAACCAGGGCAACAATCGCCAGGCGGTCAGCGATTATATTCGTCAGCATGACGGTCAAACCGCGCTGCATGCATTGACCCAGCCGCAGCTGGAGAATGTTCTGCAACTCCTGCAAAGCGGCCAGCTGTCGATTCCTCAGCCGCAGCAGCGCCCGCCAACGCATCGTCCGCTGCTGCCAGCGGAACACAACACGCTCAATCAGCAGGTGACCAAACTCGCCGCGGCCACCGGCGAGTCCAGCAAGCTTATCTGGCAATCCATGCTGGAGCTAAGCGGCGTCAAGAGCGGAGAGCTGATCCCGGCGACCCACTTTACGCCCCTCTCCTACTGGCTCCACGCGCGGCAAACGCTCAGTTCTCAGGCTGCGCCGACGCTGACCTCGCTGCAGGCCGCATTAAAACAGCCGCTTGAAGCCGCGGAATGGCAAAGAGTGATGGATTTTGCCCAAACCCACTGGCACGCGACGGCGCAAACGCCGCTCAGCGCGGCTCAGCTGCTGACGCTGCTTAACAAAATTTTCGTGCTCAGGGTCGCCAGAGCCCAGGAGACGCTGGCGATCCCGCCGGTTCAGGCGCCTTCCGCCTCACCGTGGCTGGCATTGAAAAAACCGTGGGTTATCGCGCTGGCAGCTTTCGTGGCGCTTGCCCTGCTGTGGCTGGTGATTTAAAGACATCTCATCGGCCCGCATCGCGGGCCGAATGAAAGCGCTACTTACGCAGCGACACCAGGGTAACCAGGATCCCCACCACGGCGCATATTGCCGCGGCCAGGAAGACCGAAGAGTAGCCCAACGAAGTCGCGAGCAGCCCGGTAAGCGGGCCGGTGACGCCGTAGGAGATATCCTGAAACGCGGCATAGCCGCCAAGCGCCGTTCCCCGTACCTGCGGCGGTACCCGCTTCACGACCTCGACGCCCAGCGCCGGGAAGATAAGCGAGCATCCGCAGCCGGTTAGCGCCGCGCCCGCCAGCGCGATCCAGGCATCGGGCGCCTGCCAAAGCAGCGCTAGGCCTATCGCTTCAATCAGCAGCGAAACGATGGCCACTTTTACCCCGCCGAAGCGATCCGGCATCCAGCCAAACAGCACGCGCATCAGCACGAATGCCCCGCCAAACGCGGTCAGCGTAAAGCCGGCCATCGCCCAGCCGTTGCTGGCGAAATACAAAGAGACAAAGGTGCCAATTACCGCGAAGCCAACGCCCTGAAGGCCAAGACCGATACCGGGCCGCCAGATCATCCCAACCACGCTCCACAGCGACGGGCGCTCGCCGCCGTGAGCAGGAATTTTACGCACCGTGCCGTTAATCGCCCAGGCCACTAACGGCAGTACCATGGTGACGCAGGCCAGCGCCGCGACGCCGTAATGGCTGTAGATTAGCAGCCCCAGCGGGGCCCCGGCCGCCAGCGAGCCGTAGATCGCCATGCCGTTCCATGACATGACTTTACCGGATCGCATGGGCCCCACCAGCCCCATCCCCCAGCTTAAATTCCCGGTGAGCAGCTGGCTTTCCCCAAACCCCAGGATCAGGCGACCAAGCACCAGCAGGCCAAACTTCGCCATCACCGGCACTGGCAGCAGCGCGGCGCACAGCCAGGCGCCCCCCGCCAGCGCGCAGGCCAGCATCCCCTGCAGGACAGAGCGTTTGGCGCCGTACTGGTCGGCAAGGCGGCCGGCATAGCCGCGGGTTAATACGGTCGCCAGAAACTGAATACCGACAGCGATGCCAACCATGGTGTTGCCGAATCCCAGCTCCTGATGGACAAACAAGGGGATAACCGGTAGCGGCAGGCCGACGGTCATATAGGTCAGAAAAACGGCGAAAGTGATGCGAAACAGCGAACCATTCGCTGAAGGGGTATGTTTTGTTTCAGTGACTGCGGACATGCTTTACTCCAGTTCGCAGAGTAAGGCGAGGTGATAGCCACGCCCCCTCCACCTGATTATCAGGGTTAAGGCGCGTTGGATGACGTTAAACGCTTACGCATTATCTGAGAGACTAATGTTGTGGCAGGAGTTTGCCTTTTCGCGCAGGGGTCTGTCAAGAATACAAAAAAGGGGAGCCAACGGGCTCCCCTGGTAAAGCGTGCTCGTTATGCGCTGTATTTGCGCATCACCAGCGTGGCGTTAGTCCCGCCAAAGCCGAAGCTGTTAGACATCACGGTCTTCAGCGCGCGTTCAGTCGGCTCGGTCACGATATTCAGGCCAGCCGCCTGCTCATCCATCTCTTCAATGTTGATGCTCGGGGCAATAAAGGCGTGTTCCAGCATCAGCAGGGAGTAGATAGCTTCCTGTACGCCAGCGGCGCCCAGGGAGTGGCCGGTCATCGCTTTGGTCGCGGAGATAGCCGGGCTGTTATCGCCAAAGACTTCACGAATCGCCCCCAGCTCCTTCACATCGCCTACCGGGGTAGAGGTGCCGTGGGAGTTCAGGTAGTCAATCGGCGTATCAACGCCGTCCATCGCCATCTTCATGCAGCGAACCGCGCCTTCACCGGACGGGGCAACCATGTCTGCGCCATCGGACGTTGCGCCGTAGCCAACGATTTCAGCATAGATGTGCGCGCCGCGCGCCAGGGCATGTTCCAGCTCTTCAACCACAACCATGCCGCCGCCGCCCGCGATAACGAAACCATCACGGTGGGTGTCATAGGTACGAGACGCTTTTTCCGGCGTTTCGTTGTATTTGGTGGACAGCGCGCCCATCGCGTCGAATTCACACGCCATTTCCCAGCACAGCTCTTCGCCGCCGCCGGCAAACACGATATCCTGTTTGCCCAGCTGGATTTGTTCAACGGCGTTACCGATGCAGTGGGCGGAAGTCGCGCAGGCGGAGCTGATGGAGTAGTTCACGCCGTAGATTTTGAACGGTGTTGCGAGGCAAGCGGATACCGCTGACGCCATCGCTTTGGTCACCACGTAAGGGCCAACCGCTTTCAGGCCGCGCGGGCTACGCATGGCGTCAGCGCCGAAAACCTGAGATTTAGAAGAACCGCCGGAACCGGCGATCAGACCCACGCGCGGGTTTTGCTGATAGACTTCATCTTTCAGGCCAGCATCTTCAATAGCCTGCTGCATAGAGAGATAGGAATAGATTGAGGCATCGTTCATGAAACGAACCACTTTACGGTCGATCAAGCCGGTGGTGTCCAGTTTGACGTTGCCCCATACGTGGCTGCGCATTCCCGAATCTTTAAACTCTTCAGAGAAAGTGATCCCGGAGCGTCCTTCACGCAGAGATGCCAGGACTTCCTGCTGGTTATTACCAATACTGGAAACGATGCCCAGGCCAGTAATCACTGCACGTTTCATTCAATACCTCTGTAAGTCGCACTATAGTAAGTTTCGAGTCGCACAATAGCGTACACTTGTACGCCGAACAAGTCCGATCAGCCAATTTGTGTATAAATTTGCGCCCTCAGGCACACATCGTTAAGATCGTTCTACGCCTTGTGATTCGAGTAACTTACGTGAAACAAAACGCCATACAACCTGCCAACCTGGAATTCAACGCTGAGGGTACACCTGTTTCCCGAGATTTTGATGATGTGTACTTTTCCAATGACAACGGTCTGGAAGAGACGCGCTACGTCTTCCTCGGCGGCAATCGGCTCAATGAACGCTTTCCAGGGCATCCCCGCCCGTTTTTTGTGGTTGCCGAAAGCGGGTTCGGTACCGGCCTCAATTTCCTCACGCTGTGGCAGGCGTTTGACGTTTTTCACCGCGAGAATCCACAAGCTACCCTGCAAAGATTACATTTCATCAGTTTCGAAAAATTTCCGCTGAAAGCGGACGACCTGCGCCTCGCTCACCAGCGCTGGCCGGAGCTTGCAAGCTGGGCCGAGCAGCTGCAGGCGCAGTGGCCTCTGCCCATCGCGGGCTGCCATCGTCTGCTGCTGGACGAGGGCCGGGTCACGCTGGACTTGTGGTTTGGCGATATTAATGAGCTGACCAACGAGCTCGATGATTCGCTTAATCGGCAGGTGGATGCCTGGTTTCTCGACGGCTTTGCCCCCGCAAAAAACCCGGACATGTGGACGGCGGAGCTGTTTGCGGCGATGGCCCGTCTGGCCAGACCCGGCGGCACCCTGGCGACCTTCACCTCCGCCGGTTTTGTGCGCCGCGGGCTGCAGGAAGCCGGCTTCAGCATGCACAAGCGCAAGGGTTTTGGCCGCAAGCGCGAAATGCTCACCGGTGAAATGCTTCAGACGCTGGAGATCCCCGCACGCGCGCCGTGGTTTGCCCGCAGCGGTACGGAACAGCGCGATGCGGCAATCATCGGCGGGGGGATCGCCAGCGCCCTGCTCGCGCTGGCGCTGCTGCGCCGCGGATGGCAGGTGACGTTATACTGCGCCGACAGCGCGCCGGCCGATGGCGCCTCCGGAAACCGCCAGGGCGCGCTCTATCCGCTGCTCAGCCAGCACGATCCCGCCCTGGCCCGCTTCTTCCCGGCGGCGTTTACTTTCGCCCGCCGTCTGTACGACACGCTGCCGGTGATGTTCGATCATGAATGGTGCGGCGTGACGCAGCTGGGCTGGGATGTCAAAAGCGCGCAGAAAATCGCTCAGATGATTGAGCTTAATCTGCCGCCGGAAATCGCCGTCGCCGTGGACGCCGAGGCCGCAGAGCAACAAACCGGTGTCGAAACCGGCTGCGGGGGCATCGCCTATCCGGCAGGCGGCTGGCTTTGTCCGCAGCAGTTAACCGCTGAGCTGCTGGCCCTCGCCGCGACTCGCGGACTCCGCGTTCACTACGATTACCCGGTAGAGGCTCTCAGCGCAGACAATAGCGGCTGGCAGTTAAACCAGCGCCAGTACCACGAGGTCGTGATACTGGCCAACGGCCATCGGTTGACCCACTTCATCCAGACGGAGCATCTTCCCATGTACCCGGTTGCCGGTCAGGTCAGCCATATTCCGACAACGCCAGGGCTATCGAAATTGCGCCAGGTCCTGTGCTACAACGGCTACCTGACGCCGCAAAACCCGCATAATCAGCAGCACTGCATTGGCGCAAGCTACCACCGAGGACAGGCAGATGCCGCGTTTAGCGCCGACGATCAGCAGCAGAATCGGCAGCGCCTGATTGACTGCTTCCCGCAGGCGGAATGGACGCGGGAAGTAGACGTGAGCGCGAATCAGTCACGCAGCGGCGTGCGCTGCGCAACCCGCGATCATTTGCCGATGGTCGGCAACGTGCCTGATTATGACGCTACCTTAAGCGCATATGCCTCGCTGGCTGAACGCCAGGAGCAGGCCGGAGAAGCGCCGGTTTACCGCAACCTGTATATGTTGGGCGCGCTGGGTTCACGCGGCCTGTGCTCCGCGCCGCTGGCGGCTGAAATTCTGGCGTCGCAAATGAGCAATGAGCCATTACCGATGGATAAAGAAACGCTGGCGGCGCTGAACCCTAACCGGCTATGGGTCAGAAAGCTGCTGAAAGGGAAAGCGGTGAAATAATCGAGGGAAAATCGGGCCCGGCGGAGCGATCGCCGGGCTTTGGCAGAAAGCAGAACTATTTCTGCATCGCCTTCTGATACAGACTGTTCCACATTTCCTGCACCAGAATCTGATCCGGCGGCGACAGTTCGCCCGCGCTGATGGCTTTTTCAAGGCTCTGGGCGACTTTGTCATGCACCGCTTGCGCAGTATGCTCGCCCTCTCCTTCCAGCTCGGCCACCGCCAGCGTCAGGTGGCCGCGCAGATAACCGCCGGCAAACAGTTCGTCATCACTGGCGTGGTCGACCATATTATCAATTAACGCCAGAATGCGTGATTCAAACTCCGCGATCATCTTCTTTCCTCATAGTATGTAAAGCGTGGCCTTAATGCAGGTCTTCCGGCCACGGGAACTGTTCTGCCGTCAAGGGCGGCGTTTGGTAATATTCTTGCAGCGCCTTAATGAAACGCGCGGGACGCTCGGGGATCCCCTGCTCCAGATAGGTCATCACCTGGGCATGCACACGCCGCTGAAAAGCGATGCGGTCGGGTTCAAAATCCCCCTCCAGGTTGTCGCAGCTGACGTTAAATGGATATCCCGCCGCCACGCAAAACAGCCAATCGAATGCCTGAGGCTTCACCTCGACGTCTTCAAATTTAGACTGAGTCATCGCGTCGCGACCGTCCGGGCAGTACCAGTAACCGAAATCAACCTGCTCGCGGCGCGCCTTTCCGGCAATGCACCAGTGCGATATCTCGTGCAGTCCGCTGGCATAAAAGCCGTGGGCAAAGACGATGCGGTTGTAAGGCACGTCATCATCTGCCGGAAGATAGATCGGTTCGTCATCGCCTTTAATCAGACGGGTATTAAAATCGTCAGCAAAACAGCCGTCGAAGATCGCGATCAGCTGTTCGTATTTATGCGTGCTGTTCATTAGTTCATCCCCAGCCAGTGGAGGATCTCCTGTCCATGGCTGTCATAAAGCAGTTTTGCACTCATCACCGCCGACACCACGACGATCATCGGTCGAATCAGTGACTGTCCTTTGCTCAGCACTAGCCGCGATCCCGCGCGAGCGCCGATAAATTGCCCGGCCATCATCACAAAGCCGGTAGCCCAAATGACCTTGCCGCCGATGATGAACAGCAGCAGGCCGCCAACGTTAGACGTCGCGTTCAGCAATTTCGCATGTGCGGTCGATTTCGCCAGGTTGAACCCGGCCAGCGTGACGAACGCCAGCGCGTAAAAAGATCCGGCGCCCGGGCCAAAGAAACCGTCGTAAAAGCCAACGCAGCCGCCGGCGATCAGGGCAAACGGCAGGCCATACAGACGGCGCTGCCGGTCCTCTTCGCCGAGCTTCGGCATCAACAGAAAATAGAGGCCGATACCGATAACCAGAATGGGCAGTATTTGCTTAAGAACGTCGGACTGAACGTGCTGAACCAGCAGCGCGCCGCCGGTCGAGCCGAGAAAGGTCATCAGAATATTCAGCTTCTGATCGGCCAGATTCACCACCTTGCGGCGAATGAAATACAGCGAAGCGGACAGCGACCCGCCGCAGGCCTGCAGCTTGTTGGTGGCCAGCGCCTGCGCAGGGGGAAGACCCGCCGCCATCAGGGCCGGAACGGTCAATAATCCGCCGCCGCCCGCCAGAGAATCGATGAAACCCGCCAGAATGGCCACGAAGAACAGTACGACCAGTACCGTCGGTGACACCATAAAAACGTCGATAAAACTATCCATTAAAGAATATGCTCATCCAGTAGCGCCTGGCAGGAAGGCGGCAGCGGAGGCGGCGTCTTCTTCACAGGAGGGGTTGATCCGGGTTTAGGGGGTTCAAACCAGCTTTGCAATTCCGCGCCGCAGCCATCGCCAGCCGGAGGCGGGGCCTGATCTTCACACTCGAGGCTGCCGGCCGGGCAGCGCAAGCGTACGTGCATATGCGCGCGGTGCTGGAACCACGGGCGGACCTTGCGTAGCCAGTCGCGATCGTTACCGGCATCCAGGCACAGTTGCTGCTTAATCGCCGGGTTGACGAAAATACGCGTGACTTCGCTATCTTCCGCCGCCATCTTAATCAGCTGGCTGATTTGCGGGCTCCATAGCGACGGTACCACGCGCTTGCCGTCGCGGGCCACCAGATCCAGAGCCTGCGGTTTCAGCAGCTGAGCTGAACTCCAGCGCGCCTGCGGCAGCTGAAGAAAAATATCGACGTCCAGCCCGGACTGATGGCTGGCGTGGCCGCCGTTAAAGCGTCCCCCGGCCGGCATACCCATGTCGCCAATCAGCACCGTCCCCATGCCTTTATTGTGCGCCTGATTGCTCAGACGTTGAATAAACTGCACGAGGTCCGGATGGCCGAAGTAGCGGTTCTGATCGGTACGCATCACCTGATAGCCGGTGGCGTTTAACGGCAGCGCCTGGGCGCCAACGATACAGCCATTGGCAAACGCGCCAATGGACTGCGGGCTGCCGCTAACGGGCTGCGTGATTTTCTGCCACGGCGTTGCCGCCAGGCTGGTAGCGCTGGCGAGGAGCGCCAGCAGTGCGATAACGGTTTTTTTCATCTATTACCAGCGTGGAATTGATGTCGTCACGTCGCCGTTTTGCGCGCGCTGACGCATAAAGTGATCCATTAACACGATCGCCAGCATCGCTTCGGCAATAGGTACCGCACGAATACCGACGCAAGGATCGTGACGCCCTTTGGTGATCATCTCGACTTCTTCGCCAAAGCGATTGATCGTGTGTCCAGGTACGGTGATGCTTGAGGTCGGCTTCAGCGCGATATTCGCCACGATCTGCTGACCGCTGCTGATGCCGCCGAGAATGCCGCCCGCGTGGTTGCTCTGGAAGCCCGCTTTGGTAATTTCATCGCGGTTTTCGCTGCCGCGCAGTTTCACCACCTCAAAACCATCGCCAATTTCCACGCCCTTCACCGCATTGATGCTCATCAGCGCGTGCGCGATATCGGCATCCAGGCGGTCGAATACCGGCTCGCCCAGCCCCGGCGGTACGCCATCGGCCACCACGGTAACCTTCGCCCCGATGGAGTCGCCCTCTTTTTTCAGGCCGCGCATCAGTTCATCAAGCGCTTCGATTTTGTCCGGATCCGGGCAGAAGAACGGGTTCTGCTCTACCTGATCCCACGCTTTTATCGCCAGCGGGATATCGCCCATCTGGGTCAGGCAACCGCGAATCACAATACCGAATTTCGCGGCGAGGAATTTCTTGGCAATCGCCCCGGCGGCCACGCGCATGGCGGTTTCACGTGCAGAGGAACGACCGCCGCCGCGATAGTCACGCAGACCATATTTCTGCTCGTAGGTGTAGTCAGCGTGGCCCGGGCGGAAAACGTCCTTAATGGCGCCGTAGTCCTGAGAACGCTGGTCGGTATTCTCAATCAGCAGGCCAATGCTGGTCCCGGTGGTTACGCCCTCGAATACGCCGGAGAGGATCTTCACCTGGTCCGGCTCGCGGCGCTGGGTGGTATAGCGCGAGGTTCCCGGACGACGGCGATCGAGATCGTGCTGGAGATCGGCTTCGGTTAGCGGAATGCCTGGCGGCACGCCGTCAACGATGCAGCCCAGCGCCAGGCCATGCGATTCGCCGAACGTCGTGACGCGAAAGAGTTGTCCAATTGTGTTTCCTGCCATCACGGCTCCGTTTTTGTCGTTATGTTTGCGTGTTGTTTTAGTCTTTATAGATGCCGAAATGCGCGCGGGCGGCAATCAGCTGCGGTTTGGTCAGCATAAAGACGCCATCGCCGCCATTTTCAAACTCCAGCCAGGTAAACGGCACGTCAGGATATTGCTCCATCAGATGTACCATGCTGTTACCGACTTCACAAATCAGGATACCGTCATCGCTGAGATAATCCGGCGCGCAGGCCAGGATCCGGCGGGTCAACTTCAGGCCATCGCTGCCGGAAGCCAGTCCCAGAACCGGTTCATGGCGATATTCGCCCGGCAGGTCGGACATATCTTCTTCATCAACGTACGGTGGATTGGTCACGATCAGATCGTATTGCACCTTCGGCAGATCGCGGAATAGATCGGAGCGAATCGGCGTCACGTTATGAATTAAGCCGTGATCTTCCACGTTCTGCTCGGTCACGGCCAGCGCGTCAAGAGAAATATCCACCGCATCGACTTCCGCTTCCGGGAAAGCGTATGCGCAGGCGATGGCGATACAGCCGCTGCCGGTGCACATATCGAGGATGTGCTGCGGATAGTGGTCAATCAGGCCGGAAAAATGGTTATTAATGAGTTCGCCAATCGGCGAGCGCGGCACCAGCACGCGCTCATCAACGTAAAACTCATGGCCGCAGAACCAGGCTTTGTTGGTCAGATAAGCGACCGGAATGCGCTCGTTAATACGGCGAATGACGCGCTCAACGATGCGATGTTTTTCGCTGGAAGTCAGACGCGCGGTACGCATATCTTCCGGAATATCAAGCGGCAGATACAGCGACGGCATCACCAGCTGTACGGCTTCATCCCACGGGTTATCAGTGCCGTGTCCGTACCAGATATTTGCAGCGCTGAAGCGGCTTACCGCCCAACGCAGCATGTCCTGAATGGTATGAAGCTCATTAACGGCTTCATCAACAAAAATTTTATCCACGCTATCCCCCAGGGCACGCTCTGCTATAAATTCGGCGGCTAGTTTGCCACGAAGACGGGGATAAATCAGCATTCTTAGGTCAGGCTGAAGGGGAAAAATAGGTTTTCCTTGCCTGGATGCGTGGCGAGTCGGGTAAACTACCGACAAAGAAAAAATGAGATCAGGTAATGAAAAAGAAAACATCGCTAAGCGAGGAGGATCAGGCATTGTTCCGGCAGCTGATGACCGGCACGCGTCAGATTAAGCAGGACACTATCGTTCATCGCCCGCTACGCAAAAAAATCGCTGAGGTCCCACCCAAGCGGCTGCTTCAGGAACAGGCTGACAATAGCCACTACTTTTCCGATGAGTTTCAGCCGCTGCTGAATACTGAAGGCTCGGTGAAGTACGTGCGCTCGGACGTCAGCCACTTTGAGCTGAAGAAGCTGCGTCGGGGTGATTATTCGCCGGAGCTGTTTCTCGACCTGCACGGGTTAACCCAGCAGCAGGCCAAGCAGGAGCTGGGAGCCTTGATTGCCGCCTGTCGTCGCGAGCATGTATTCTGCGCCTGCGTGATGCACGGGCACGGGAAGCATATTCTCAAACAGCAGACGCCGCTGTGGCTGGCTCAGCACCCGCATATTATGGCGTTTCATCAGGCACCAAAAGAGTACGGCGGCGACGCCGCACTGCTGGTACTGATTGAAGTTGAAGAGTGGCAACCGCCGGAGCTTCCGTAAAACGTCAGCCCCGGAGGGGATCAGATAGCTTTCGCCATCTTCAAATTGCAGGGGCTCATTTGCCAGTTGAATTCGCCTTTGCCGCTGGCATCAAGCGTAACGCAGGCAATCGCCGAAGTGGTGAACATCGGGGGCGTTTCCCCCGGGCACAGCTCTGAGACGAGGTACCCCACCAGAGGGAGGTGGGACACGACCAGCGCCGTCGCCACACCTTCATTCGCCAGCGCCTGCAGATAAGCGCTAACCATGCCAACATCGCCGCACGGCGTGAGTTCCGGCATCACGTCGACATCTTTTGGCAGATTCATGCACTCCCCAACAATTTCCAGCGTCTGTTCTGCACGCAGGAAGGGACTCACAAGAACCCGCTCAATATCCACTTTTTGACCTTTCAGCCAGGTTGCCATCTGACGAGACTCATCGCAACCGCAGACGGTTAATGGACGAACCGAGTCACTGGCTGCATCGAGGGCAGCGTCGCCGTGACGCATGATAAAAACTTGCATATTGCACCGCTTTTGTTAACCAGAAGCACCGCGGTCTTACCGACGTAGATGATACGCAGGTGACCCGGTGGCCGGGCATTGTGCCTGATCCATTCAACGAATGAAACGCTGTTTTTTACCTCAATGGCGTAAGTATAGTCAACTATTGCTTACAAAATCGCCAAAGCGCAGCGCCGTACGTTGCCGGATTTACCTTCTTTGACCATAACTTAGGTCCTACGTTCCTCAGCGGGCCAAAAGGTCGCCCCCTGCTCGGCCATGTGTAACAAAGTGTCACATGGTGTAAAACGCGGGCCGTACTGAGCGGCCAGGCGCTGCAGTATCGCCGCGACCTCCCCCGCTCCCAGGGTATCCATATAGCGGAACGGGCCGCCAAGAAACGGCGGAAAACCAATGCCAAACACGGCGCCGATGTCGCCATCGCGGGCGCTGCGAACCACTCGCTCATCGAAGCAGCGCGCCGCTTCGTTAAGCATCATCATCACGCAACGTTCCGCCACCTGCTGTTCTGACAAGCGCGCCTGCGGAGAGGAAATACCCAGTAAAGAGTAGATAGCCGGGTCGGGCCGTTTTTTGCTTTTACGCCCTTTTGCCGCATAAAGATAGAAACCCCGGTTATTTTTTCTCCCTTTGCGATCGTCATTCAGAATCGAGCTAATGATGTTTGCAGGCGGGCTGAAACGTTCTCCCCACGCAGCTTCCAGCACCGGGATAATTTTGGTACCGGTATCGATCCCCACTTCATCAAGGAGCTGAATCGGGCCAACCGGAAAACCGAATTTAACCAAAGCGTTATCAATATGCTCTACCGGCTCGCCTTCCATCAACAGGCGCATGGCTTCATTTATGTAGGGGGCCAGAATGCGGTTAACATAAAAGCCCGCTTTATCGGCGACGACAATCGGCGTTTTCCCCTGCAGTTTCGCCAGCTTAACCGCTGTCGCAATTGTCTGCCGATCCGTACCGATATGGGGAATCACCTCCACCAGCGGCATTTTGTCTACCGGACTAAAGAAGTGAAGCCCGATGACCCGCTGCGGCCTGCTTGCCTGCGCCGCGATCTCGCCGATCGGTAAAGACGATGTATTAGAAGCAAAGATCGTCTCCGGACGACAGTGCTGTTCAACTTCGCTGACCATTTTTTGCTTGAGCGCAAGATCTTCAAATACCGCCTCGATCACCACATCGCGATGTGCGAATCCCTGGTAATCTAACGAGCCGGAAATTAATCCTATCTGGCGATCGCGCTCACTGGCGCGCAGATAGCGGCGACGCACCTGTTTGTCGAGCAGATCCCAGCTGTACTTCAGCGCGTGATTTATCCCGCGCGGCTGAATGTCCTTAATGCGTACCGGTAATCCGCCTTTGCATGCGGTGACGTAAGCGATACCGCCCCCCATCAGTCCTCCGCCAAGGATGCCCACGCTGCGCAGCGCGACGGGCTCAGCATCCGCGCCGCGATCTTTTTTCAGATCGGTGCTGGCGAAAAAAATCGACCGTAGCGCCTGCGATTGCGGCGTCATCGCCAGCTCGCCAAAAGCGCGAGCCTCCTCTGCATAGCCGCTGCTGCAGCCCTGCGCCAGCCCGGTTTCCATCACCTGCAGAATGCGCTCAGTTGCCGGGTAGTTTCCCTGGGTTTTGTGATGCGTCTTTTTCGCTACCAGACGAAACAGCAGGCTGCGGCCAAGCGGGCCTGCGAGAATACGTTCGCGCGCCGGAACAGTGCGGCTTGCCGGGCGACCTTTGAGCGCCAGTTCAACCGCGGTTTGCAGAAGGATAGTCTGCGCCACCACCTCATCGACCAGCCCCGCCTTCAGGGCCTGACGCGGGCGAAGCTGCTTACCGGTGAGGATCATCTCCAGCGCGCCGCTGACGCCAATTAATCGCGGTAGGCGCTGAGTTCCTCCGGAGCCGGGCAGCAGCCCTAGCTGAACCTCCGGCAGACCAAGCCGGGTTTTATCGTCATCGCTACATACCCGCCCGTGACAGGCCAGCGCCAGCTCAAGCCCGCCGCCCAGACATGCGCCGTGGATAGCGGCAATCACCGGAATCGACAGCCCGTGGATCTCGGCCATGATTTGCTGACCCTGGCGGGCCAGCGCTTCAGCTTCCTGAGCGGAATGGCAGCGGGCAATCATATTGATATCCGCCCCGGCGATAAAATTATCCGGTTTTGCCGAGATAAACACCGCGCCGCGCAGTTCTTTATTGTCACGGATCTGACGGATGATCCCCCGAACCTCGCTGGCGAACTCAGCTTTCAGGGTATTCATTTTTTCGCCGGGCGCGTCAATGGTGATGACGGCGATATTGTCCGGGCGAACCTCAAGCGTAAATGCCGATACGGTTTCCATTATTCGGCCTCCAGAACCATCGCTGAACCCAATCCACCCGCCGCACAGGCGGTGACCAGCCCAAATCCTCCGCCGCGACGGCGCAGCTCATGCAGCGTTTGGGTAATCATCCGCGCGCCGGTGGCGGCAAACGGATGACCGTAGGCAATCGAGCCGCCTAGCACGTTAAATTTACTCTCGTCCACTTCCCCGATCGCCTGAGAGCGGCCAAGCACTTCGCGGGCAAAGCGATCGCTGGCCATACAGTGCAGGTTAGCCAGCGTTTGCGCGGCAAAAGCTTCGTGCATATCAATCAGGGTCAAATCAGCCAGCGTCAGCCCCGCTCTTTCCAGCGCCAGCGGCGTCGACCAGGCCGGGCCCAGCAGCATATCCTGGCGAACATCAATCGCGGTAAAAGCGTAGCTTCGCAGATAGCCCAACGGGACAAGACCCAGCTCTTTCGCCCGGGACTCGGTCATCAGAATCACCGCCGCTGCCCCATCGGTCAACGGCGTACTGTTAGCGGCGGTCACGCTCCCGTGTTGGCGATCGAAGGCCGGGCGTAACTTTTGGTAATCCGCCAGGGTTGAATTTTTACGAATATTATTATCCTGTTCCAGCGGCTCACGGAACGGCGGCGTATACGCCGTCATCACTTCTGCCGATAGCTTCCCTTCCTCCCAGGCTTTGGCGGCAAGCTGGTGCGAACGAAGCGCCAGCGCATCCTGCCGTTCGCGGGTGATACCCCAGGTTTTCGCCATTTGTTCGGCGGTATCCCCCATTCGCAGGCCGGTTGAGTATTCGGCAACGGCTGGCGGTACGGGCAAAAGGTCGCGAAAACGCAGACGGGAAAATAGCTTAAGGCGCTGCCCCAGCGTACGGGCTTTATTGGCATCCACCAGCGTTCGGGCAAGTTTTTTGCTGACACCAATGGGTAATACGGAAGAGGAGTCGGCCCCGCCGGCGATACCCGCGCGAATAGTGCCTGCCATCAGGCTTTCCGCGACGTTGGCCACCGCCTGAAAGCTGGTCGCGCAGGCGCGGCTGACGCTGTAGGCATCAGTATGCACGCTCATACCGGTCCCCAGTACAATTTCCCGGGCAATATTCGGCGCTTCCGGCATCTGCACCACCTGACCAAATACCAGCTGTTCTATTATGTCCGCGGGGATAGTACTGCGAGCCAGCATTTCGCCGACCACCAGTTTACCTAAATCAACGGCCGGCACGCCGTGGAAAGCCGTCGCCTGTCGGGCAAACGGAGTACGTAAACCGCTGACTATCGCGATACGATCGCCCTGGCGGGTGACTAGCGGTAATGCCTGACTCATAACGCTCCCCTGTTAACCGATAAAACAAAGTGGTCTGACCTGATAACAGTTTTAACTAATATTTTACATTAAGCCAATCGGGGAAGCGAAAAAGTGGGAGCCAAAACACATTGATTAGAAAAGGTAACGCCCCTGCCATGAGGGGCGTCCGGGGGAAGGATTAACGCAGGCCGAGCTGGAAAATCAGGGTTTCAGCTTCACAGCTGAACACGAAATCGATATCCAGCTTCACGCCACCCTCTACGTCTGTAAAGGTCGGGGTGATTTTGCACGGCTCAGATTCAACGTTACGCGCTCTTTCGCTTAATGCGGCGAGCGTTTCTTCTGCCTCGGCACGGTTCGCAAACACGCGGCTATAGGATGCGGTGCAATCGGTGTTGTCCATAATGGTGCCAACATCCATACAGCAGCAAACCGGGGTTTCATCAGCACTGCATTTACTCATCGTAGATTTCCTCTGTATATGCACTCAAAGTGCCAGACAAACAATGTGCTTATTTTACGCCCAGGGCATGCCAGCCTCCAGTCGTTAATGGCGACAAACGGGATAAGTGACCGAAATCACACTTAAAAATGATCCAAAACAAAAACCGCCCACTTTGGGTATCAGCTGCCCCAGCAAAATTGCCAACTGGATCGCGTTTCTTAGATCACAATTGAAAAAACTTATAAACAAACTTGCAACATATCATCTGGTCAGACCTATACTCAGCGCACTGGTCTGATTTCTCTGTTGTAAAGCAGACCCTACACTTCGCGCTCCTGTTACAGCATGTAACATTGTTTAAATAAAAAATAACTCTATGAGGTTATGGGCATGAGCCAGAAAACCCGCCTTACCCAATCTGCCCTTGCAGTGGCTGTAGCAATGGTTTCAACCCAGGCCTGGTCAGCAGGCTTTCAGCTTAACGAATTCTCTTCATCGGGCCTTGGTCGCGCCTATTCAGGTGAAGGCGCTATTGCTGATGATGCGGGCAACGCCAGCCGTAACCCGGCGTTAATCATGATGTTCGATCGCCCAACCTTCTCGGGCGGCGCCATTTTCGTCGATCCTGATGTCAACGTCACCGGCAGTTCAGTTATCGGTAACGACGCCAGCCAGGACAATATCGCGCCAACAGCATGGGTGCCGAATCTGCACTTCGTGGCGCCGATTAACGACCAGTTCGGTTGGGGGGCCTCCCTCACGTCGAACTATGGTTTAGCCACCGAGTTCAACAACGATTTTGCCGCAGGCTCGATGGGCGGTACGACCGATCTCGAAACCCTCAACCTGAATTTGAGCGGCGCATATCGCCTCAACGACCACTGGAGTTTTGGTTTGGGCTTTGACGCCGTTTACGCGCGGGCGAAATTAGAGCGCTATGCGGGCGATTTACCGGATATCATCGGCGCCCAGCTACCGGGAATGGTGAAAGCAGGCAAACTCTCCCCGGCTCAGGCGGCGGCAATTGGTCAACAGGCCGGCGGTATCAGCCGCGACACCCAAATTGCTCGTCTGAAGGGTGATGAATGGGGCTTCGGCTGGAATGCCGGTATTTTATATGAAGTCGATAAAAACAACCGCTACGGTTTGACCTATCGCTCTGAAATTAAAGTTGATTTTGATGGGGATTATAAGAGCAGCCTGCCGTCTTCCCTCAACCCCATCAACTCTGCTCTGGGCCTGGGCCTGCCGTACGGCACCGGCGGCTCCACGATTGGCGGTTCTCTGACGTTGAATCTGCCAGAAATGTGGGAAATTTCAGGGTATAACCGCGTGGCGCCAAAATGGGCCGTTCACTACAGTCTGGCTTACACCAGCTGGAGCCAGTTCCAGGAGCTGAAAGCAACCAAAACCAGCGGTGGCGAAACACTGTTCTATAAAGACGAAGGTTTTAAAGATTCCTACCGTATCGCGCTGGGTACCACCTATTATCATGACGATAACTGGACCTTCCGTACCGGTATCGCCTTTGATGATAGCCCGGTACCGGCTTCCAATCGCTCTATCTCTATTCCGGACCAGGATCGCCTGTGGCTCAGCGCCGGTACGACTTACGCCTTTAATAAAGATGCCTCAGTCGACGTCGGTGTGTCCTATATGCACGGTCAGCACGTTGAATTTACAGAAGGGCCATATACCTTTAAATCAGAAGGTAAAGCCTGGCTCTACGGCGCGAACTTCAACTACCGTTTCTGATCCTCAGCAGCAACAAAAAAGGGTGAACATCATGTTCACCCTTTTTACTTTCAACCCGTCGGTTACTGTGAATCGATATCTTTAAGATCGCCCTCAATCGCCTGGGCGTTGGGGTTCTCATTCGGAGAAAGTTTACCGCCGTTGGCGATAAAGTCGTGACGCTGGAAGTAGGCTTCACGCATTAAGATATACGGATCGGAGGACTGACGAAGCAAGCCGTCTGAATCCAGCAGCTGCGCGCGCGTTTCAACGCCCTCAACCATCCATTTACCGATAGACATCGGCCATGTCAGCCAGGAAAGAACCGGATACAAGTCATCCGCCATATCCCCCCCCTCATCACGCAGGGTGAAGCTGCCGTAGAAAGGCAATTGCACATATGGACCATAACCGACGCCATAGTGACCCAGCGTGCTACCGAAGCGCGCAGGCTCAACGCGCTGCAGTTTCGGATTCGCCATCCCGGCCACATCAACCAGGCCCCCCATCCCAAGGATGGTGTTCAGGAAGAAACGCGTAAAGTGCACCATTCCTTTATAGGGATCGCCTTTCAGGAAGGAGTTCACCATTACCGCCGGCTCTTCAAGGTTGCTGGTAAAATTACTCAGACCATTACGCGCAGGCTGCGGAACATAATCACGCCACGCCACCGCGACCGGGCGAAGGACATAGGGATCGACAACATTAAAGTTGAAGTTGAACATGGTACGGTTAAAGCCTTCAAGCGGATCTGAACGCCCCTGCGGTTGATCGCCAGAACTAGAACTGGCGCATCCCACCAGCAATGTGGCGCCAAGCGCAAGCGCCGACAGGCGAAAATTCATAGGTGTCTCCCTGTTAATTTTAGCTATCGCTGGGGGTTATCGGGGGACAGCTGCCTCCATTAAGATATCGCCCGTAAGCATGTGCCTGCTTTCAGCATAGCCTTTTTTAGCATCATTGTTGATGTCCCGATTCTATACACATTTTGCAATTTCCGTATTGCTAATCTTGTCATTGTGAAGAATTTAGGAGCTTATCCGACCCGAACAGCCGAAACCGCTCTACGATTATAATAAAGACCCATCGTTGAGGAAAAGTGATGAAACCGCAAACTCACCATGATAGTGAAGATGTTGAGGTAGAAAGTGATGAAAAACAGAATGGTGAAGAAATTGAGGTTGATGAAGAACGGCTGCCTTCACAGGCAATGGCTACCCATGAAGTGATTCGCCAGGAAGGTGAGAAAGAGCTTGAGCGCGATGCTATGGCGCTACTATGGTCAGCGATTGCCGCCGGACTTTCAATGGGGGCTTCGCTGGTCGCCAAAGGTATCTTCCATGTTCATCTTAGCGAACTTCCCGGTGGTTTTTTGCTGGAAAATCTCGGCTACACCTTTGGTTTTGTAATTGTCATCCTCGCTCGCCAACAGCTGTTTACCGAGAACACCGTGACCGCCGTCCTGCCAATTATGCATAAGCCCACGCTCGGCAATATCGGCCTGCTGTTGCGTCTATGGGGAGTCGTGCTGGCCGGTAACCTGATCGGGACCGCGATCGCCGCATGGGCGTTCGATGTGATGCCCGTGTTTGATGATCCCACTCGCGAGGCTTTTCTCAAAATTAGCCTGAAGGTGATGCAAAATCCGCCGCTGGAGATGTTTGCCAATGCGATTATCTCCGGATGGCTGGTCGCGACCATGGTATGGATGTTTCCTGCCGCGGGTTCCGCAAAGATTATCGTCATCATCCTGATGACGTGGCTTATCGCCCTGGCAGACACCACTCATATCGTGGTTGGCAGCGTCGAAATTTTCTATCTGGTGTTCAACGGAGCGCTACCGTGGCAGGAATTTATCTGGCCTTTCGCTCTGCCAACGCTTGCCGGCAACATATGCGGCGGGACCTTTATTTTCGCTTTATTAAGCCATGCGCAGATCCGCAATGACATGAGCCATGAGAAGAAGGCGCGTGCCGCTGAAGAGAGAAATAAACGCTAAGTGGCTATAGATTAAGCAGTTGGCCCGCACAAGCTTAACGCGCGCCGAAAATAACGCTATAATGCGGCGCGTCGTCCCCTTAGTTAAATGGATATAACGAGCCCCTCCTAAGGGCTAGTTGCAGGTTCGATTCCTGCAGGGGACATTCTCATCAGTTTTTCCAGACCAACAGTTAACGCCCTTCAGATAACGCCCTTCATTTTTCGCTTTCAGTGCACCAGCAAAGCCTGGCCAGTGGTGATTTAAGAAACCGATCTACAAATTCTTGCAGACCTGATGCTTCAGGGCAGATGAATATTATCATGCCACAGGCCGTAAGAGCGGTTGGTGGAAATAAACATCTAATATTGAGTTGTTCCAGCAAGGAACGCGCTATTGATGAGATTTAAATGCCCTCAACAAATAAATAACAAACAAATCATTCATAATAAAAATATATAATATGAATTATAATAAGTATATAGCTCATATCAAATTATAGGACTTCGAATTAATGTGAATTCAAGCTAAAAATCATATGAATCGTGCTAATTCATCAAAGCATTACTAACAAATACCGTATAAGAT
The DNA here is from genome assembly GCF_002556465.1 of Klebsiella sp. MBT K-1. NCBI lineage: Bacteria > Pseudomonadati > Pseudomonadota > Gammaproteobacteria > Enterobacterales > Enterobacteriaceae > Klebsiella > Klebsiella sp. MBT K-1. The sequence continues at coordinate 20,154 of NZ_PDEL01000005.1, read as the reverse complement.
ATTTTCACTGCCAAATTAACATCAACAACACAAAAGTAACCATCTCGTAAGAAGAAAGTAATTATGATTAGTAAAACCGAAAGAAACATATGGAAACAAAACAATATCCCGCCGTTAGAATATTGTTCCATTTCCCGCGCGCAAAAGCTGCTAGATTGTGAGATTGAAGATTTACTCCACTGGCATGATATCGGTGCAATAAACCTGTGCGTAAAATTAACTAGCATCACAGGAACGTTAAATATTGCTCTGACTCAGAATAAAGAAAGCATAAACAAATGCTCTCTTTATAGTGTGAATCAAAGCGATACTTTAAAAAAAAACGAAGCGACATGGTCGTACTATTCCAGGGTAGATCGAGTTTTAGAGCTGAAAGATAGCGTTTCGGCTATAGAGACGCAGCAAGGTAACCATGCAATACAAATCCAGCTTAAAGCGATTGTTTCTGGGCTTTGGTATGCTACCTCAAAAAATATTGGAGAACTGCTAGAATGCCCCGAACACAACCATTTAGCAAAAGAGGTTAGTGCAATAAATCCTGCTAACAACACTCTTTTTTGCCATTTTTCTCCAGATAATAGTAGTAATCTGCCAATATCGATCAATAAAATTTACATTATCAGCAAGGATGTAGAGAAGATTTATGAGCATACCATAAGCAGTCGCCCCCTTGAGCTCGCCAGGGAGCCCACGATTATTTTAAATAAAAAGATCATTAATGAACCTCAATTCACTTTACAAAATAAAACCCTTACTGACTTCATTGATGAATTCATGAAATTAAACCCTGAGCTCGATAAGAAATCCCTCTACGTTAATGAGAATCTTGATGTGTAATATGAGATTTGCGAAAAGAGTAAAAATGAGATAGATAGTGTTAACGCGGCGCTGAACAATACAATAAATGATCCATAGCCGCCCTCTGATATTACAAAAATGTCAATTAGAATAGTCCGTGCTCTGCTGCCGAAGAGAAGGTAATTTATAGCTGAAAATGCGTACAGGAGTATCTTTTCATCTGCTAGCTGGCTTTATACTTCACTCCCCTGTTTTACTATGATCTTTAGCTACTTCAGTTAAATTATCTCGTATCAACTAGCATAGCGCTTTGCCTGGCGATAGCGGCAAATTCGTGCATACCAGCATGGCTCCGACTCCCTGAACGTTGTATCAACCAGACGGATCTTTCCAGTCGCTCAGAAGCCGTCAAATCTTCAGTTGGCGTACGCTTATTGCGGGAAGAAGCAATCATTGCCTGTTTCATCGTCATACTCCGCAGACGAAGCGAAGGGGTATTGGTCAGCGGCATCCTGCTGGTACAGAGGGCAGCGGCCAAACTAACGGAGCGCTTCAGTTACCTATCCTGGCCAGGCTTAAAGGCACTGGCCTTATCGCTTATCGGCTCTACGGTTTTATTTCGCGCTTGTGTCTTAGCATTACTTTTCACCCTCGCACGCTCTTCGTACGAATAGCGCCTTTCGAAATGATTAACTTCCTGAATCCGCCCGCTATCCCTCCCCCGCTTTCAGGCAGAAAAAAGCCCAAAATCAAACAACTATATCAATACGAAAATCATCGTTGATGGCCGTCGCCAGAATAAAATTTAATACCGAATGAAATTAATGTGTCGTCGAATCACGACACTCGTAAGTAACTAAAAATTAATAAAAAAATGGCTCTTGTTTCCCTCATTTTTTAGGCGTACATTAGCGCCATCTGGAGCAGTTTGAGCTCAGAATTTACAGCTATCGCCCTTGAAAAAAGTGAATTTTTTGTGAGCGATAGTTGAACAAATAACGAAGGTCAAATTCATTTAAGGCGTCTCGCCGAGATCGCGGAGTGATGAGTCGTGAAATATTTTTTAATGGGCATTTCTTTTATGGTCATCGTTTGGGCCGGGACTTTCGCCCTGATGATCTAGCTGTAACGGTGTTAAAAAAAGGAGCCTCTCGGCTCCTTTTTTTATTCGTTGCTTTCGCTGATTAGCTTCGTCGATGCGGGCAGCAGTCCGTCTGCACGGAACATGGATTTAATGCCGCGCACCGCCTGGCGGATACGATCACGATTCTCAATTAAAGCGAAGCGTACGTGGGTATCGCCATAATCCCCGAAGCCGATACCCGGCGAAACGCAGACTTTAGCATCCTGCAGCAGCTTTTTAGCGAACTCCAGCGAGCCCATCGCCGCATACTGTTCAGGGATCTTCGCCCATACATACATTGACGCCTTCGGACATTCCACCATCCATCCGGCCTCATGCAGCCCTTTCACCAGCACATCGCGACGGCGCTTATACTGCTCGGCAATGTCGCGAACGCACTGCTGATCGCCTTCAAGCGCCGCAATGGCCGCAACCTGTAGAGGGGTGAAGGTGCCGTAGTCGTGGTAGCTTTTAATACGCGCCAGCGCATTAACCAACGTTTTGTTGCCAACCATAAAGCCGATACGCCAGCCCGCCATATTGTAGCTTTTCGATAGCGTAAAGAATTCGACGGCGACATCTCGCGCACCGGGAACCTGCATAATAGAGGGCGCTTTCCAGCCATCATAAACAATATCGGCGTAGGCCAGATCGTGCACAACCAGTACGTCATAACGCTTCGCCAGCGCCACGACTTTCTCAAAGAACTCCAGTTCGACGCACTGCGCGGTCGGGTTGGAAGGGAAACCGAGGATCATCATTTTCGGCTTCGGGTAACTCTCACGAATGGCGCGCTCAAGCTCGTTAAAGAAATCTACGCCTTCAACCAGAGGTACCGAGCGCACCTGGGCTCCGGCGATCACCGCACCGTAAATGTGAATAGGATAGCTGGGATTGGGCACCAGTACGGTGTCGCCATGGTCAAGCGTCGCCAGCATCAGATGCGCCAGGCCCTCTTTTGAACCAATGGTCACTATCGCTTCTGATTCCGGATCGATCTCAACGTTATAACGCTCTTGATACCAACGTGAAATCGCCCGGCGCAGGCGCGGAATTCCGCGAGAGGTGGAATAGCCGTGCGTATCGGGACGCTGGGCAACGGTGCATAGCTTCTCGACGATATGCGGCGGGGTCGCGCCATCGGGGTTACCCATGCTGAAATCAATAATATCTTCGCCGCGGCGTCGCGCAGCCATTTTCAGTTCAGCGGTGATATTAAAAACGTACGGGGGGAGACGATCGATACGCGTAAAACGGCGTTCAGGACTGAATTCAGCCATAGATTCCTCGGATTAACGTTAGCGCCCGGACCGTCCGAGCGACGCTGCTGCATGTGCAGCACGTTTAGAAAATAACCCGAAAAAATTCCCGCTGTCGAGGGGAAAGGCAAAAAAAAATTCTGGCGTTAAAAACGGGCATCAGTTCAGCAAAATAGGGCAGCAATGTTCTTTACCCACCTCGCTTAACTCATTAAAATTAACATATTGATATCTATAATTTTACTTGAATCATTTCTCATCGGTAGACGCTGTTGAATCTCAGGCCTTTATCATTAATCCCCTTTTATTTGTAATACTTTTCCCTATTCATCCCTTCAGCTGGCCTTCTGCCGCGAGGTTTTCTATCATATTGCTTTCTCGCGATTAACACGGCGCACACATGCACGAAATATTTACTATGCTGCTGGCGGTTTTTGACCGTGCGGCATTAATGCTGATTTGTCTCTTTTTCCTCATTCGCCTGCGCCTGTTTCGTGAACTTCTGCATAAATCCGCGCATACGCCAAAAGAGCTGCTGGCCGTTACCGCGATCTTCTCTCTCTTTGCCCTGTTCAGTACCTGGTCAGGCGTACCGGTCGAAGGATCGCTGGTCAACGTGCGTATTATCGCAGTCATGTCCGGCGGGATCCTATTCGGTCCCTGGGTTGGGGCGATTGTCGGCGCGATCGCCGGGATACATCGCTACCTGATCGATATCGATGGCGTCACCGCCGTCCCCTGTTTTATTACCAGCATCGTCGCCGGTCTGCTCTCCGGTTTTATCAGTCGTAAAGTACCGAAAGCGCAGCGCTGGAAAGCGGGGATCCTCGCCGGGATGCTATGTGAGACGTTAACCATGATCCTCGTGGTCGTATGGGCGCCTTCGTTGGCGTTGGGGATCGATATCGTGTCAAAAATCGGTATTCCGATGATCCTCGGCAGCGTATGTATCGGCTTTATCGTTTTGCTGGTGCAGAGCGTTGAGGGAGAAAAGGAAGCCAGCGCCGCCCGCCAGGCAAAACTGGCGCTCGACATCGCCAACAAAACGCTACCGCTGTTTCGCCACGTCAATAGCGAGTCCCTGCGTCAGGTATGCGATATTATCCGCCGCGATATCAATGCCGATGCTGTCGCCATTACCAATACCCAGCAGGTGATGGCCTACGTCGGTGTCGGGGAAATCAACTACCGCGATAACGACGACGTTATCAGCCCGACGACGCAGCAGGCGATCCGCTATGGAAAAATCATTATCAAAAACAATGATGAAGCTCATCGGACGCCGGAAATACACTCCATGCTGGTCATTCCGCTATGGGAAAAAGGCGTCGTCACCGGTACGCTAAAAATCTATTACTGCCACGCGCACCGCATCACCTCTTCATTGCAGGAAATGGCGATTGGCCTGTCGCAAATCATCTCCACGCAGCTGGAGGTCTCCCGCGCTGAACAGCTCCGAGAAATGGCCAATAAAGCCGAACTGCGCGCGCTGCAGAGTAAAATTAATCCCCATTTCTTATTTAATGCCCTGAACGCTATTTCGTCGTCGATTCGCATGAATCCAGACACCGCGCGTCAGCTAATTTTTAATTTGTCGCGCTATTTACGCTACAACATTGAATTAAAAGATGATGAACAAATAGATATCAAAAGGGAGCTGTATCAAATCAAGGATTATATCGCGATTGAACAGGCTCGCTTCGGCGATAAGCTGACGGTGATTTATGATATTGATGATGAAGTCAGTTTTATGATCCCCAGCCTGCTTATTCAGCCGCTGGTGGAGAATGCTATCGTCCACGGAATTCAGCCCTGCAAAGGAAAAGGCGTGGTGACCATCGGCATTAATGAGTGCGGGAATCGAGTACGGATTAGCGTTCGCGATACGGGGAACGGTATCGACCCCGCGGTGGTAGCAAGGGTAGAAGCTGACGAAATGCCGGGAAATAAAATCGGTTTACTCAACGTTCATCACCGGGTCAAGCTACTGTACGGAGAAGGCCTGCATATCCGACGCCTGACGCCGGGGACCGAAATCGCTTTCTATGTGCCAACCCAATACGCGCCTCAGGTGGCTACGGAGTCGCTGCTGTCATGAGCGGAGATAAAATGAAAGTCATCATTGTGGAAGATGAGTTCCTCGCGCAGCAAGAGCTCACCTGGTTGATTAATACCCATAGCGAAATGGAGATTGTCGGTACCTTTGACGACGGACTCGATGTGCTGAAGTTTTTACAGCACAACAAAGTCGACGCTATTTTTCTCGATATCAACATCCCGTCGCTGGATGGCGTACTGCTGGCGCAAAACATCAGCCAGTTCGCGCATAAGCCCTTTATCGTTTTTATTACCGCGTGGAAAGAGCATGCGGTGGAAGCCTTTGAGCTGGAGGCGTTCGATTACATCCTTAAACCCTACCAGGAATCGCGCATTATCAACATGCTGCAAAAGCTGACCGGCGCCTGGCTGCAACAGCAGCAGGCTAGCACAGCTACCGGAGCAGCGCCCAATCCGACCCGGGAAAACGACACGATTAATCTGATTAAAGATGAGCGGATTATCGTCACCAGCATCCACGATATTTACTACGCGGAAGCACATGAAAAGATGACGTTTGTTTATACCCGGAAGGAATCGTTCGTGATGCCGATGAATATCACGGAATTCTGCAACAAGCTGCCGCCCGCACACTTTTTTCGCTGTCACCGCTCGTACTGCGTCAATCTGAACAAAATTCGCGAAATCGAACCCTGGTTCAACAACACCTATATTCTGCGGCTTCGTGACCTTGAGTTTCAGGTTCCGGTGAGCCGCAGCAAGGTGAAAGAGTTTCGCCAGCTCATGCATCTGTAGGATTTCTTACCCAAATAAACGTTTTATTCGGGTAAGATTCGGCGCTTACAGAACCTGCCCGAGCGTCTGACGCAGGTGCGCGCCGGAGCCCAGCAGTCCCGGATTGTCGTGAACGATCAGATACACCGGAATATCCTGGACGAAGGCTTTAAACCGGCCTTTATCTTCAAATCCGCCGCGAAAACCGGACGCTTTAAAGAATTCGAGGAAACGCGGCACAATGCCGCCAGCAATATACACGCCGCCAAAGGTACCGAGCGTCAGCGCCAGGTTACCGCCAAATCGCCCCATAATGACGCAAAACAGCGACAGGGCGCGACGACAATCGATGCAGGTATCGGCCAGCGCGCGTTCGGTGACATCTTTAGGCTGCAGGTTTTCCGGCAGACGCCCATCAGACTTCACGATCGCATGATAAAGATTGACCAACCCGGGCCCAGATAATACGCGTTCGGCGGAGACGTGCCCCAGCTCGGAACGCAGCTCTTCCAGAATAATGCCTTCTTCTTCACTATTGGGCGCGAAATCCACATGGCCGCCCTCGCCCGGCAGACTCACCCAGCGTTTATCAACATGTACCAGATGAGCAACGCCCAGCCCGGTACCTGCGCCATAGACGGCAATCGGCTTACCTTCCACCGGCTTCGCGCCGCCAAACTGAATCAGATGTTCAGCTTTCAGCATGGGGATTGCCATCGACACCGCAGTAAAATCGTTAATGATTTCCAGATGCGAGAAACCCAGGTTCTTTTTCATCTCAGCGATAGAAAATGCCCAGGTGTGGTTGGTCATCGCCACCCAGTCGCCGGTAATCGGACAGGCGATGGCAATACAGCCGTCTTCTACCTGGACGTTATGCTCTTCCAGATAGACCTGAACAACGGCTTCAAGACTGGGATAATCGAGCCCGGAATAGGTCTTGGCACGGGATATTTCCCCGCTTGTAAGATCGCATAACGCCAGACGGGCATTCGTTCCGCCAACGTCCCCTACTAAAGCAAATTTTGTCATTCCGTTACGGCTCCGCTAAAGTCAAAATGATTCTTTGGCACACTCTAAATTCATGACGACCTAACAACAACGACCAACGTATAAGTGCCCTTTGTTTAGCGACCCATGTCACAGTTAGGCTGTAATTTATGAAAATATTGTGCGGCACGATCGTCAGGCTACCTCGTTACTTTATCGTTTCAGCACCATTTGCGCCAACGTCCTAAACGCGTACGGGCAAAGTAGTGCTTCGAAATTTTCAGAAGGATATTTTCATGCTGCACCCGCGCGCCAGAACGATGCTGTTATTATCGATACCCGCAATCGTGATCGGTATTGCTGCCAGCCTGGTATTGATTGTGGCGATGAAAACGGCAGCCATGTTGCAGAAGATTCTCTGGAGTAACCTGCCAGGAGCTCTGGGCATGAACGCCAGCGGCCCTTTCTGGACGATCGCTATTCTCACCTGCACCGGCATTGCCGTAGGTCTGGTCGTACGTTTTAGCCCAGGGCACGCCGGACCCGATCCGGCCACCGAGTCGCTCATTGGCGCCCCGGTGAGCCCCAGCGCGCTGCCCGGCCTGCTCGCGGCGCTGATAATTGGCCTGGCAGGCGGCGTTAGCCTGGGGCCGGAACATCCTATTATGGTAATTAATATCGCTCTGACGGTGGCCCTTGGTTCACGCATTTTCCCCCGCGTCAGCGCGCTCGACTGGACGATCCTCGCCTCTTCCGGCACCATCGGAGCGCTATTCGGTACGCCTGTTGCTGCGGCGCTGATCTTTTCGCAAACGCTGAACAGCAGTAACGATGTCCCGCTCTGGGACCGGCTCTTCGCACCATTGCTTGCCGCGGCGGCGGGCTCTTTGACCACCGGGCTATTTTTCCACCCCAATTTTTCGTTACCTATCGCGCAGTACAATCAGTGGCAGCTTGTCGATATCTTTAGCGGGGCTATCGTTACGCTTATTGCTATTGCCGTCGGCATGGTTGGCGTTTGGTGCTTACCGCGTTTACACGCGCTGATGCAACGGCTGAAAAATCCGATCTTAACCCTCGGTATTGGCGGATTTTTATTGGGGATCCTGGGCGTCATCGGTGGACATATTACCCTGTTCAAAGGCCTCGAAGAAATGCAGCAATTAGCCTTTAGCCAGACATTGACCGCCAGCGATTTCATGCTTATTGCTTTGGTGAAGATGGCGGCGCTGGTGCTGGCTGCCGCCTGCGGCTTTCGCGGCGGGCGGATTTTCCCGGCGGTGTTCGTCGGCGTCGCGCTCGGACTGATGCTTCACGCGCACGTGGATGCCGTCCCGGCCGCTATCACCGTTTCCTGCGCGATCCTCGGACTGACGCTGGTGGTGACGCGCGATGGCTGGTTGAGCCTGTTTATGGCAGCGGTCGTGGTGCCAGACTCCACGTTACTTCCGCTGCTGTGCATCGTTATGCTTCCCGCCTGGCTATTACTTGCCGGGAAACCGCTGATGATCGCCAAACGCCCCAACGATTAAACGCGGCTGTTTCTCTCTTCCAGTGCCTGAGTGACCGTACGCAGAAAATCGGGGATATCCATTTTTGGCAGTATCACCTCCACCAGCGTCAGCCTGTCTGAGGCGACGCTGCTATTCATCGCTTCCTGTAGTTCCTGCGTGCGCGTCACTCGCCAGCAGCGGGAGGGGACGTCCGGAGCGAAAGCGTCAGGCAGACGATTCCAGTCCCAGAGCGCAATATCGTTGTAGCGTTGCTCGGGACCGTGAATCGCGCGCTCGACCGTATAGCCTTCGTTGTTGAGCAACAAAATCAGCGGACGCTGCTTATCTCTGAGCATCGATCCCAGCTCCTGAATAGTTAACTGCGCAGCGCCATCGCCAACAATCAGCACCACCCTTCTCTCCGCTGCCGCGATTTGCGCCCCGTAGGCCGCAGGAAGGGTAAAGCCTATCGATCCCCATAACGGCTGGACGATCAGCGTCGCGTCGACCGGAAGCTTAAGCGCAGCGGCGCCAAAAGCGGCGGTACCCTGATCGGCAAGGATAATATCTCCAGGACGGAGCTGTTTCTGTACCGTATTCCAGAAGTTTTTCTGCGTCAGGCTCCCCTCTGGCGCGCCGCTCACGCCGGGCGCCTGAATATTCGGCGAAACCCATTCTGCCGCCAGGCTGGCAGAGAGCTCGATTAAAATGGCGAGCGCCTTTTCCATGGGAATCCGGCTGAACCAGCGATCGGCAACCCGAACGGCAAAGGGCTGTATTTCTATCGTTTTTTCCAGTGGAAGGTGCTGGGTAAAACCGGCGGTAATAGTGTCGGTAAAACGCGTACCGATACAAATAATGGTATCCGCGTTTTCGATAGCATCGCGAGTCTCCTCCGCACTGGCTATCCCGCTATACGTCCCGACAAAACCGCTCTGTTGCTCATCAAAAAGACCTTTGCCCATGAGCATCGTGGCGTAAGCAACGGGTACCTTCGCCACCCACTCACGAAGAGCGTTTTGTAACCCATAGCGCTGGGCGAGAAAATCGGCCAGCAGCGATACGCGACGGCTGCTTCTTAGCATCCGTCCGGCGTGCTCGCGGAAACCCGCCAGCTGGTTCTCATCGGCGGGCAGCCCCTGAATAAGCAAACGATGAGCAGGCGGCGTGGTCTTTGCCTTCGCCACATCGGCCGGCAGCATCAGATAACCAGGACGATGATGGGTGAGCATTTCGCTCAGAACCCGGTCTATTTCATGGCAGGCATTTCCCGCCGCCAGCACCGCCTGAGAGCAGGTAATTTGTTCACTCATACGCGAAAAATGGCTGAAATCGCCATCGCCAAGCGTATGGTGCAGCAGCTCGCCGCGCTGCTGGGCGCCGGTACAGGGAGCACCGACGATATGCAGGACCGGTACATGTTCAGCGTAGCTCCCGGCGATGCCGTTCAGCGCGCTCAGCTCGCCGACGCCATAGGTGGTCAACAGCGCGCCTGCGCCCTTGATACGCGCATAGCCATCAGCGGCATAGGCCGCGTTTAGCTCATTTGCACAACCCACCCACCCTAAATTCCGATGCGCAATAACGCTGTCGAGAAACTGTAAATTGTAATCACCAGGTACGCCAAACAAGCGGTCTATACCGCAGTCTACGAGACGATCCAGCAGATAATCGCCAATGGTGTAAGTCGGTTGCATATCCCCACTCTCCTCTCATGCAGATAAGTTGAGTATTGAATAAGCAGTTGCGCTGTCCACATTGCACCCAACAAATGCGGTGGCAAGTAAAATTTACGCGTTCAGGGAGTATACTCGGCGCCAAAGATTCTTTAGTGTAAACGTATACACAACCCTGTTTTATCTGCGGAGGAAGTATGGTTTACCAGGCAAACGCCACGCGATATCAAACGATGGAATACCGCCGCTGCGGTCATAGCGGACTAAAGCTACCGGCAGTTTCTCTGGGGCTTTGGCATAATTTTGGCGATGAAACGCGGGTGGAAACCAGCCGTCAGCTTCTGCGTCACGCATTCGATCTCGGCATAACCCATTTCGATTTAGCCAATAACTACGGGCCACCGCCGGGATCGGCGGAGAGCAATTTTGGCCGTATTCTGAAAGAGGATTTTTTGCCCTATCGCGATGAGCTGATCATCTCCAGCAAAGCCGGTTACACCATGTGGGACGGCCCCTATGGCGACTGGGGATCGCGCAAGTACCTGATCGCCAGCCTCGATCAAAGCCTTAAACGAATGGGCCTGGACTATATCGACATTTTCTACCACCACCGCCCTGACCCCGAAACGCCGCTGCTGGAAACCATGCGCGCGCTGGACCACATCGTCCGCCAGGGCAAGGCGCTGTACGTCGGCTTGTCTAATTATCCGCTCGAACAGGCCCGGCAAGCCGTCAACATCCTTAACGATCTCGGCACGCCGTGCCTGATTCATCAGCCAAAATATTCGATGTTTGAACGCTGGGTCGAAGAGGGATTACTGGATTTCCTGCACACCTCGGGGGTGGGAAGTATAGCGTTTTCACCGCTGGCGGGCGGCCAGTTAACCAACCGTTACCTGCACGGCATTCCGGCTGACTCCCGCGCCGCCAGCGGTAGCCGGTTCCTGCAACCGGATCAGCTTACCGAAAGCAAACTGGAAAAAGTTCGCCAGCTGGACGCGCTGGCCGAATCCCGCGGACAGAAGCTTTCGCAGATGGCGCTGGCCTGGGTGCTGCGCGATGAGAAAGTCACTTCGGTACTGATTGGCGCCAGTAAAACCTCGCAGCTCGACGATGCGGTTGGCATGCTGGAAAACCGCCATTTCAGCGCCGAAGAGCGGGCAACCATCGACGCGATCCTTGCGGTGTAAATTCATTGTTACTTTAGCAAAAAGTGCTCTCACTGGCGATTTAGGAGTTCCTCCGATACGACGGGGCTTTACCGCCCCGTAATATCAGGTTAACAGGCCGACAACGGCCCCGATCGTGAAGGAGAAGAGTATGTTCAGGTCACTGATTTTGGCTGCAGTGCTTCTGGCTTCAGCGCCATTGGTCGCTAATGCTGGTGAAATCACCCTGTTGCCATCAATAAAATTACAAATTGGCGATCGCGACAATTATGGTAACTACTGGGACGGTGGCGGCTGGCGCGACCGTGATTATTGGCGTCGACACTATGAATGGCGCGATAACCGCTGGCGTCGTCACGATAACGGCTGGCATCGCGGCTGGGATAAACGTAAAGCCTACGAGCGCGGCTATCGTGAAGGCTGGAATGATCGTGATGACCGACGCGGCGGTTGGGGTCGTGGACCAGGCGGTCGCGGACATGGCCACGGCCACGGTCATCATTAATATTCATTGTAAAAGGGAGCCATCCGGCTCCCTTTCTCGTTGTCGCGTTTAACTAAATATCGTCCCAACAATCAGCCAGCCGTTAAGCGCCACAACGACTGCGACAATCGCCCACCCCAGCAGTTTTACCCACCGGGAATTGACCAGATCGCCCATCAGGCGGGAGTCGCTGGTGAATATCAGCAGCGGCACCAGCGCGAGGGCAATACCGAAACTCAGCAATACCTGGCTCATCACCAGAATACGCGTGGGATCCAGGCCCATTAAAATCACGATAAACGACGGCAGCATGGTGATCGCCCGACGAAACCACAGCGGGATATGAAAGCGGATAAAGCCCTGCATCACCACCTGCCCCGCCAGGGTCCCAACAACCGTAGAAGATAAACCCGCCGCAATCAGACTCAGGCCAAAGATGGTGGCTGCCGCGTGGCTCAGCAAGGGTTCAAGCGTCAGATAGGCCTGATCGAGGTCGGCAACTCCGGTGTGGCCGTTGAAATGGAAGGCCGCGGCGGCGGTCGCCATCATTGCCAGGTTGACAAAACCAGCAATGGTCATGGCAATCGCCACATCCCAGCGCGTGGCGTTATAGCGATCTTTGCGCGTGCCTCCATGCAGGTGCTGAGTGAGCGACGAGTGTAAATAGATGACATGCGGCATAATGGTCGCTCCCAGCACCCCGGCGGCAAGAAACACCGCCTCGCTGGTCGGCAGAGATGGAACGAGCATCCCTTTCGCTAACGGCGCCAGCGCGGGCTGAGAGAAGATAAGCTCTACGACATACGCCGCCGCGACGAACAGCAGTAGCCCGCCAATCACTTTTTCCAGCGGCTTTTGACCGCGACGCTGGAGCATCAGAATCAGAAACGTCGCAATCCCCGTCAGCACCGCGCCCTGCAGCAATGACACGCCGAGAACCAGCTTAAATCCGATAGCCGCGCCAATAAACTCGGCAAGATCGGTCGCCATCGCGATAATTTCGGCCTGCACCCAGTAAAACCACACCACAGGACGCGGATAATGGTCGCGAATTTGCTCCGCCAGATTTTTTCCGGTGGCGATGCCCAGCTTCGCCGACATCACCTGAATCAGCATCGCCATCAGGTTAGCCCATACCACCACCCACAGCAGCTGGTAGCCAAAGCTGGCGCCGGCCTGGATGTTGGTGGCGAAGTTACCCGGATCGATATAGCCGATGGCAGCAATGAACGCCGGCCCCATCAGGGCGAGCTTAATCTTGCGCGCTGCGCGACCGCTGCTATTCTCAACGCGACTGTTTGTCATTTTCTGCCTCTGGAAATATAGCCTTTGCTATGTTTTATGCTATCAAAATGCGAATGATTATCAAGTTCATTTGGAATGGTGATAATGATTGCTATGATAGGAGGGAACGATAGCGGGTCGGCAACTGAAAAACCGGGGGAACTGATAAACGCTTTTAATTAATCACCAGAATAGTACAAGAGAGCAACTTTTAAAACCTTTACGTAACATAACAAAAATGCATGGTTGATCACTATTTTTGCCATTAGTCACATATCCTTGCAATAGTGTGTGCTAGCTCTCGTTTTCTTTGCGCTTGTTACATAGAATGTGCACAGAAATTTAACCTGCCTCATATTTGGAGCAAATATGGACCGCGTCCTGCACTTTATTCTCGCGATCGTAGTGGTGGCCATTCTGGCCCTGTTGGTCAGCCACAACCGTAAGCAGATTCGTATTCGTTATGTCATTCAGCTGCTGGTCATTGAAGTGCTGCTGGCCTGGTTCTTCCTGAACTCTGACATTGGCCTGGGTTTTGTGAAGGGCTTCTCCGAGATGTTTGAAAAACTCCTCGGTTTCGCTAATGAAGGGACAAATTTCGTCTTCGGCAACATGAACGACAAAGGTCTGGCGTTCTTCTTCCTGAAAGTTTTGTGCCCGATCGTCTTTATTTCCGCGCTGATCGGTATTTTGCAGCATATTCGCATTCTGCCTATCGTCATTCGCGCTATCGGTACCGTACTGTCCAAAATCAACGGCATGGGCAAGCTGGAATCCTTTAACGCTGTCAGCTCCCTGATTCTGGGCCAGTCCGAAAACTTCATCGCTTATAAAGATATTCTTGGCAAGATGTCCCGCAACCGCATGTACACCATGGCGGCGACCGCGATGTCTACCGTCTCCATGTCTATCGTGGGCGCGTACATGACCATGCTGCAGCCGAAATATGTGGTCGCGGCGCTGGTACTGAACATGTTCAGCACCTTTATCGTTCTGTCGCTGATTAACCCGTACCGCGTCGACGAAAGCGAAGAAAACCTGCAGATGTCCAACCTGCATGAAGGCCAAAGCTTCTTCGAGATGCTGGGTGAATACATCCTGGCGGGCTTTAAAGTGGCGATTATCGTTGCCGCCATGCTGATTGGCTTCATCGCGCTGATTTCCGCGCTGAACGCCCTGTTCGCCACCGTCACCGGCTGGTTCGGCTATAGCATCTCCTTCCAGGGGATCCTCGGCTATATCTTCTATCCGGTAGCCTGGGTTATGGGCGTACCGGCGGGTGAAGCGCTGCAGGTAGGGAGTATTATGGCCACCAAACTGGTTTCTAATGAATTCGTCGCCATGATGGATCTGCAGAAAGTTGCCGCCACGCTCTCTCCGCGTGCGGAAGGCATCATCTCTATCTTCCTGGTCTCCTTCGCTAACTTCTCCTCTATCGGTATTATCGCCGGGGCAATTAAAGGATTGAATGAAGAGCAAGGTAACGTGGTTTCCCGCTTCGGCCTGAAGCTGGTGTACGGTTCTACGCTGGTGAGCGTGCTCTCTGCGTCTATCGCCGCGCTGGTACTGTAATTAGCGAAAGCCGGGCAAGTCCCGGCTTTTTCATGTCCGCAGTTCGCTCAACGGCAGCGGCTTACCGATCAGATACCCCTGCAAATAATCAACGCCTAACTCAAGAAGCTTTTCCCGCTGCTCAGGCGTTTCAACATATTCCGCCACCACCTTCATTTTCTTAACCTTGGCCATTTCAATAATAGATTTGACCATAATGGCATCCAGCGGATCGGTCTCGATATCACGCACGAAGCAGCCGTCAATTTTCAGGATATCGGCCTGCAGGCTTTTCAGGCGCTCGTAGTTAGCGTAGCCGGTACCAAAGTCATCAATCGCGATGCCGCAGCCGAAATCTCGCAGCAGCTGGATGTTATGCATGCTGGTCTCAACATCGGAAAATGCCTGCTCCTCGGTAACCTCAATCGTTATCGCCTCTGCCGACAGGTTATGGCGTTTAAACAGAGCGATGATTTGCGCCGCGCTATCCTTTTGCATCAGCGTATAGGGCAGCAGGTTAACGGAGAAATGCCGACCGTGGTGGTTTTTGAGCGAACTAAACAGCGTTTCCAGTACCTGCATATCAAAACGCTGGCTCAGGTTAAATTGCGCAATCAGTGGAATAAACCTATCGGGCGTAATGATGGTATTACCGCAGCGCATACGGCTAAGTATCTCATAGTACCCTTCTCCGCAGGCATTCCGGATAGGCTGGGCGTACAGCACCACTCCACGCTCGCTAAGCGCCTGTTTAATTTTCGCCAGCAGCCGTACCTGTTCGCTTGTTTGATCGGATATCTGCTCTTGCGCCGCGTCCAGCGCTAATACGCGCCGCCCCGCCCCGGCCTGCTCCGATAACCAGCTAAGCTGACCGAGCATCGGATGAAGCTCGGATTCTTTACCGCCGTAGCCGCCCCATGATGCGCCAAATTCCAGATCCAACGCCTGGTTGTTCCAGCTAAACTTTTTATGGTTAAGCGTGGAAACAATATGATTTAAACGCGCCTCTGGCTCCGGGCCATTAAGCACCAGCAACAGCTCGCTGCCGGGGAGCTGATATATGCGCTCTCCCTGAGCCAATAGCGGCTGTAGTTTGCGGGCAATCTGCCTTTTGCTCTCTACTCTCATCATCATGCCGTAATGACGACTCAGAAAATCCAGATTCTGAATACGCAGGCTGCTGATGGCAACAGCAGGGTTTCGCTGCAGGTGGCTCTCCAGCGCGCGTAGATTCGGTAAACCGGTTAGCGGATCTTCTTCCGCCTGATCTCGCCACCTGAGCTTCATTCTTTCACTGCGAGCATAGATATCCGCCATATAAAACAGGCAGATAGTGAAACAAATTAGTACTGAAAGAACAAATGATAGTGAATATTCAGTTTGTACCCCATGTAAAAAATTCTGGTTATACGCCACGAGTAAAAAGGCGGAAACGGACCATGAAATGCGAATCAGCGTATGTCCCAGGCGGCTAATACCAATGAAGTATAAAATGAAAATAAGCGGGACTAAATAACCGGCAATAAAAACAGAATCATAAGGCGTACACAGCACCAGTAATATTGCCGCCAGGGCCACAAACCAATACAACGTAAATACCCGCTGCTCGCGCGTCCGCCACGCGTGACAAAGATTGCGCCAGAATGCTCGCGCATAATGCGGACTGATAATCATCCGCAACGGATAATAAAAGAATGTCGTAAAAATTAATGCGGCGCTAATCAGGCTTTGTATATCGATAATGGTGTAAATAACTGACATATTGCCGAAATAGCTGGAGATCGCCAGCGGAAACGAAAAAAAACGCCCCGCCATGTACATAGTGACCTTCAACAGGAGGGGAGCGAAAAAGCCTCCCCAAAAAATCCTCGCGCCCATATGTTTTGCCGTCAGCCCGGCGCGCCAGCGCCTTCCAAGCTGAAAGCGGACAATAGCGCAGGAGACGAAAACCGAAAAGAGCTGGCAGAATAGCAGGATCAGCGCCTGGGCTAGCGTCAGATCGATTATCCAGGCGTTGGTGATCGCAAACGCGATTATCAATGGCGCAACGGCGTATCGGCCAAAAATAAAAAGCACCGAATACATTAAGCTCAGCGGTAACCATGCCAAATAAATTTGATTTCCGTCAATAATGGTTTGCGGCGAAATAAATCGGGACAGCGGAATTGCGATAAGGCAGACCAGGAGAGCCAGCAGAGTTTTTTTGATCTTAATGTTAAGATGATCAATCATTATTGTTAATTAAAACTCCGGCTGCAATAAATATATTTAGGCAACAGATATTATGTTGCTTAATAAAGGCAGGCAAGATTTTAAATAGTGAAAAAATCTGAAATTACTTAACGCAGAGGTTTGCTGACTTATTCAAAGAATGCTTTACATTTCCTCCAGCAGACAAACAAAAAACCCCCGCCGTAGCGAGGGTTCCGAATTTGGTGGAGCTAAGCGGGATCGAACCGCTGACCTCTTGCATGCCATGCAAGCGCTCTCCCAGCTGAGCTATAGCCCCGTAACGTAAAGCGTGTCGTGTTGACGGGCGGCATAATATGAATTCCTTCGCCAGGTGTCAACGGCAAAATCAATCCCAGCTATTTGATCGCTGAAAAAGCAGGCAAACGGCTGACATTGCGAGCCTTATCGCAGCCAGAAGCTAAACATGTCACGCTTTCCTTTAAAAGGATGCTATAACATGTGCAACTAATTCCCACATATTTACTCAGGAAATAGTATGCTCAAGGAACGAATGACACCTGAAGAAATAGCGCATCTGACTGGCTTCAGTCGGCAAACGATTAACAAATGGGTACGCAAAGAGGGATGGCAAACTTCCCCACGACCCGGCGTACAGGGCGGTAAAGCGCGCCTCGTACACGTTAATGAGCAGGTTCGCGAGTTTATCCGCAGCGCACAGCGCGTGGCCGAAAACCCCGTCCCCTATTCCGCAACGGATAACGATCTGGAATCTCTGCTGCTTACGCTATGTAAAGAGATGACGCCGGGTGAGCAAAAGCTGTTTATGTCGCTGTTGCTACGCGAGGGGATCACCGGGCTACTCAACCGACTGGGTATCCGCGATCGGTGAAATCATGATGAAACTCAAAGAAAAAATGACGCCAGCGGAGCTTGCCGAGTGCCTTAATCTCGCCCGGCAAACCATTAACCGTTGGGCCAGAGAGCAAAACTGGCGGACGGAAGCCATACCCGGTGTGAAAGGCGGGCGCGCTCGCGTGATTGTCATCGACAAAGCGGTAATCGATTTCCTGGCAAATATCCCGGCGCTGCGCCATTTAACCCTTGATAACCAGCTGGCGGAACCAGTCGTTAAATACTTTGTGAATGATGCTGATACGATCTGGCGCCAGATTGTCGAGACCATGCACCTGATGACCCCCGCAGAGCAGTTGCACCTGCGCGATCTTCTTGCCCGCGAAGGGATCAGCGGGTTTCTATCCCGACTGGGTATTGCTGATGCTAAAAAATAGGCAAAAAAAACGGCGGGGTTAGCTTGCCCCACCGTTTTATAAATCCCGATATTACTATCAGGATTGTTGACTTTCCCGTTCAGCAATAAAGGCCAGCGCTTTATTGATTCGTTCTACGCTACGTGACTTACCGATTGCATGCACGGTGACATCAAGCGCCGGAGACTGGCCTGCACCGGTCACCGCGACGCGCAGCGGCATCCCCACTTTTCCCATTCCCACTTCCAGCTCATCGGCCGTCGCCTGAATCGCGTGGTGGACGTTTTCGGCCGTCCAGTCACTCATGGCGGCTAATTTGTCGCGCACCATTTCCAGCGGCTGGCGGGCAACCGGACGCAGATGTTTTTTCGCCGCATCGGCATCAAACTCGGCGAAATCTTCATAGAAATAGCGGCAGCTCGCCGCCATCTCTTTAAGCGTTTTGCAACGTTCGCCCAGCAGTTTCACCAGTTCAGCCAGCTGAGGCCCGTTACGGGTGTCGATATTTTCCTGCTCAATGTGCCACTGTAAATGCGTTGCCACATATTCCGGGGCCAGCGAATTGATATAGTGGTGGTTCAGCCACTGCAGCTTTTCCGTGTTGAACGCGCTGGCAGATTTGCTCACCGCGCCCAGACTGAACAGTTTAATCATCTCTTCGCGAGAGAAAATCTCCTGGTCGCCGCTGGACCATCCCAGACGCACCAGATAGTTCAGCAGCGCTTCCGGCAGGTAGCCGTCGTCGCGATACTGCATAACGCTGACCGCGCCGTGACGCTTGGAGAGTTTTTTACCATCGTCGCCGTTAATCATCGAGACGTGGGCGTAAACCGGCACCGGCGCATTCAGCGCTTTCAGGATGTTAATCTGGCGCGGGGTGTTGTTGATATGGTCTTCGCCACGGATAACGTGGGTGATCTCCATATCCCAGTCGTCAACCACCACGCAAAAGTTGTAGGTCGGGGAACCGTCGGTACGACGGATAATCAGATCGTCCAGCTCCTGGTTGCTGAATTCGATCGGACCGCGGATCTGGTCGTCAAAAACAACGGAACCCTCTTCCGGGTTGGCAAAACGGACAACGCAAGGTTCGTCGTCAGCATGATGCTCGTGGCCATGGCGGCAGCGACCGTCGTAGCGCGGCTTTTCACCTTTCGCCATCTGTTCTTCACGCAGTGCTTCCAGGCGCTCTTTGGAGCAGTAGCATTTATAGGCCGTGCCCGCCTGCAGCATTTCATCAATGACGGCGTTGTAGCGATCAAAACGCTTGGTCTGGAAGTACGGACCCTCATCCCATTCCAGGCTCAGCCAGTTCATACCATCCATGATGGCTTCAATGGCCTCCGGCGTTGAGCGCTCGAGATCGGTGTCTTCAATACGCAGCACAAACTCACCGCCGTGGTTACGTGCAAAAAGCCAGGAATAGAGAGCAGTACGCGCGCCGCCAACGTGCAGATAGCCTGTCGGGCTGGGCGCGAAGCGAGTTTTGATTTTCATGAAGTGGCCTTACGTTTGATAAAGGTGCCGACACGCGGCAGCGTTCGTTAGATTTTATGGGGGAATATTCTAACACCGTGGGCTGATTCCTCAATGTTGTTACCGTTTCAACGTCACGCTTTCCCCTTTTTGTTTATAAATCATGCGCCACAGATGACATTGCGATCGTTTTGTTTAATTTTACGACGAACAAACAAATTATTTAGAAAAGGCGTTGACTCATTTCCAACTCTCCCTATAATGCGACTCCACACAGCGGGGGTGATTAGCTCAGCTGGGAGAGCACCTCCCTTACAAGGAGGGGGTCGGCGGTTCGAACCCGTCATCACCCACCAACTACTTTACGTAGTCTCCGCCGTGTAGCAAGAAATTGAGAAGTGGGTGATTAGCTCAGCTGGGAGAGCACCTCCCTTACAAGGAGGGGGTCGGCGGTTCGATCCCGTCATCACCCACCACTTCGGGTCGTTAGCTCAGTTGGTAGAGCAGTTGACTTTTAATCAATTGGTCGCAGGTTCGAATCCTGCACGACCCACCAAT